>QHCE01000069.1 GCA_003243955.1 Acidimicrobiales bacterium | reverse complement strand
CCTTGGAATAGATCATCTAGGTGCCGGCGCTGCGGGATTTTCTACCACGTTCTTATTCGTAGGTAAGCCGCGCACGGTACGTTCGTTCTATGACGGCTTTAGATCAAGGTGAACTGTGTAGTCCGTTGCTGCACCGGCACGAGTCGTTGGGTGCAAAACTTGGAGACTTTGCGGGTTGGCAGATGCCGTTGCAGTATCCGACTGGTGTGCTCGCCGAGCACACCAGTGTGCGGGAACGGGTAGGTATATTCGACGTTTCTCACTTGGGAACGGTTTGGGTAACCGGTCGGGGTGCAGCTGACTTCATCAACAGTTGTTTCACCAATGACATAAATCGAATCTCCAAGGGCCAGGCGCAGTACACGCTGTGTTGCAACGAGCTCGGTGGGGTAGTAGATGACGTCTTTGTGTATCGGGTCAGTGACGACCGGCTGTTGTGCGTGCCGAATGCCGCGAACACCGGCTATGTTGCTCAGTTGTTGGCTAAGCACGCGCCGCATGGGGTTGAGGTAGAAAACACCCATGGTAGTAGTGCCATCATTGCGGTGCAGGGCCCCAGCTCTACGGAGCTGCTGAACAAGGTGGGCGTGGCGAGCCCAGGGCGTTATTTGAGCTTCCATACTGTCCAGTCTGGGGCTACCGGCTCAGCCATCATGGTGTGTCGCAGCGGCTATACCGGAGAACGCGGCTATGAACTCATCGTTCCATCCGGTGACGCGGCACTGATGTGGGATCACTTACTTACCGCCGCCGCTTCGGTTGGGGGCGCGCCGTGTGGCTTGGCCGCGCGGGACACACTCCGTACTGAGATGGGATACCCATTACACGGTCATGAGCTGAGTCCAGACGTGACGCCATTGGAGGCGCGTCTGGACTGGGCTGTGGCGTGGGCCAAGCCCGCTTTTTGGGGTCGTGATGCGTTGCTGGAGCAGCGGGCTGCTGGCCCAGCACGCGCGCTAGTTGGGCTCAAGCTGTCCGATCGTGCCATCGCTCGGCCTGGGATGGTGGTACGCGCGGAGCCGGGTTCCGTCCCGCGCGGTGTTATTACCAGCGGAACGTTCTCTCCGACGCTGGGCACAGGAATCGCGCTAGCGCTGGTTGATACCGAGCTGAAAGCTGACGCGGCGGCCGAGGGCTCAGCAACGGTAGTGGTTGACGTACGCGGTCGCGAAGTTGCCGCCGCCGTTACCGCGCCGCCGTTTGTCACCACGCATGGTTTGCGCTAGAACGATCACCAGTGGTCTTCGTGCCGAAATATTTCAGTGACGCAGATGCTCGTTAGTACCGGGCCATTACTGCTCTTCCTTTAGTACGGGTGCGTTCGCTCGGATAATCGACTCCTCGAGCCACATGGCATTGTGGATCTCTCGGAATCCAGCACGGAAATAGAAGTCTTTCAGCCAGGGCGATGACTCCGCCCAGGTAAGGCCCACGTACTTGATGCCGTGCTCGACAACGAAGCCTAGACAAAGCTGAACCAGCTGCCGTGCAACGCCGTGTCGCTGCACCCGCGGGTGAACGGTGAGGTCAACCAATTGAGCATGACGGACATTGCCTGCCAGAAATCCGATACCGACTAGCTCGTTGCTACTGATGTCACGAGCAGTTGCGACACACAGTGAGTGTCCGATGCATGACAGCCAGTCCTCGAGATCACCACCGGACCAGCCGACAGAATATTGAAGGTTCTTGATCTCCTCAGGAGTGACAGATCGATCAAGCCGAGCTAGGAACGTCACGTTGTTCATGCGGAAACGATACGCGATGCATGCACTGATCGTTTGACATCACTACTGCTAGGTGACATGTCCATTGATCTTTGCACGTTGGCACGGGCAGGTTTGTTAGGAAAGATTAGCGATGCAAGTCCAGGACAAGGTTGGGCGTCGTGGCAAGGCGTATCTGGCAGGGAACAACACGAGGAGTTCGCTACCTACGACAAGGCAGTAAAGCATGTAGCTATTAACGCCGCTAGCGGTCTTCGTTGCCATAGATCTAAGGAATTGCGCTAGCGCTTGTTGACGCCAGGCTGTGCAACGGACGGCTTAGGGGAGAGCCCGACACCCACGCTGGTGGACGTGCGTGACCGTGACCACACCCTCCGTTTGTCGCAACACCTGGGTTGCGCTAGAATGATCACCAGGTGCGCAATCACCACTCGCGCGTGGACACCGTTTCGTCTGCGGCTGGTTCGTCAGGTTCTTCGACGATAAGTCCCTTGTTGCCGTCGCTGTATCCGGTGTCGTAACCGGCCTCGCCACCATGCGAGTAGCTTCCGGCTATATCAGCCACTGGGACCTGACCTGGTGAACTTGGTGTCTGGCCCGTGCTCGGTTTGTCGGCCTCTTCCTCGGCGAGCCGGGAATCCCACGACCGCGAGGTCGCCTGCTCGTGGGCGGTCATCCCGTAGCGGTCGGCTTCTTGGTACCCGTCTTGCTCGGCCAGATCCATACCCTGCTCTAAGGGATCGACCCCCAGGACGTCTTCATCAGTGACTTCGCTGGCGTCTTGCTGTTCAGCGGCGATTGGGTTCTCTGCGGCCATGGTTTCTCCTTGGTCGGGCGGCGGACGCCTACACTGGTCTGAAACGACTGCGTTACCCCAAGGGGCTTTGGGGTAAACCTTCCATAACTGATCTACCGGCAAATCCGATTTTCCCAGGTTTGGCAGTGACGCGAAACTGCGCTATCTCCCGCCTGTTCCACCACTCAGCGATCGACTTCGGCTGTCGGATGAGCATGGGGATCGGCGTGGCGATGAATCAGCTTCCACCCATGGTCTTCGCGGCGAAATATTTCCGTGATGCGCAAGTGCATCGGAACCGCATCTTTCTGGCCTTCCATCCACACTTTCGCGTGTTGCAGGCCAACCCAGTACCCCAGATCGCCGCTAGCCCACATGTGGAGAATTTCGAATTGGGTGTCTCCGCCTGGCTGGAACTGACCGGCCCCCCGCTTGTTTGTCGAAAGGACGTCGGCTGCTCCTTGCACATAGCCGCCTTGTGGGCTGAAGAACGTTGCTGGATCATGTCGTGCTGAGATTGCGGCTAGCGGGCCTATATCACCGGTGATGTAGGCCTGACCGACGGCCTCTCGCCCCTTCATGAACTGTTCGAAATCAGCGGAATTGTCGCTCATGGCATCCTCCACTCTGATCGGCATACTGACCGCATCACTCGTCGCGGCTGTCTACATTCACTCGCAACTTGTTTCAGCAACGCCGCAATGCCCCGAAACATTTAAGGTGGTACCCCGCACTGTCGAACTCAAACAGTGCTGAACCGTCCATGACGGCCATGTGGGCCAACCGGGAGCGGATCGGTTGGCTGCCCAGGACGGAGAGAGGGGATTTCCGATTGAGTCGAAAACCCCCTCTGAACTGCTGTGATAACTGGTGGGCGATACTGGGTTCGAACCAGCGACCTCTTCCGTGTCAGGGAAGCGCTCTACCACTGAGCCAATCGCCCGAGGCGGAGGCGGGAATCGAACCCGCGTACAGGGCTTTGCAGGCCCTTGCCTAAACCACTCGGCCACTCCGCCAAAAACCTACCGAAACTGAATTGGTCCTCATCAGCCTGATCAATAACACCCGACTCCGCCGGTCTGACGTAAACGTTTTACGAGAGCGGACGACGGGATTCGAACCCGCGACCCTCACCTTGGCAAGGTGATGCTCTACCACTGAGCCACGTCCGCAGCGCACAGCGCATCCCTCACGTGCACGAGATGCTGTGCGAGTACGACTTTAACCACTCCGTTCGCAGCCTTCAAACCCGGGGTTAGTGCGCGCCTGCATCGGGGGTTCCGAGCAGCAGGGCTAGCGAGCTGTCAACGTCGAGGTACTGCTCTTCCATGCCCGACGGAACACAGCTGTACGAGCGGTTCAGAAATTGCTCTACCACTAAACGCGGCGCTTCAAACAGTGCGTAACCATCCGGAGACGATAAAGCCAGCCCGACACATGTACGCCCCTGGCCGTTCCAAGGCCATACTCGCACATCGCCGTAGCCCGAAGGGATACGTAGTCCATCGGTGAGGAGCTCTCTAGAAAAGCTCCACATGATCTCGCTTTCCAGTTCCTGTGTGCTGGTGCTAGATGTTGGGGTCACCTGCACGATAGAATTAACTGCCGCTGTCTCGCTGATTGGCACGCTTGGCTGAGAATTAGTGCCGCTGCGCTCTATGTGAAACACCACATGTACGGCGTAGGGATCGCTGCCCGCGTAGCGCAGCGTGGCGCAAACATGTACCGGTTTACCCTCAGGTGCGATCAGCCGAAGCCCAATCTGCACCTCGACATTACTGGCGCGGTAGCTTTCCATCAGCACACCTCATGGGTTGAGGACGTAACCTGGACCACATTAACGCTGACTGCGCCGGTGGATGCTGACGCAATCGAGCTGGTAGCGCTTCATGACGTTGCCTTAGACGACTGTTGCCTTAGACGTGCCGTCACAATGCTTAACGAACCAAATGCTCTTCAGTCGCGGCTCGGGGGCGTTCTTGTTAGGTGACATGGGCGATTGCATCGCAAGCATCTGAAAGTAGCGCCTCTCGCGCGGCGCTCGCCGGAACAACATCACGGGCACGCGCAGTGCCAGGTAGGCACAATGCTGCCTAGCGCGGTATGGTGGACTCCGATTCCACGCGGTGCCAAACCGGGCCGGGTTATTTGCCGAACAATGTCCATGAGGAGTTGTGTTCTGACCGCATCAGACGACACGCTCGCTAAAAACATTGCGTTAGGTGAGCCTGGAGCCCTGGACGAACTGTATAGCAAATACGGCCGTATGGCGTACGCGCTTGCGGTACGCATCATTGGCGACAGTGGCTTCGCTGAAGACGTGGTGCAAGAAGTTTTTCTTGGACTGTGGCGCAATCCGGGTAGCTTTAACGCCGCCCGAGGTAGCTACGCCAGCTGGCTACTGTCGATTACTCATCACAAAGCCGTCGATGTTGTGCGCCGCGAGGAAGCCTTGCGACGGCGGCGAGATGCACAACGCACCCAGGTGGTCTTGGACTTCGGACGTACTGATGATAGCGGCGGTGTGGACGAACAAGTTATGGCCTCGCTGCGCCAGCAGCAGGTACGTGGCGCGCTCTTGAAGCTACCCACCCCACAGCGAGAAGCTTTACTCCTCGCCTACTTCGGCGGCTACACCCAGGCTGAAGTCGCTTCGTTGACCAAAGCACCGCTGGGCACCGTAAAGACTCGCATGGTAGCGGGAATGCGCAAGCTCGCGGCTGTGCTGAGCAATGGTGACGATCAAAGTTCGGACCTGGGTGGTAACAGCGGCCCCCGAGATACACCGACGGAGAGAGGGGGTGCCCAGTGAGTAACAACCCTTCGACCTTGCCAGATGACCATGAGTCGTTCGCGGAGCTAGCCGCAGGCTGGGCACTCTACGCCCTTGATGCTCAAGACCGTGCGGCGTTTGCTCTCCATCTACCTATTTGCCCGCCATGCCAGGAAGCAGTCGCCGAGTTCACCGAGGCGATTAGCGGCTTTGCGGCGCAGATACCTGATGTGGCACCACCACCGCAGGTCTGGGAACGGATTCGGGCTGTTGCGCTGGAAAGCGCGCCGGATGCCACATCCGTGCGGCTTGCCAGCTCCGACGGCAGCACCGTCGGCCGCGTGCTCGTGCACGGCCAGCACTTACAGGTTCTGGCTGAAGGTTTGCCGCGCAATCGGGTCCGCAAGGCTACATATGTGTTGTGGTCGTTGCCGCATGGGGAAGGCGCCCCTCCTCGGGCATTGACTCCGTTCGACGTGGACGAACGTGGCGCGGTGATCGGCGGCGCTGGCGAGCTAGGAGCGGAACTGGCGAGCATCTCGGCGTTCGCGGTGAGCTTCGAGCGCGGCCGAGTAATGCCGAAAGCGCCGTCTAAGGTGGTAGCTAGCGGCGCCGTTGCCGGTAGCGGCGGTTAATGCCTGCGGCCTCGCTCGGGCAGTTGCCGTAGCCGCGTTTCCCGGTCAGCCAGTGCGGCCTGCTGTTCCCAATCTGCACTTAGCTCTGGGTATAGACCAGGTCAGCGGCAGCGTGTTTTTGCCAAGTTAAGAGAACTTGTGCAAAAATTTTTATCGTGCACCACCTCGTAAGCTTTGGGTGGTCCGCGATTGATGTTGATCGTCCGGTATGGTGATTTATGCTAGGGCGATTGGCTCAGTGGTAGAGCGCTTCGTTCACACCGAAGAGGTCGCTGGTTCGAACCCAGTATCGCCCACCAGCACAAACACTGATGGAAACCCTGCTGGAAACAGGCAATACAGCAGCAAAGTGCAGCAACGACCTACTCTCCTAAACTTTCGCCGAGGCGCTTAAGAGCATCCCGCGTTGCCTTTGATGATGTCTGCGCGTAAATCTCCATCGTCACCGAAAACTGCGCATGACGAAGAATCCGCATCACGTTGCGCGGATGGACATCAAGATCGACAGGTAACGTAGCGCATGTACTGAATATTCCGCCCAGCGTCATCGACCTCAGCTCACTTGCAGCTCACGAGACCACCTACATGGACGCGGTGCGTGCCCACCTAACTCATGTAATCCGACGACAGACCGCACAGGAAAGTTAGTGGCACGGGTCACGGTTGACTCGGCTCAGTCCGGACTGGCACTAGCAGAAACGGAAAGCAATGGACCATCCTAATCGCGCGCCGGTCGGTGTCTTCGTTGGCTTAGCAATATTTGATTCGATTTACTTGCTCACCGAACCAATCGGCCCAAACCAAAAACAACGTGCCCTACGTTATCTGACTGCCTCAGGTGGTCCAGCAACGAACGCGGCGGTTACCTTCTCCGCGCTAGGCGGCATAGCGAAACTAGTTAGTGCCGTCGGGCACGGAACGCTTGCCGATGCGGTTACGGCTGAACTTACTGAGCTCGACGTATAGTTGTGGGATACGTCCAATGGCTCGGCCGGTGTGCCGGTCTCGAGCATTCTGGTGCAAGAGCGGACCGGGGACCGTGCCGTAATTTCATTGAACGATGACGCTTTGAAACCTGATCCCGAATCCATAGCCTGGATGATGCTTTTGCACCGAGCTGACCGTTCTGATGGTCGATGGGCACCAGCCGCGATTGGTCTAGCAGGCGCTGCCGTAGCGCGTAGCCTCGGTATCCCAGTTGTGATGGATGGAGGAAGCTGGAAGCCAACTTCTGCGGATGTTTCTTCACCTGGTCGATATAGCGATTTGTTCTGAGGATTTCTGCCACCGGATGTTGAGCAACGTAACCTGCTCGACTTCGTTCTTGCCGCAGGACCGAGACTGGCCGCTGTAACAAGGGGGAGCGATCCAATTATCTGGCAGACGGGGACCGGACTTGGCAAAGTCGATATTCCTACTATAAGTGTTGTCGACACGCTCGGCTCGGGCGATGTCTTGCACGGCGCGTTCAGCTACGCAATTGCCTCGGCGGGATCGATGCTGGCGAATGTTTAACCTTCGTGCGCGCACTTGAATTTGCTGCTAGCATCGCCTCCGGTTCCTGTTCTTACTTTGGAACTCGGGAATGGATCGGATCGCTGGGGGCCGACTAACCTGCCTTCGGAAACGATGTAGCAGGTAGCTGTTTGTGACTCGGCAACAATGAGATCAAAATTAGTGCGATCCGAGTTGTCAACCCAAGTTTCAGCCTTCTCAGCCGTAAGCCTACCCGCAATGTGTCTCTGAATCAGCCGAGCACGGCACGTTAGCCAGTCAGCATTTAGGAAGATCGGTATGGCGATACCGCCACGTAGCCTTGACCAAGGTGGAGAAGAAAGCAAGAGGTAGTTTCCTTCGAGTACCACGATCTTAATATCTGGAGTTATTGCAACGGCAGCGGCGATCGGTTCGTGCATAGTCCGGCTATATGTTGGCGCGTACACAATTGCCTCCTCCTCCGTTTGAATCCGGCGCAATAAGAAAGCAAGTCCAGCCGCATCGAAAGTGTCGGGTGAACCCTTACGATCACGAAGCGCAAGACGCTCTAGCTCAACGTTTGCCAAGTGAAACCCGTCCATAGGAAGGACTTCTGCGGGACATCTCCCAGACATCCTCAATTGGCTTACCAGGTTCGCCGCCAAGGTCGACTTCCCAGCACCGGGCGGTCCAGCAATCCCCACAACTAGCCTAGAGCACGAGCTGACACCCTGAGTCTCACACATCTCGCTAAGTTGACATACTAAATCGCCAAATCCTATCGACAAGGCATCGGTCATGCTAAGGATGCTATGGCATGCACCGCGCGGTCGTTAGGGCTTGCAGGGAAGTAAAGCGGTTCTTCGATCTTGACCGGGCGAACCTGCTGTTGAGCTGGTCCGGCGCGCCTAAACGAGGGCGCCCCGCGACTCCTTGATCCTCGCTGTGTCTTGGAGCAGCGAGAGGAGAGCCGCGGATCGTGATTGACCGTAGCGATGATGGGTCGTGTCTGTTGGGACTGGAGGGCTTGGCGGTGGAGCGTGTCGGGCTCATCGTGCCCGGAGTCAGGATCGTGCAGCTGGTGACCGACGATCCAAACGCGGCGCGGTGCCCGGGGCACTGTCAACTTCGTGATCTGGGTGGCTGGGATGAGGAGGTTTGGTGACCGTCGGTGCGCCGTCCTACAAGGGGTTTCGCTTCCCGGCAGGGGTCATCAGCCACTGTGTCTGGCTCTACCATCGGTTCCTGCTCAGCTTCGGCGAGGTCGAGGAGATGATGCTGGAACGGGCGTCGTGGTCTCCCACGAGACGGAGCGGCAATGGTGCTACAAGCTCGAGCCAGGCCTACGCCAATACGTTGCGCCGCCGACGGCCACGCCCCGGGAATAAGTGGCACCTTGACGAAGTATTCATCAAGGTTAACGGAAAGACCCACTACCTGTGGCGAGCGCTGGACCAAGACAGGAATATTCTAGATATTCTGGTCACCTCCCGGGGAGATACCACGGCCGCGACCAGGGTCTTTCCTAAGACGCTCACCGGATGGCAGTACGTGCCTGGGGTGCTGGTCACCGACAAGTCGCCAGCTACCTCGCGGCGCAGGGTTCTACCGTCGGTGCAACACCGCCGGTCAAAGTATCTCAACAACCGGGCGGAGAACTCGCATCAACCGACCCGGGCGCGGGAACAAGCGAGGAAAGAGATTCACCTTAACCGGGCATGCGCAACGGTTTCTGTCCGCGTTCAATGGGATATCGCCGCACTTTCAACCGGGCCTTCACCGGCTGCGCGCCGACGAACACCGCCACGAAATAACCGGCCAGTTCACCTCCTAAAACGACGCCACGGGCGCGGTCACCGCCGCCTGAGCGACCACACCAAAGATCCCCCCGCGGCCCGATCCAACACCTGCCCATGCACTCCAGGCAGTCCCAACAAGCTGACAGTACCGGCAGCCGCACTAGTCCTCCTCGCTTCACAATTTTGATCATTGCATTAAGGGGACTCTGATGACGCCGTCACGGCCCGTTTCTTATTTGGCTTTCGACGCCTGTATTCTGCCGGTGAGGAGTAATCCTGCGCGTAGGTTGAGCGCCATCAGTGTGATGTTGGCCGCGCCGCCAATTAGCTCGGTAGCTTGGATGGCGTAAAAGGTTGTCGTGAAGTCGCCGTTGGCTGAGAGTTGCTGCAACAGTATTGCGCAAGGGGTAAGGACCCCAAGCCCGATCGTGCCGATTGCGATCATTCTCTTTTGCTTGAGGCGGATCAGAGGGCTGCTCCGCCTGCCGATCAGTGACCGGCCGCTGCCGCCCGTGACAATCATGCTTGGCACCAGGACTAGCAGTCCAAAGACGATCAGCAGTTTGACCTGCGTTACTGCCTGTTCGCCGCCGCCCAGTTCGACGGTGATCGAGGCGGTGAAGAACAGCGTGATCAGGGTTAGACCGAGAATTCCGGCGATGGCATGTACACGTGATCTCACTGGTTTCCTTTAAAAAGCTGTTTGTCAGGCGATGACCGCGCCTTGACCTGGGGATTGCTCTGGCCAAGGTTTCCGTCGATGTGCCAGAGTATTTTCTTCAGATGTCCAACGTCCTCCTCGGCAAGTCCGTACAGAGCTCGATTAAGCACGTCGACGGCCTGTGCAATCAGGCCGCCCTTGAGTTCCTTGCCTTTGGCCGTGAGAAAGACCTCGTACGCCCGGCGGTCACCATCGTTCTGCCTGCGGTACACCAAGCCGTCCTTCTCGAGCACCCCCAACATGCGGGTGACGTTAGGCTTATCGTTAAAAGTTTGTTCAGCAAGCTGAACCTGAGACAGCCCTTCTTGTTCCCAAAGTCGGTTCAACAGCGCCCACTGCTCCGCCGTGACGGTGTAGCCGTGGCGGCGAAAATTCCGCTGCAACTCTCGTTTGAGATATACGGCGGTCCTGTTGATGAGGAACCCGATTGAATCGTCAAGTTTAAATTGGTCCATGATCCTAATTCAGCTAAGTTGTTATAACAACCATAGTGTAATGCGTATTCTGAATATGTGTCAAGCAAGCCCAGGTGTAGGGACTAACGAAAGATCATGAAAAAGACGGCCCCGAACCTAAACGGCCAGCAACGACGAGCATCGGCCTGCGTTGCCGCCAGATCACCCGAGACTCCGCACGGTGTCAGTTTTTCAAAAACGACTGAAAGGATCCGAACCATGCCTACCGAACCTACTGCGCACACCGAAATCGAGAGGGTCACCCATGCTTGGGAACGTGCTCTGGCCAGCCGCGATGTCGACGCTTTGGTGGCCTGCTACGCGCCCGATGCCACGTTGGAAAGCCCGCTGATCCCACATATCCTGGGTACCGAGGGAGTGCGCCGGGGCCATGAGCAGTTGCGGCCTTTCCTAGAGAAGGTATTGCAGCGCACCCCGGTGTTACGTCAGTATCACCGTGCTGGTTTTTTCACTGACGGCCGGCGCGCTACCTGGGAGTATCCGCGCTCGGGTCCTGATGGTGAGCAGATGGACTTCGTGGAAGTCATGGAAATCGAAAAGGGATTGATCCAGGCGCACCGCGTCTACTGGGGCTGGCGCGCTGTCAGCGTGCTGGCCAATGACAAGTACCACCGCTGAAAAAACCCTACCTCCGCTATTTGGGGATGGTGGACGCCGGCCGAGGCGGCGGTCGTTACTGTAGGAAATCACCCGGGTGCTCGTCGCGCATGTTGCATCTATCGAACTGGCTGATCCAGGAGGCCCCATGCCCGTTGTCGATACCGACACAGCCCTATCTTCGGTCCTAACCATTGATCCGCGCGGTGGTTTTGGGTCGCAAGCGGGCGAGCAACCGAGGTGACACCACAGCTTCCCGGGATCTTCGGCACGCTCGCGCCGCTCTTGAACTCCTACGGTTACTGGGCCGTGGCAGGAGTGCTACTGCTCGAGAACTGTGGGGTGCCGGTTCCTGGAGAGACCATCTTGATCGCCGCGGCGGTCTACGCCGGAGCGGGGCAGCTCAACATTGTGGTTGTCGCCGCGATCGGATTCGCGGCCTCTGTGCTTGGAGACAACGTCGGTTTCGCGATCGGGCGCTACGGTGGTCGGCGCCTGGTGCTGCGCTTTGGTCGCTATGTTTTGCTCACCGAAAAACATTTGGATAAGGCTGAAGAGTTTTTCATCCGGCACGGCGGCAAGGTGGTGACCGTGGCCCGCTTCATTGCGGGGCTGCGTCAGGCTAACGGCATCGTTGCCGGGCTGGTTGGCATGCCGTGGCGCCGGTTCCTTGCGTTCAATGCTCTCGGCGCCGCGTTGTGGGTCGGCTTCTGGTCGGCCGTTGGGTATTTTGCTGGCAATCATCTCGCCGCGATCTACGACCAGGTCCATCGCTACGAGCTGTACCTGTTGGCTGTAGTTGTTGTGCTCCTTCTCGTTCTGCTTGCGCGGCGGCTGTGGCGGCGACGTAAAGCATCTGCCCCGGAACAGGACCAAGTAGGGTAGCGCTGTGAAGCTGGTGTACTCAGGAAAAGTTCGTGACGTGTACGAAGACCGAGGCGATCTCGTTCTGGTTGCCTCAGACCGCATTTCTGTCTACGACGTTGTGTTGCCAACTCCTATCCCAGACAAGGGGAAGGTCCTTACTCAGCTGTCGTTGTGGTGGTTTGATCAGCTGGCGGATGTAATGCCCAATCACGTGATTTCGGCGCAGGACGTACCGCCGGAGTGGGCCGGCCGCGCCATCAGGTGCCAACGGTTGCGCATGATTCAGGTCGAATGTATTGCGCGGGGATATCTTGCTGGGCTGGGCCTCACAGAATATAAAGCACAGCAATCTGTGTCTGGTGTGCAGTTACCTAGCGGCTTAGTTGAAGGCTCCCGGCTGCCAGAATCTATCTTTACCCCCACGACAAAGGAGTCAGTCGGTGTGCACGATGAGTTCATCACGTTTGCCAATGTGGTGACTCAAGAGGGCGAGCACGTAGCTGAGGAACTCCGGCGCCTAACGCTGGAAATTTATCGCCGCGGTGCGGCACTTGCTTACGAGCGTAGAATCATCGTCGCCGACACTAAACTTGAGTTTGGGCGTAGCGTTAACGGCGATCTGGTCCTTGCCGATGAGGTGTTGACGTCGGACTCGTCACGTTTTTGGCCGGTAGATCAGTGGGAACCCGGCCGGGCTCAGTATGCGTTTGATAAGCAGTTCCTGCGAGAGTGGGCGGCCGCTACCGGTTGGAACAAGACCGCACCTGGTCCAGAGATACCCGAAGAGGTTGTAGAAGCGACGCGAGCTCGATATATAGAGGTGTATGAAAGAATCACCGGACAACGCTTTGCCGAATCCTGATCCTTCCCTTTCTGTGAACCTCAGGCGATTCCCAGAAAATCGCCAGAATCTCTACCTTGCGTAGGATCCAGGCTAAGGGGCCGGAATTGTCGATGGCATTCTTCGGCGAACCGGCTTGCCGGGTGTTTGGAATCCAAATCTGAATTTGCACGCCTTTCATTGTATTTCGGGTCAGGAGCGTTACCGCAAAGAATCGTTACATGTAACGATTCTTTGCGGTAACGTTAAATTGCCTGAGTGGGCTAACTTACGAACCGCCGGCGGCGTTTGCCGTTTTGATGTAGGCAATGAGTTCTGGTGTTGGACCGCCATGCTACTGGCTGATTTCGGTACTGTTCTCTGCCTGCATGCGGTAAAGCGAGTTGCGCAAGCCCGGGTCTCCACCATGAAAAGATTCCAATAGCTCCATCCAGCGCTGAGCTAGCTTTTGCACTTTGGGATCGTTCGGGCTGGTGCCAGTCGCCATTTCGGCTTGTACCTCTGAGATCAGCTTCGGCTATTCGGCTTGAACATTGGCAATAGCTTTTTCGCCGATCTGCTCACGACGCTGGGCGAGCTGGGCATCGCTGAAGTAGGTTTTGATTTTCTCTTGTGCGGTCATTACTTCTCCCATCAGATTAAGCAGGGCAGCGGAAGGGAGCTGCCCTGCCGACTCGGCAGCGCTTAGCAGTCCAGCGAGCCGTGTTCGCAGCGAACGCAGTGCACGAATCTGCTTGTTCACATGACCGAGGTGGCTGCGTAGCAAACTGGCAAGGTTTGGCTCACCGTGCAGCAACTCGGCAATGTCTGGCAGCGGTAACCCAAGTTTCCGCAGCGTCAGTATTCGGTGTAGCTGGGATACATCGGCTTCGTTATACAGCCGATGTCCAGACGGGGTGCGGTTGGATGGGCGCAGCAGCCCAATGCGGTCATAGTGATGCAGTGTGCGAACGGTCAGCCCAGCTAGCCGAGCGAGTTCGCCGACCTTCCAGGTTTCGCCGCCCGTACTGTCACGTTTCCCCATGACCGTTCCTGTTCCTCCATCACCACATTGCGAGGTGATGGAGACGACGTTAACTCCTGACGTTACGTCAGGAGCAAGCCTCGAGGCAGAGTTTAAAAATTTCCTTGCGGGGTATAGATAAATCATACTTCATCGTGCTTGGCACGTATGAGGTTAGGGTCATAGATTAGGGGACAGTGGCGTGGGGCATGATCGTTTCCTAGCAAACGGCTCTGGTGTGCTTAGCCATTGCTTACTCTGTAATGAACGTGCTAATTTTACCTTTTGTCCTGTTGCTACACAAATGACAGTTTAGATCTTGAATACCCGCTTTGGAGGAAATGTGATTATTAAGTACGAGAACAAACTATTACTCCTCGGTGTTTACTAGCCGCCGCTCTTCGGTAAGAGCAAAAATTGCCACGTCAAATAACCAAATTAACTATGTGTAGGTCGAAAAACTCAATGAAAAGCTGTGAATTAGCCTTAAAGGCCAATAGTGATGTCTTTGAGGAGGAAAACTCTCGCTCGGCATATTACAAAAAACACCAGATAGAGGTGAAGATTTTAGCTAAATTAAACTCGCCCGGATCCGCGATAATTGCAAAAGATTTAGATGCAAATTTTTCCCTTGAACTAGGCGTCCAGGGCTATTTGCAAAGCGGAATAGATGTACATGGAAGTCATCCCTTATTTTACTGGAGTCGCTGCCGCGGCCAAGGGCTTCTGGTGCAATCCGAATCTGCTGCCATAGTGCTCTACTACTCCCTTGACTTAGCCAAAGTCGTTTTGATGCGTCCCATGGGAGATGCAGCCTCGATAGGGGCCTTACTGACTACATTGCGGAATGTCCTCAACGAAGTGCTTGGTGGCGAAACAGTATTGCTGCGGTACTGCAGCCCGATTTTGGCGGGTGAACTGCGTAAATCAGGTTGGAAAAGTCTGCCCGCACCTTTATTCGAATCAGCTTATGCCGACGACGAAACGTGGCCGGAAGTTATTCTAGAGTCTCGTCCAGACGAATTTCCTCAGGGACCGAGGGGGCGGCCGGTGCGGGAGGCGATTTTTAGGCACAAGGGCCAGTATGAGTATCGAGCCGAATCTGAGCCTTTGCATTGTGGCGAACTAGATTTTGTTCTGAACGGATCATTTCGATCCAGTTTTTGTGACGGTTACGAGACCGACTTTAACCATGCTGTGGTCTCTTTTCTTAAGCAAGGAAATTGTAGCAACCTTACGTTTCACTACTTGCTCCGAAGCTCCAAACTTTGGGGATTTGGTGTGACAGGCAACAATACATCTATCGCACATTGTTACTACTCTGGAGTTGTTAAACAGGCACGGTTAACTACGTATTTTTTTTGGCAGATTTACTTAAATGAACGAAAAAAAGGCGCTCAAGCTCTTAACCTCGGGGGCTCTGAAAATCATTCTCTTCACCAATACAAATCCAAGACATTTGGCGATCATGCTCTGGGGATCACATGTATCCTAGAACTAGGGAGCGCAAGCAATAAATAAATCGGATTAGATGGCTTTGTATGCGCATCACCTATCATGATGCTTATTTCGGCGGATAATGCTGAGATCTTTCAGTATTCTTGGCACGTCGCCCTTGTTTATTAAAGCGAAGTGCTGATAGCTGAAATTTGTTAGCTCGATGTATGCTACAAAGCCAAGGTTTTGGTTGTCTGGATCTAGATAAATAAATCGTTCAATTCTTTCATGTATCTCTGGGACTCGTCTCTGTAGTTTCTTGACTTGAAAATGTTGAACCACATAGCCCGGTCTACATGCGTTGGGAACATGGAATACTTGCACCTGCTGATCTACATATGAAGGCTCGAGTTTTCCGATCCGGATAACTTCTTGGCGTAGTAAATTCGCTTCCTGACTCCAGGCCGCTCCTTGCGGCACTATGTATTCATAAACGCTTCCCTCTCTAACGTTCTCGGCTATGATCTCTGCAAAAATGCTGGGAGCCGCCATTCCTCCCTCTTCATTGTGCTTGACCAGAACCTCTTGACTTAAATCTGTTGTCACGATCGTGATGCGGTTGCTACAGCGTTCGAGTTTGAAAACATCCACGGGCGTGAGCATTCCGGCGAATGTGGAGGCTTCGGGTAGCAAAGCCCTCGCGGTTGACTGAATGGAGTCCCCGAGCCGTGCCCCGATCCGAGCCACCAAGTCGTGCAGTGAAGCTGTTTGTGCTTGGCTGTTTCGAATGTGCGACTCCAAGTGTGCGGTGAGAAATCCCAGTTCCAGAGGCGCGGCGGATTGTTCCCTGCCGAAAACTAGATACTCCAGGCTGACGTCTAGCGCTTCCGCCAGCGAAACCAATACGTCCAAGCTTGGGGTTGCCCGCCCTCGGGCGTACTGCGAGAGAGCGGAGGGCGAGATATGGACTGCCTCGGCAAGTTCCGCGCGATTTCTCCGATACTTTTCGTCCATGAGCTGCTGTAAAACTTGAGCAAAGACAACCCGATTTGGCATGTGGACGACCCTAGCTCATCTTTGCGCAGTCGTTGCCCTTTTCCTTCTCTCTCCAGATGAGAGAAATTTTGCTTTTCCGAAACACGTGTAGTAATGGTCACATTTTTTCGTTATCATGGCGGTTAGTTGGCCGCAGTTTGCAGGTTTGACGATTACCTGTCATTTAGTGGGCCTCCTGAGCAATCTTTGCTACCCGCCGTGAAAGGACTTGATGCCATGTCTGCCCTCCTGTCACATTCACCGAGCACTGCCCGCGCTGAGGTGTTCAGCGGCGGGGCATCTTTCGTAAACTCAGGCGATAACGCCAAGCCGCTACCGCCTTCCGAGGTGCACGACGTTGAGCTATGGCGTGACGCATGGAGATTGATGGACAAGCATCAGCCCGCGCATGACCCGGATGACACCTGCGTCACCTGCGGCCTCTCCTGGCCTTGTGAGCCGTACTGGCGCGGCCAGGCAAACGTAATAGCTTCACGTAGCCGGTTCTGAAACTTTTCATAAGACGCTTGATCCTACGTTTAGCGCTGCCCTGCCTTTCGGCGCTTAGATCCCGCTCGTTCCTATCCAGTGATGCTGATCGTAGGCGCCGAAAAGGCCAGTTTCCCCAAGCCCGCCTGCTTGTCACCCCAAATCGCTTAGCTTCATCTGCCAGGATTGTCAACGGTTGACCTTGTGACTCAAGTTAGTGAAAATGGTTTTCACGTGCTCTGATACTTCACACAGTCCCGGAGGCTTCTATGTCGCTTACCGTTTCGCCAGACTTGCTCGCCCAGGCTCAACGGGGCGAGGTCAACGATGAACAGTTCATCGGATGCATTCGGAACTCGTTGCCCTATGCCTTTGGGTTGGTTAATGAACTCGTACAACGATTAGAGCGCGGTCACGATGATGCCGGCTACGTTTTCAATCAAACTCCACCGCCGGATGATCAAGCTCGTGGTCAGCTCCTTCGGATGATGGCCAGTGACGCTATGCGCGCGGTGTTGCAGCGTCACTTCGGCGTGCGATTGGCTTTCCAGAATTGCCATGCGGTCGGCGTGTTTCCGCAAGGCGGCGCCGATGCCGAGCTAGCCGCGTTTACCTCTGCCAGAGCCCAGCTGCTCAATCAATCGCCGGAGCTAGTCAACTGCTGATGAGTGGGGCAGGTGCTCGCCTAGTATTTTCTGTACCAGCGCTACAGATGCCGAGTGAGTTTGCCGGTGTTATAGCCCAGTGTCTTGTGTAGTTGCTAGACTTTGATTGTGACGTATGACCGCATAACAGCTGACCCGACACGCATGAGTGGCATGGCTTGTGTTCGCGACACGCGGGTCACCGTGACGGCGCTACTAGGCCAGCTGGCGGCCGGCCGGACTATCGAGCAAGTAATCGAAGATTACCCGTACCTGGAACGCAATGATGTTTTAGCTGCGCTGGAATTTGCCTCGGCTATGGCAGCTGAGCGAGAACTTCCGCTGGCCCGTGCGGCGTGAAGCTGCTGATCGATGCGAACCTTTCACCTCGAATCGCACAACGCCTGAATGCTGACGGCAGGTACGAGGCGTCCCACGTTCGGGATCACGGGCTGCTGGCTGCGAGCGATGAAGTGATTTTGTCTCATGCCGGCGCAACTGGATGTGTCGTCGTTTCTGCGGATAGCGACTTCGCTACGATGCTTGCTTTAGCTAACTTGCGCAGTCCGTCATTGGTGCTGCTGCGGTCTTTCGACCATCTCACCCCAGACGAGCAAGCTGACCTACTTCTCGGCAATCTTCCAGCAGTCGCGCAAGATTTATCCGCTGGAGCAGTGGTTTCCATCACTACCGAACGAATACGTGTGCGTAGCTTGCCTATACGCGCCCGCGAGTGAATAGGTATGGCTGAACATGCGGTCGGTGTGTTCCCGCAAGGAGCCGCCGCCGATGCCGAGTTCGCCGCGTTTACCTCAGCCCGAGCCCAGCTGCTCAACCAATCGCCCGAACTGGTGAATTGTTAGAAATTCGCCGAGGGACGAGTCGGAGGAGTTAGAACTACTCCGGAGGGCTCGTCCAACCACTGTCAGATCGGTGGAGCGCAGCACCTTATTACCTGCCTGAAGTGTCAGGATCGCAATGAGAGATTGTCCCAGTAGGCACGAGAAAGACTACCGGGACAGGTAGGCTTGGAAACGTGTCGAATCTACGTGCTGCATCTCTCTCGCCAGCTCCTGTGGTGCCTCCAGCGGAGCTGGCAGCGCAAGTGTCACAAGAGGTGGTTGTCAGCAAGTTCGAGGAGCGCGTAACTCGTTTATGGCTGCACCCCACCTGGCTAGCGCCGCTGGCGATCTTTGGATGTTTTGCTTCAGCCGCCACGTGGGTACTTGTCAACGACGGTCCTACCGATGCAAAACCCGATCCTGTCTTTGGACGCTGTCTTTTCCGGACGCTTACCGGGCTTGACTGCCCAGGTTGCGGCGGTACTCGAATGATGTGGCATCTTCTCCACGGAGACGTGTTGCAGGCCGCCCGGTACCACCTCATCGCGCTATTGGCCGTGCCGGTCGTGATTTATGCCTATGTGGCTATGGTGGTCAACCGGACAGGTCGTTTCCGACTACCTACCCTCAATCTCCCGGTAGGCGTGCTGATCGGATACTTCGTGATGTGGGTGGTATTCGCAGTAGGCCGAAATCTTCCCTGGGAGCCGTTGAGCTTTTTCCACGTGTAGATTGGCGCCCTGTAGAAGCAAGAGGAGGATGTAGTGCCCGCGACCGTGCCTTTGAAGGTGCAACTCATCGGTTGGACCAACTTCCAAGCTCCCGAAGGGGTGCCGTGGTCAACTGACGCCGACGGAGGCCAAGCGCTGGCAGAATTCGCCGGGCGCGCCTGCTACCAGTCATGGCGGAAACCTAACCCCGCCACCGCCACCAATGCGGGCTATATTCGTCATATCCTCGACGTGGGCCACCTCTCAGTCCTCGAGCATGGAGTGGTGAGTTTTTACCTCACTGGTCTATCGCGTTCTTTGACGCACGAACTCATCCGGCACCGACACTTCTCCTACAGCCAACTGTCGCAGCGGTATGTGCCCGAGCGCGATGCCGCCATGGTGGAACCAGACGTGATTGCCGGTGACCCAGAGCTGCATGACACGTTCATGGCCGCCTCAGACGCCGCACAGCACGCCTACACGCAGCTGCTGGAAGGTTTGGAAAAGAAATTCGCTGACGTTGAGAACGCCACGCTGCGAAGGAAGCAAGCTCGGCAAGCTGCGCGCAGCGTGCTACCCAACGCCACCGAGACCCGCATTGTCGTCACGGGCAACTACCGAGCCTGGCGGCACTTTATTGCCATGCGTGCCACCGAACACGCCGACACCGAGATTCGGGCACTCGCCGTGGAATGCTTGCGTCAACTTAACGAGGTTGCGTCCAGCGTTTTCGCCGATTTCACCATCAGCGAGCTAGAAGATGGCACGCAGGTAGCATCCAGCCCTCTGGTCACCGAAGGCTGAGCGGAGTTTCGGCTCGAGAGAACGGGCAGGATCTAGGCCGGCGAACCATCACGGCTACATTTGCGCTCCGCCTTGCGGCATAAGACGAAACGTCTTACATTTGATGGCATGACTACCACAATTACTATACGCACCGACGCTGACACCGAACATGCTCTCGAAGTCCTTACGCATGCAGGCGTCTCCCGATCTAGGGCAATCCGGGAAGCCGTGGTTCAGGCAGCCACGCGCCGTGAACGTGCGGTACAGCTGCGTCGTGCTGCGTTGCGGATGCCTCTGGGAGAGCCGGATGGAATCAACGTGGCTGACGAGCTATCCCGCGCCCGCGGCGAGGAACACTGATGATCTACCTTGATTCGGCAGCAGTCGTTAAACTCGTTCACGCTGAAACGCAATCACAGGCCTTGCGTGAGTGGCTAGACGAGCGCGCTGACATCGGTTGGGTGAGCTCCGTTCTGGTGGAAATCGAGTCATTCCGCGCGCTGGCGCGGCATTCGCCAGAAGCGGTGAGTAGGCTACCTCCGGTGTTGGACCTTATCGACCTCGTGGAGCTAAATCTGGCTGTTCGAATCAGCGCTCAGATCATCACTCCAAAGACCGTTCGCAGTCTAGATGCGATCCATCTGGCGACAGCGTTGCGTTTGCGGGAAAACCTGGTCTCATTTGTTACCTACGACAAACGCCTCGCAGAAGTCGCCACACTAGCGGGACTTACTGTCAACATGCCGACGTGACAACTGCGGTCCCGTTGGCTTGCCCGGCGGTGAGGAGGCCGGGAGTGCGCACCTGAAGGTTTGGATGCGGCGCAAACCTAAAGATTAATCAGGCCGCTGTAACGCGCGGGATTGTCAGAGCGATAGCTGAGTGTAGAACCCCGCTACGTTCCGGTCCCCCGACTGGTGCGTCACGGGGTTCTACACATCTATGGAAGAAAAAAGCTGCCCTGGCCTATGAGATAGCACGAGCCACCCACTTGTACTTTCTGTATCGCATCTGCTTCTGCTGTGGCTGACGCCCGCAGCGTTGATGGACGGTTAACTTTCTCGCCTTGCGCGATCGTAATTTCTTGTCCCGAGGTGATGACGCCATGTCGGATTAGGTGCACCGCGAGTGGTCCAGCGGCCGATCCGCATGCCGGATCTTCAGGGAAAGCTGGGTCGAAAGGGGTAAACATCCGTGAAGTGTATTCCGAACCCGCACCGGCAAAACAGTTGATCCGTGCGCCGGCACAGACTTCGCGCAGCGCTGAGAAGTCTGGCTCAATTGCGAGAACATCGGCAACGCTAGGAAGCATCACATACAGGTGCAAAATGCCATTGTTGTAGAGCCGGATAGGGACTACGGGTTCTGGGATGTTTAGCGTCTTCAGAAGGGCGCCTTGGATTCCGGTCCATGCTTCCAACACCGGAATTGGCTGATCCATCCATCCCGACAGGGAGCCGTCGGCCGCTACCTCGACCTTTACCGCAACGATGCCCTTCCCGGTTTCCAGCCCTAGGTCCACTACCGTCGGTGCCGACTGCGCGGCGCGCGCTAGCAGACAAGCCGTACCTAACACTGGATGTCCAGCAAATGGGACCTCACACCATGCGGTGAAGATCCGCATCCGTGCCTGCCCGTCAGCCTCAGGCGGGTATAGGAACACGGTTTCTGCCAGGTTGAGTTCTCGGGCCAACGGTTGCAGCAGTAGCTCATCGATATCTTCACCGTGCGGGAAAACTGCCAGCTGGTTCCCCGCCAACGGTTGGTCAGTGAACACGTCAATGAGCTCATAAGGGTGCGACTTCACCTCTGTACTGTATCGGCAAGGTCGTTTCCTAGCCCAGTGATGCCTCTTCCATGCCACTAGTAGATATCGGATGTATAAATCTATGCGGCACCTCAGGTGGCCTGCGCGCCCACTAAACCTCGCGTTACTCGCGGCGGGCGTATGCGGCTTAGCGGCGGTAGCGCAAACGCGAATCAACGCCTCCTTGGGAGAGCGGATAAGCTCCAGCGTAGTCGCAGCTCTGATCTCTTTCGGTGTCGGTTTCCTCGTACTGCTCATTCTGATCACTGCCCGTGCCTCGACTCGCGCCAGCGCGAGCGGGCTATGGCGCACCTGTGCGCGATGGGAATTACTCAGTGGCGGGCTGATCGGCGCCGCATTTGTGACCGCTTCGATCTATGCCACCCAGCAGGTTGGTGTTGCTGTCTACATCGTGGTAGCGGTGACTGGGCAGGTATTCGGTGGCTTGATCGTCGACCAGACCTCACTGAGCGCGGCCGGGAAAGTACCCATTACCACGGCTCGGGTCGCCGCCGCGGTGCTTGCGGCCCTCGGCGCGATCCTTACTCAACTTGGTAAACCACTGGGAGACCTCACGCTGCTACCTATATTCGCCGCTTTTGCAACCAGTGCGCTAATGCCGTTGCAGATCGCTATAAATGCCCGGATCGGCCAAGCTTGTGGCAGTTCGCAGGTAGCTGCGATGGTCACCTTCGCGGTCGGGACTGTCGGTCTGGCTGTGATCGTTACCCCGTTAGCGGGGTTTGGCTTTGGTTCGCTGAGTGCCTTTCCCTTAGAGCCTTGGCTCTATTTGGGAGGGTTGCTCGGTGCCGCCTTCATCACCCTGCTGGCCTGGGTAGCGCAAAGGGTTGATGTGCTGCGTTTAGGTTTGTTGTTCATCGGCGGCCAGCTCTTGGGTGGGCTGGCTGCTGATGCGTTCATACCCGGCGGCCCCGGCGTATCCGCATACGTTGTTGTGGGTTCAGGTATCACCTTGGCCGCAGTGGGCGTCGCTGGGCGCAGCCATCGAGGAAGGGCTGAGACTTCACGTTCGTACCGTAAGACCCCTTCGCAGCAGGACTGCGGTAAGTACTAGCAGGGCACCTACCGCCGTTGCCCCGGTTCCTAGATCGAGCTGGGCGTTCCCAGAAGCCAACGATCCCAGTAGGGCTACTCCGATGAGCGCACCCGTTTGGCCACAGGCGTTGAACACTCCGGCCGCTATCCCAGAAAACTGTTGGGGAACATTAAACAGAGCCGCGTGGCCAACAGCGGGCATTGCCCATCCGCCACCGAAACCGATCAGCCCTAGCGCGATCCCGATCAGCCAGTAGTCCCCGCTGGTCACGCTCGCGATGAATAAAATCCCTGCTCCCACGGCCGAGATCGCGAAACCAGAGATCGCAACGAATCGGGAACCCCAGCGTGCGATGCCGCTACCGCTGAAGTAGTTACTCACCAGCGGCGTGACGGTGATTGGGATAAATGCCACTCCGGTGAGCGTGCTGGAAAAGCCGTGAGAATGTTGAAAATAGAACGCCAAAAAGAACAGCAGGCCATAGAGCGAGCCTCGCCACACTCCCACCGCCACACTCCCGGCAGTAAACGATCGGGTTCGAAACAGCGACAACGGAAGCATTGGGTCTATTCGACGCCGCTCCACGGCGATGAACGCGATACCGGCCACAATGAACACCAACGCACCAGTGATGGTTAGCGGAGCTGTCCAACCTAAAGCCCGTCCTTCGATCAGTGCGGTAGCTAAACCGCCTAGGCTCAACACACTCAGGATCTGGCCTGCTATATCGACCGAAAGTCGGCGCTGAGGGTCCGGATTGCTGACGAGCCGGAGCCCGAGAGCGACGAAAGCGCCAGTCACTATGTTGAGCAAGAACACCCAGCGCCAGCTCAACGTATCCACTAAAACTCCAGCCAGAAGCGGGCCCGACGTCAGGCCAATAGATCCGCACAAGTTCAGCATCGCGAGTGCGTGAGCCCGCTCATCGCTACCCGGAAACACGTGGGCTATGAGCGAAAATGCTGACGTCACTAAAACCGCGCCCGCCGTCCCTTGCAGAAAGCGGAACACTATGAGCACCGAAATGTTGGGGGAGACTGCGCACAGGACTGAAGTAATCGTGAACGCTGCCACTCCAGCAAGGAGCGTTCGCTTAGCGCCCCAACGGTCCGCGACGCGTCCCGCGCTGAGCATGAAGCCGGCGAACGTCACAACGTAGGCGTTCGACACCCACTGAACGCTGGCGAGCGAACCGCCGAAGGCTCGCTTGATATCTGGGATGGCTACCGACAACGCCGCGGCGTCGAGCACCACGATCATGAAACCCACCGAAACCGCGGCAAGTGCAATCTTACTGGAGCGGCGGCGGCTGTTCATGGTGCACGATTGCAAGCTACTGCCATCATCATCGATGAAACGACCAGTTCAGTGGCAGCGCATTTTTGCCAAGTTCTCCTAACTTGGCAAAAATTTTTATCGTGCACCACCTCGTAAGGGTTACCGTTGACATGGCGAGTTAACGGATTTTGGCGTGAAAAGGCCTACCGACGAACACCAACCGTTCCGTGCCGCCAAAGACTTCTTCTGCATACAGCACGTCAAACCCGTCAATATATGTTGCCAGCGCCCCAATGTCTGTTGAGAGGTCTGCATTGCCCTCGCTGTTGAGTGCGACTAGGCCGCTGAGTTCTTTCCGAAACTCTGCCGCCTCGGGCACGTTGGGCGTTGCGGTGAAGACATGTGCCCCACGGCCAGGGGTGTTTACCAGCCACCAGCGCGAAAACGGCTGCGCCGAGTCTGAAGTCAGCGTGTAACTATTCCATTGAACAACCTGCCCGTCGAACGATTGCATTGTATAACGATCGACCCCGATCACCAAGGAGGGTGCACAGAAGTCAGGAGAGATGATCTCACCGATTGATAGCTCTACGTCCATTGCTGATCTCCTTTTAGTTTGCCAGCCGACCATCAGGCTTCGCGTCCAGCGACAGACTCTAAAGGGTGAGCGAAGCCAACCACGCTTGATACTCGCTGCTAGCGTTAGCACATGGACAGTCGACATGAAGCGGTGACGCGGCAATTCGGCCGAGTCCTGACCGCGATGGTCACCCCCTTCACCGATGATGGTGCGTTAGATGTCGAGGGCGCTGCTCGGCTGGCCAACTATCTCATTGATGCCGGCAGCGACGGCCTCGTCGTCAACGGCACCACCGGTGAGGCCCCCACCACAACCGACTCCGAGAAACTCGAGCTACTACGGACCGTGGTGAACGCCGTGGGAAGCCGGGCGCGGGTCATCGCCGGTGTGGGCACCAATGACACCGCTCACACCGTGCAGTTGGCCCGCTCCGCGCAGGCAGCTGGTGCGCACGGGCTGCTCGTCGTTACCCCGTATTACAACAAGCCGCCGCAGTCGGGCCTGATCCGGCATTTCACCGCCGCCGCGGACGCTACGGAACTGCCGGTTATGCTGTATGACATTCCCGGTCGCAGCGGGGTCGCAATCGAGACCGACACCTTGGTGCGCTTGGCTGAGCACCGGCAGATCGTGGCGGTCAAAGACGCCAAGGGTGATCTAGGTGCCACGTCATGGGTGATGGCCCGTAGTGATCTTGCCTATTACTCGGGCGAGGACATGCTCAACCTACCACTGCTTTCGATAGGGGCGGTCGGGTTCGTCTCTGTAGTCGCTCATGTTGCCGCTGCCCGGCTGCGTGAGCTACTCGATGCTTACCAAGCCGGTGAGGTTGTCCGTGCCGCAGCGCTGCACCGATCGCTGCTTCCCGCCTACACCGGTATTTTCCGCACGCAAGGGGTGATCAGTGTGAAGGCTGCGTTGGCCAGCGCGGACCTACCGGCCGGACCAGTACGGTCACCGCTGACCGACGCAACCGCGCACCAACGTGAGGTGCTCGCCGCCGACCTTGCCGCGGCCGATATTTCAATGATTACAGCACAATCATGACACCACATGGAGTTTCTCAGTAATGACACAGTCACAAATCCATACCTCGGCCGCAGCGGCCACAACTCAGTCTGAGCTTCCAGAGCTACCCGCAGACGGGCTCCGAGTCGTATCGCTGGGCGGTCTCGGCGCGATCGGCCGCAACATGACCGTCTTCGAGTATCGCGGCCGTCTGCTCATCGTCGACTGCGGAATACTTTTCCCCGAACCTGAGCACCGCGGCGTAGATGTCATCTTGCCCGACTTCACACCTATCGCCGACCGACTCGATGACATAGTGGCGGTGGTGCTTACGCACGGCCACGAAGACCACATCGGCGGTGTTCCGTATTTGCTGCGACTTAAACCTGATATTCCGCTTGTCGGTTCGCAGTTCACGCTAGCGTTGGTAGAGGCGAAACTGGTCGAACATCGAATCAAGCCCTACAGCCTCACCGTCGCTGAGGAACAACGAGAAAAGCTCGGGCCGTTCGAGTGCGAGTTCTTCGCGGTGAACCACTCCATTCCCGATGCCCTGGCTGTTGCCATCACCACCAGTGCTGGAACGGTGCTGCACACCGGTGATTTCAAGATGGATCAACTGCCGATGGATGGTCGGCTCACTGACCTTGGCGGGTTCGCCCGACTTGGTCGGGAAGGAGTAGACCTGCTTCTTGTCGATTCCACCAACGCTGAGGTGCCCGGGTTCGTCACCCCGGAGCGGGAGATCGGTCCAGTACTTGACCAGCTGTTTCGTGCCGCGCCGCGCGCCATCATCGTCGCAAGTTTCGCCTCCCATGTGCACCGTGTGCAGCAAGTGCTCAACGCGGCTGCCGCCCATCGACGCAAAGTCGCGTTCGTGGGTCGCTCCATGGTGCGCAATATGGGCGTGGCATGTGACTTGGGGTTACTCACGGTGCCGCACAACACGTTGATCTCCATGGAAGAAGCCGCCAAGCTTCCGCCAGAGGAGATTGTGTTGATGAGCACTGGTTCACAGGGGGAGCCAATGAGCGCGTTGGGTCGCTTGGCGGCCGGCGACCATCATCACATTCACATTGAGCCCGGCGACACCATCGTGATGGCTTCCAGCCTGGTACCTGGTAACGAGACCGCGGTGTACCGAGTGATCAACGCCTTGATCCGTCTCGGAGCCGCTGTTATTCACAAGGAAGTGGCAAAGGTGCACGTCTCTGGGCACGCGCCGGCTGGCGAACTTCTGTATCTCTACAACATGGTGCGACCACGTAACGTCATGCCCGTGCATGGTGAATGGCGGCACCTGCACGCCAACGCCCGACTTGCCCAGCTCACCGGGATCGACGCGCAGCGTACCGTTATTGCTGCCGACGGAGATGTAGTAGATCTGGTGGATGGCCGGGTCAGCATCGTGGGAACGGTACCTAATCGCTATGTCTATGTTGATGGGCTTGCTGTCGACGAGGTGGGGGAGGCATCCCTCACGGAGCGCCGCGTGCTCGGCGACGAAGGCTTCATCGCGGTCACTGTGGTCATCGACAAAGCAACTGGCAAAGTCACCGGTGGTCCGTATGTAGTGGGACGTGGATTCACCGACCGGCCCGAGTTCGATGCTGTGCTACCACTGATCACGACCGCACTAGCCGCCGCGGCTGCCGAAGGCGTGAGTGACTCTGGTGCGCTCCAGCAAATCTTGCGGCGTCTTGTCAGCAAATGGGTGAGTTCTACCTACCGGCGGCGGCCGATGATCGTGCCAGCGGTACTGCATGTGTGAGTAGCTGTATGACTTCGATAGGGGTAAACAGGTGACGTATAACTCTCAGCTGCACCCCGAACACGACCCCTATAGTCAGCCGGGTTATCCACCGGCCGGGCAACCACTCTCAGCCAATGACCCCTATCACCAGCCCGGTGCTCCCCGTCCAAGCTGGCAGCAGTATGTCCACCCCGAGTCCGCTGGAGACTACTACGCTGCGCAGCCCCGCAGCGATGATGATGACGACGATGACGATGACGAAACGCTAGGACGTCGCATCAATTGGCGCTGGCTCGTTGGAATCACTATTGGCGTCGTGGTTCTGATTCTCGCCGCGATTCTGCTGCATCATTCAGGCTCAGGTTCCACATCATCGAATAAACCGACCGTGCACAAGCCCAACCCGCTTACTGAGCAGTGGCGTTCAGCGGAGCCAGTCTCAATGTGGGCGTCGGCGATCGTAGGCGACCTGCTGGTGGGGATCGAATGCGATCAGCGCGCTGGCCCACACGCCGATGGTGCTAGCTGTGTGCTCCAGGGGCGTGGGCTCGCTGACGGTCAGTCAAAATGGGAGCTTTCGGGGCAGCAGCTGGGTGCTTCCGTTACTGCCGTGGGGGACTCGGTGGTAGTCAGCGGCGACGGCGTGCCGACCGGTTTCACAAACAACAATGCAGGTAGCGAGCAAGCACATCGCGGCACGTTGATCGTGAATGCCAACGATGGTCACGTCATACGGCGTTTCGATAATCAGATCGCATGGATGTACTCGCAGCAGACCGTTGTGCTGCACGAAGCAATCACCCAGAGCGGGCGCGTAACGTTCACGGCCATTAACGCTGCCACCGGCGAGAAGCGCTGGCAGTTTGATGATGCTGCTCTGCCTGATACAGGGGTAAATGAACTCGCCGGGCTACTTCCGTCGGGCTTTGCCCCCAGCCCGCTCGTGGTAGGCGAAACCGCTGTGATGAACGGAGGAAACGCCACGGTAGTCCGCGAGCTCGATACCGGAAAGGATGTGACGAGCGTTGCACGAAAAGCTGGGGATTCCGCTCGGTACATTGCGTTCCTCGACGACAAATTAGTACGTGTTGTACCCGGACTGCGGGCTCGGCTTGAAGGTGTCAACACGTCGAACACCAACACACCCGCGTGGTCTTTGGATATTTCCGCTGCCGAGATACCCGCACAGTGCTCGGGCATGATCTGCCTAAGCAGTAGACCTGATCCAGGCATGAAAGTGGTGAACCCGGCCAGCGGGAATGTGATCGCTCAAAGTTCAACGGGCGCTATATATGTGCTGCGCGAGGGCGGCTCGGCCGCGCTGATTCGCTGTACCAGCAAGGGTTCAATTGTGAATCCATGTCCATTGGATACCGCACGTACGGAAGTGGTTACCACGAACACCGGTCGCCGACTCTGGAGCGGTGGTGCACCTATTTTTGTCACGAGCACCCATAGCGCGGACAATCCCCGGTTACTCGTCGGGACGACGCAGCTGGGCGGTGACGCTACCAGCATAGTGTCGGTTTCAGCCGCCGGCAGAGGCACTGAGCTTGGCACGATTGGCCGCACCGGGCTGGTGCCAGCGACGCAGGTGCAAATCGAGCCGATCGCTGACTCTTACCAACCACACTATCTGCCGACGTTGCAATGTAGCGCCAACGGGCAACAGCTGGTCTGTGGTACTCGTTGGCAGCTCAATCCACTCGTTTCCTGGCGGCTTCCTACCTAGTGTCGTGTAATAACGTCTGATGAGGGCAGTAGCTGCGTATAACCCGACGGGGCTACCAGGGTTTCCACGGTTGACGCGCTACCGTTTGGGTATGGCTGGAAAAAGTGTGCCTTCGCGCGGTGGCGGCAGGCGGGGGGAGGGATCGTCTCGCGCTCGTCCGTCTGGCGCGAGACGCCGTTCGGTCAGTACCTCGAGGAAGAGTGGACCGCCGAGCCTGCTCCGGCCGTTCATTGCCGTATGGACGGGTTTGGCCGCAGGCGTCGGCGGCACCGCTCGGGTGGTAGGCCGTAACGCTGCTACAGCCGGCGACCTTGACCCAGCCCACCGCCGTGACGGCTTGGCCCTGCTTGTGCTGGGCTTTGGCATCCTTGCCGCCGTTGCGGTGTGGTTCGATCGAGCGGGCGAATTCGGTGTAGCACTGACGTTGGGCTTACGGTTCTTGATGGGCTCCGCCACGATGGCGGTTCCGATCGTGGCGCTGGTATCCGGGATTCACCTGATGCGCCAAGCCCCAGATGAATCTCAGCGAGGCCGCATGCTTGTGGGGAGCGTCGCGCTAAGCGCTGGGGCACTAGGCCTGCTGCATCTGATTCGCTCTTCGCCGCGGTCACCCGAAGGCTGGTACTCTGCCGGCGGCGCTTTTGGCTATTACGTGGCAACACCGTTTACTGATGCCACGAGTGCCTGGGTATCGGCGCCGCTGCTGGCGCTGCTCACTATTTTCGGGTTGCTGGTCGTCACCGCCACTCCGATCAATACGCTGCCGGCACGAGTCCGGCGAGCGCTGGATTTTGCGTTTGGCGAGCCAGAGAGGGCCGAGTCCGCCGACCCAGCCGAGTCTGATCCAGGCGTTGCGCCTAAGAGTTCCGCGCGACGAGGCGCCCCGCCTACGCAGCTTGACTCTCGGGACAGGGAAGACCCGACTCTCGCCGAAGAAGCAGAAGAATTCGAACCTGTCCTGCCCGCGCCGCGCCGTTCAGCACAGCGTCGGCAGGCAGTATTTGCCGAAGCCACATCGGGTGCGACGCCCCCTCCGGGGCATACTCCAGCGCCAACTCGCGCCGAACAGCTGGCGCTCACGGCATCTGACGGCGACTACAAGCTGCCACCCGCGGACATGTTGTCGATGGGCCCGCCAGCACGCAGTCGGAGCCGCGCGAACGACGTCGTTATTGACGCGCTCAGTCGCGTACTCGACCAGTTCGATGTGGATGCCGCTGTTACCGGCTTTACTCGCGGTCCAACAGTGACGCGTTACGAGATTGAGCTCGGACCGGCAGTGAAAGTTGAGCGGATTACCACGTTGTCTCGCAACATTGCTTATGCGGTGAAGAGCCCGGATGTTCGTATCATCAGTCCCATCCCCGGCAAGAGCGCGGTGGGTGTGGAGATACCGAACACCGATCGCGAGACCGTCTCGCTCGGTGACGTACTGCGTTCGGGTCCCGCGCGCAGTGATCACCACCCCTTGGTCGTGGGCCTCGGCAAAGACATTGAGGGCGGCTATGTCGTGGCCAACTTAGCCAAGATGCCGCACATGTTGGTGGCGGGAGCGACGGGTGCCGGCAAGTCCAGCTGTATCAATACGCTGCTGGTCTCGATCCTCTCTCGTGCCACTCCGGATGAAGTTCGACTTGTGCTGGTGGACCCCAAACGCGTGGAGCTCACACTGTATGAGGGAATCCCGCACCTGGTCACTCCGATCATCACTAACCCCAAGAAAGCGGCGGACGCGCTGGGTTGGGTAGTCAAAGAGATGGACATGCGGTATGAGGATCTCGCCGCGGCCGGTGTGCGGCACGTCGACGACTTCAACCGCAAAGTGAAGAAGGGTGAGATCAAGGCGCCGCCTGGAAGCGAGCGGGTGTACCGGCCTTACCCGTATCTGTTGATCGTCGTAGACGAGCTTGCCGATTTGATGATGGTGGCGCCGCGCGATGTTGAGGACTCGGTCGTGCGAATCACGCAGTTGGCCCGAGCCGCCGGAATTCACCTCGTGCTGGCCACACAGCGACCGAGCGTGGACGTGGTGACGGGTTTAATCAAAGCAAATGTGCCCTCTCGTCTGGCGTTTGCCACCTCCTCGCTGGCTGACTCCCGGGTCATCTTGGATCAGCCAGGTGCAGAGAAACTTGTTGGTAGAGGAGATGCGCTGTTCTTGCCCATGGGCGCCTCCAAGCCGGCGCGAATTCAGGGCGCTTGGGTAACTGAGCCGGAGATTGCAGCGGTCGTTGCTTTCTGTAAGGAACAGCGCAAGCCAGAGTTCCGAGAAGAGGTAACCGCCCCCGCCGTGAGCAGCAAAGAGATCGACGCCGACATAGGCGATGATCTGGATGTGCTGAAACAAGCAATTGAGCTCGTGGTAAGTACCCAGTTTGGTTCTACCTCGATGCTGCAGCGCAAACTACGAGTGGGTTTTGCCAAGGCTGGCCGGCTGATGGACCTAATGGAGACACGCAGCATCGTCGGCCCGAGTGAAGGCTCGAAAGCGCGCGAGGTGCTGGTACAGGCCGACGAGCTGCCGTCAGTGCTTACCGCGTTGTAGCGCCGATCAGGGTCTGTCGTAGATGCGGTGATTGCCGATTCGGCTCCAGACGAGCACGGTAGCGTCGGTGTCGAGGTGAAAGGTTGCTCGGCCATCTGGGGAGCTGAAACTCCAGGTGAGCGAGTAGACGTCGGTGCCAATAAGGCGATGGATACGCAGTCGCGTCGGCCACGGCGGCTTTCCGGTAAAAGAACCTGCCTCGATGGCGGGCAGGAAGTGACCGTGAACCGCGGCGGCAAAGAGCCGCTGGTGCTCGACGGCTAGTCGGGCGAAGTCACGGTCGAACGCGGCCGTAGTGCGGTACTTCATGCGGCGGGGCCACGTTTGCCGATCTCGGCCAGGTGAGCAAGGAAGTCCTCACCGGTCGTGAACTCGGTGAACCGTCCCGCGGCAAGGTCCTGATCGGCCTCGCGTTCCATCGCTTGCCACTCGGGCGTCCAAAACCACCGCTGGTCCGCGGGAACGGCTACATGGGGGATGAGAACGATCTCCGCACCCCGCACAACGATCTCCACCTGCGCGCCGGGCTGGTCGAGGCCAAATTCCCGACGCATAGCGACGGGAATCGTGATGGTGCCGTTCTTCGGCTGGACCGACGCAAATGCTGCACGAGTTTCCATGCTTCCATGTTACCAAGATTCCTGGACCGCGGCACTTATGTCAGGTAATGTCTAGTGTGCAGCTGAGCCCATGCGATTTCGCCCGTTCACAACTCCTCCTCCTTAGGTGGAGGCCCGTTTGCTGGTGTCCAGGAGTGAGGCAAGGCCGTCGCACCATTGCCGTAGCTCTTCGTCCAGCGACGCGCTATCGATCCCTCGGCAGCGGTCAGTAAATATGGGCGCTTTAACCCCCGTCAAGTTGGCGTTGGTCAAAACAACCTTGATCAGTGTGGCCTGATGCAGCGCGGCGCCGGTGAGATCAGCATCGGTCAAATCGGATCGGGTAAGCCGCGAGTAGGCGCAGAGTATTCGTCGGAGGTCTGCCCCGCGAAGTGAGGCGGCAATAGCGGTTTGCACTAGGTTCGCGCCGGTGAAACGAGCTCCATCCAGCTGCATTCCCCCTATTGGATCACCGATGAAACTTGCCCCGTACAGGTATGCGTGCGAGAAATCAGCGCCGCTGAAATCGCAATCCCTTGCCGTCAACCCGCGTGCCGTGAAGGACGCCCGGCCGCGCTCATTGTCGAGACTGGTGAATAGTGAACCGGGCATAGTGCACCGCAAGAATCGGGCGCATTCCGCACCCGCACCGCTAAAGTCTGTCTCGGCCATCCGACAGTTGAGGAATGAGGCGCCTGAAAGCTGGGCGCGGCGGAACGAACTTCCTTTTCCGTTTACCGCGCGCAAGCTTGCCTCAGATAGATCGGCACCCGCCAGCTCGACGTTGGTTAAAGCGACATCAGACATGTCTAGACCCAGCAATGCGGCATTAGAGAAGTTGACGTCACGCAGATCGGTCGAACGAATTCTGGCGTGATAAAGGTGCGCCTGAGAAAAATCCGCACCGGGTAAGCTACCCATGGACTGAAGCGCTACACCAGTTCCTACTGCCCCTACCAGGCTTATGCCAGCCGCTTGGGTACGAGTTACCGTCATATGCGATATGCGGGCGCCGTCCAACTGGGTATCGCGCATCACGCACTCGTTGAATGTGGCCCCCGAGAGTTCACAGTTACGCAGATTCGCGCGGCTCAGGTCGCACTGGTAGAAGGTGGTTCCCGCGTAATTTCCGCCGCTAAGATCAGCGTCGGTGAAATCCACACCATGAAACAGCGCGCCAGTACAGTCCAGCGCTCCGCGCATCTGCGTGTGCGACCAGTCGGAACTCACCACGGCTAGTGCGTGCGCATAGAGCCTCTCCACCCGCGCGCCACGCAGACAGCTACGTTCCATGATCGGGTTGATCAGCATGGATTCGCTGAGATCAGCGCCGTCGAGCTGTGCTCCATCGAGCCGAGCTCGGTTGAGGTTGGCCCTACGAAGGTTGAAGCCGCGCAAGTCGGCGCCGGAAAGGTTGGCTTCAGCTAACCGAAGGCCGGTCCCCGAGTTGTCGATGAGCCGCTCGCTGGCTGAGCTGACGAGCTCGGCGGCATCCGCGGGGAGCGGCTGGCGCAGCAGCTCGTGCAGCGAGTCTCTTCTAGCATCAGCCGGCTGGGGGACAGCGTCTACTTCGACTGGCATAGCCACATTTTTCCAATAAACACAAGGGTTTTTTGCATGTGACCTCTCTACCACGTGAGGCCCTATGAAGGCCAGACCTGGTCTGATTGGGTATCTGCTTTTAGAGACTAGAGTCGATTACTTCTCGACCGTTCGATCAGTTGGGGCCAACGATCCACGTCCTGTCTGTTGAGCCGACCTCACGAGCACAAAGCCAGAGCCTTCACACCTTCCTGGCAACTTGGCGCACGATGTCGCTCGTGGCGTGGCAGTGTGCCAAATTTGCTTATTTTACATACATTTTTACGTCATTCCTCACGCTCGGGCTTAGGGTCGGGTTAGACTCGGGCATAACGTTTTGATGTCTGAGCCGGGTGGTGTGGTGGCTGGTTCTCGTGCTGAATTGTCCTCGTTGTTGGGTGAGGTGGGGTGGTCGGTTTCGCGTCTTGTTCATGAGGTGAATCGTGAAATGGGTGCGGGGTATGTCTCCCGTACTACGGCGTCGGAGTGGGTGAATTGTTCACGGGTTCCGCGTCAGCCGTTGCCGACGGTGGTTGCGCATGTGTTATCCCAGGCGGCGAGTCGTGTTATAGCGGCGAACTGCTTGTGGCCTGGTGTGGCGGGTTCCGCGGAGTGGGTGTCTGCGGATGTGGGGACCCAGGTTTCCTGGGATTTACACGGAATGAAGGCTTTGATAAATGACTGGTTGGGGAGCGGAGGCACGGTGTTCGACGGGGATCGTCGTAGTTTTATGGCGATTTCGGGTGCTGCGTTGACTGCCCCGGCGTGGGAGTATGTCAAGAGTATTGGCGCGGCCCCCCTGCGCATGTCAAGTTCTGGCCTATTTGGTGCCTCTAGTTTTTCGCGCGGCAAATTTACTCCAGCGACAATGGAGTATTTTACGGTTCTGATTGCTGCTTTCCGAAAAATGGATGACCTCGAGGGTGGAAGCACAGAAAACCTGCGGCATATTCGTGAAGCTATTCTACAGGCAACCCACTATCTGAGGGTAGGGTCGTTTTCTGACGCCAAGTTGCCGGGCGAGCTTCTAGGCGCCCTAGCTCAGCTGTCTCAAATTGCCGGCTGGATGGCTTATGACGCCGATTTTCACGGTTTAGCACAAAGGCATTTTCGAGTGGGCTTACAAGCGGCCCATAGCGTGGGCGAGCAAAATCTAGGGGCGCATATACTTGCATGCATGTCCTACCAAGCAGTTTATTTGGGAAAACTGGAGGATGCCAAAGAACTAGCTGACGCCGCGGCGAAAGCTTCGTTTAAGGCGCATCCAGCTGTTCGCTCACTTGTCTCATCTCGCGTTGCTTACGTTAAAGCATGCGATGGGAACGAGAGTGGGTTTCGATCGGCTATTAATGAATCTAAAAAATACCTTGGAGGTTCTGATGGGAAAGGTGATTTTCCTAGCTACCTGTATTGGTATTCTCCAGCTGAGCTGGATGTTCAATGTGGACAAAGCCTCCTTACGCTCTCCTTGGCCTCCAATAAAAAGTCGTCGAAACTTGTCTCGGAGGCAGAAAAGCTTTTACTTTCAAAAGTCGCTTCCGCGGAAACGGATAGGCCAAGAGATTCCTTGTTCCATAGTGCATGGCTTGCTCGCGCACATGTAAAACGGGGAGAGCTACACCGCGGCCTGGCTGTTGCTGAAGGCGCAGTTCGACGGGCTCCTGCTGTAGCCTCGGCGAGGTCTCGTAAAGTGCTTGGCGACCTGGATAAAGATTTAACGCATCTGCGGGGGGATCGACACCTACCTGAGGTACGCGAGCTGCGTAGTCAGCTGCGGCTCGCGCTTGCTACCTGATGAGCGGCCCCGGACCCACTGTAAACGGGGTGCCGAATTTGACGACCTCGGTCTATTACCGCCGATTCGTCGTGCTTGGACTCCGGATTGGCGCTTAATGGACTACGCCGACCTCCGCTACAGCTACCACACTGGTTGATATCGACCTTTGCTAGCTATCCAGCGGCGATGGGAGCCTCTTGGCTGCATAATTTTCGCCAGCAGCTGCGAGGTCTACTATTGTGGGCGGTTTAGGCATACGCTGCTGTCTATGCTCACCCCTGACGGCGCTTCATTTGCCATACCATCCGGTGGTAGCTGGATCGTTCACCGTTATGAGGTATCTGACTCTGGTAGCTCCTACGCCGGAATGTGGCGGCTCGAGGCGGCGCGGCGGCAGCCGCCGTACGCGAGCTCGAATATTACCGCTGTACTCGAGGACATGATCGGTCCACTGCGGCGGCTCGATGACACGGAAGGGGGATGTGCCGCGACGATCGGCATGGTACATCAACAGGTTAAAACTATCACCGCATACTTGAGCAGAGGTCGTACCACCAGTCCAGCGGTACGACGGCGGTTGATGCTCGCTAGTGCGCAGTTTAATCAGCTTGCCGGTTGGATGGCTTTCGACGCCGAACGGCACGCTACCGCTCGGCGATACTTTCGAGCTGGGCTTACCGCTGCCCACGAAGGCGACCACACCGATCTCGTTGCGCATATTTTGGCGTGTATGGCCTACCAAGCCGTGTACTGTGGCGAGCTTGACGAAGCCAACCAGTTTGCCCGTAAAGCTGTCCTGGCTGCGGACGGCTGCCACCCAGTGGTCCGTGCCTTAACGAGCTCACGTTTGGCATATGTGTATGCGGCATCGGGAAACGTGCACGGTTTCCGATCGGTGTGTGAGAAAGCCCGAGGTCAATACCAAAACGCGGGTGTTGCGGCACATGGCCCCGAGTGGCTTTACTGGTTTGATGCAGAGGAGCTGGAGTACCAACTTGCGCATAGCGGCCTGGCGTTGGCCGCTCACGCTAACAGCGATCCTCGTCGCTACATCGCTGAGGCTGAGGTGCTGCTGAATGGCAAGGTTGCCTCGCCTGACACCAGCACACCGAGGGATGCACTGTTCCATACCGCGTCGTTGGCTCGTGTACATGCACAGTATGGAGATCTGGGTTCGGCCGTGCGCATTGCGGATCTGGGGCTGCGGCACGTAGATCTAGTCCGTTCCGCCCGGGTGTTCAATGTGCTGCGCGGTTTAGACAAAGACCTGGCAATTTCCCAGGGAGCGCGGCGTGATTCGCAGGTGCGCGACCTTCGAAGCCGCCTCCGAGAGCTCAAAACCTGAAATTCTTATTCCGATCAAGACAACTAGGCACTAGTTGTCGCTGCCACTCAGCTACCAACTAGCGGGTGCTTAAGCCCTCATGTATCCCACGGTTGGGGTGCGGTAGCTGGCTACTAACATTGCGGCATGACACAGCCGCAGCACCCGACGCCACCGCCAGCCGGCACAGTTCCCGAGAAGCCCTCACTGGATGGGCTCGAGGCCAAGTGGGCAGACATATGGGCACGCGAACAGCTTTACAGCTTCGATCGCTCCAAAACCCGCGAGCAGATCTACTCCATCGACACTCCACCCCCTACGGTGAGCGGTTCACTGCACGTGGGGCACGTGTTCTCCTATACCCATACTGACGCGATCGCCCGATTCCAGCGGATGCGTGGCAAAGAAGTCTTTTACCCGATGGGGTGGGACGATAATGGGCTCGCGACCGAACGGCGGGTGCAGAACTACTACGGAGTGCGCTGTGACCCCTCGCTGCCGTATGACCCAGATTTTGTTCCGGGGGGTCCGGGGGGCCGCTCCCCGGATGGGCAGGGCAAGCTGCCAGATAAGCCCAGCAAGCAACAGATATCCATTTCCCGCCGTAACTTCACTCAACTATGCGATCGCCTGACTCAGCTGGATGAACAAGCCTTCGAGCAGCTGTGGCAGCGGCTGGGCTTGTCGGTGGACTGGTCTTTGACGTATGCCACTGTCGGAGAACGTTCGCGTGCGGTGTCGCAACGGGCATTCCTGCGCAACTACGAGCGGGGCCAGGCGTACGTGGCTGAGGCGCCCACGCTGTGGGACGTCACATTCCGTACCGCGGTAGCGCAGGCCGAGCTGGAAGACCGGGAGCACCCTGGCGATTGGCACCGCGTTGCGTTTCACGCTCCGGCTGGCGATCGGGTGTACATCGAGACCACGCGGCCTGAGCTGTTGGCGGCCTGCGTCGCGTTGGTGGCTCATCCCGATGATGAGCGTTACCAACACCTATTTGGCTCCACCGTGCGTTCACCACTATTCGACGTTGAGGTGCCAGTCCTGGCCCATCAATCGGCGGAAATCGACCGGGGAGCCGGTATCGCTATGTGCTGCACATTCGGCGACCTTACGGACGTGCAATGGTGGCGAGAACTTGACTTGGCGACCCGTGCAGTGATTGGCCGTGATGGTCGCATCCTGGCCGACCCGCCCTCCGGCCTCGATTCACCGGTCGGGCTCGCCGCCTATGCGCAGCTAACTGGCTTGACTGTGCACTCAGCGCGACAGAAGACAGTGGAATTGCTGGCTGCGGCCGGGGATCTAGATGGGAAACCGCGGCCCATCACCCGTCCGGTGAAGTTCTACGAAAAAGGCGAGAAACCGCTGGAGATCGTCACTTCTCGCCAGTGGTACATCCGTAATGGTGGCCGTGATGAACGACTGCGTGCCGCGCTATTGGAACGCGGGCGTGAACTGAGTTGGCACCCGGAGTACATGCGCGTCCGGTACGACAATTGGGTGAACGGCCTCAACGGTGACTGGCTGATTAGCCGGCAGCGATTCTTCGGTGTACCCATTCCGGTGTGGTATTTACTAGACGCTAACGGTGAACCGGACTACTGCGCTCCTCTCGTTCCGGATGAAGCTAGCCTGCCGGTTGATCCCAGCAGTGACGTTCCGCCCGGTTTCACGCAGGCCGACCGTGGTCGGCCTGGTGGTTTCATCGGCGACCCCGATGTGATGGACACCTGGGCCACGTCCTCGCTTACCCCGCAGATCGCCGGCGGGTGGGGGAGCGACGACGATTTGTACTCTCGGGTCTTTCCGATGGATTTGCGGCCACAAGCGCATGAAATCATTCGCACCTGGCTGTTCTCCACGATGCTGCGCTCCCATGACGAGCACGATCAAGTGCCGTGGCGACATGTCGCGATCTCCGGCTGGATTCTGGACCCGGACCGCAAGAAGATGTCCAAATCCAAAGGCAATGTGGTAACTCCCATGGCGCTGCTGGAGGAGCTTGGCTCCGACGCTGTGCGGTACTGGGCGGCTTCGGCGCGCCCTGGTACCGATACCGCCTTCGATACCGGTCAGATGAAGGTGGGCCGCCGCCTTGCCGTGAAGCTGCTGAACGCGAGCAAGTTCGTGCTCGGTGTGGGCACGACGGGAGGCGCGGACGTGCTCGGTGTGAGCACGACGGGTGGCGCGGACGTGCTCACAACAGCTGTGACAAGCGACACCAGCGTCGATCTGTCGGCGGTCACCGAGCCGCTCGACCGGGCCATGCTGGGCGAGCTTGCCGCGGTGGTGGATGCCGCTACGGCCGCGTTCGAAGCCTATGACTATGCGCGCGCGCTAGAACGGGCCGAACAGTTCTTCTGGTTCTTCTGCGATAACTACGTGGAGTTGGTAAAGACCCGTGCGTACGGCGAGTACGGTGACGCGCCCGCTACTTCGGCCCGCGCCGCGTTGCGGCTGGCTTTACGAGCCCAGCTGCGACTATTCGCACCCTTCTTGCCTTTCGTCACCGAGGAGGTCTGGGCGTGGTGGCAGGACGGCAGTGTGCATCGCAGTAGCTGGCCCACGGCGCGAGAGCTTGGCGGCGTGCGGTCGATAGAAGAGCCGGAGCTGCTGGAGGCAGCCGCTGTATTGATTGGTGCCGTACGTAAAGCTAAGTCTGACGCTAAGTTATCTATGCGCAGCGACGTTACGAAGCTGATGATTAGCGCTGACCCAGCGACGCTGACCGCGGCGCTTACCGTGCAGAACGATCTCCGGTCCGCCGGTCATGTGCAGCATTTGGAGCTGCTACCCGCTCAGGACGGTCAACTTCGAGTGGATGTCTTGCTGTAGTTAGGGACGGCCTGAGGCCACCAAACTCTCGACAACTTGGCACAAGTTGTCGAGAGTCAGCTCGAAAGGTTGGAGCGCTGCCTAGGTAAGCGGTGTAGGTCACAACTCGCCTAGCCGCTGGTAGACGGTCAGATAGCCCTACTACCGTTATCGACATGCAATCGATCCCCTGCTTGCACTAATGGTTACAGTGCACCCTTTAGCTGATGTCGAAGCTGCTTTGACGCGCCGCGGTCCAAGCCGGATGGCACCAGGCCTGGAGCGAATTGAGGCTTTGCTGGATGCCTTGGGCAATCCGCAGCGGGCATATCCGACGATTCACGTCGCGGGCACCAACGGCAAGACTTCGACCAGCCGGATGATCGAGTCGCTGCTGCGGGCACATGGCTTACGCACAGGTCGCAACACCAGCCCGCATCTGGACAGCGTCGCCGAACGCATTGCGCTAGATGGAGAACCGATCAGCCCTCAAGAGTTGGTGGCGGTGTATCGGGAGGTTGCCCCTTGCGTCGACCTGATCGATGCACTCAGTGCCAGCTCGGGCAATAGCTCAGCCGAAAGCTCAGGTGACACAGTTAGCTACTTTGAGTTTGTCACCGCACTCGCGTTTGCCGCGTTTGCCGACGCCCCCGTGGATGCCGCGGTCATAGAGGTGGGCCTGGGCGGTCGTTGGGATGCCACCAATGTGATTGATTCGGCCATCGCGGTTATTACCCCCATCGACTTGGATCATCAAGCGATCCTCGGTGACACCATCGCTGAGATTGCCGCGGAGAAGGCGGGGATCATCGCCGCGAACTCGGTTGTGGTGTGTGCCACGCAGTCACTAGAGGCACTAAAACCATTGCTGGCTCGTGCGGTTGCGGTGGACGCGAGCGTTGCGCGGGAGGGTGTGGAGTTCGGTGTACGCAACCGCGCTCTCGCCGTAGGTGGACAGGAGCTGACACTGCAAGGTCTCAGCGGCACATACGCAGAAATTTTCCTTCCGCTGTATGGCGCGCATCAGGCGCAAAACGCCGCGGTAGCGCTTGCCGCCGTGGAGGCGTTCTTTGGCGCGGGGAGCGCAAAGCCCCTTGACGCCGAGGTAGTTCGCGAGGCTTTTACCCAGGTGAGTTCGCCGGGCCGGTTAGAGCTGGTACGGAGTTCGCCGGCGATCATTATAGACGCCGCGCATAACCCACATGGTTTGCGAGCCACTCTCGTCGCGGTAGCGGAGTCGTTCAGGTTTCGCCGGTTGATTGCTGTGTTCAGCCCACTTATCGACAAGAATGTTCGCGGAATGCTGGAGTTACTGGAGCCGGCCGTGGAGCAGATTGTTGTTACCCAAAACTCCTCACCACGGGCGATGAACGTAGATGAACTTGCCGCGGCCGCCGTGAAAATCTTTGGCCCAGACCGGGTAGATGTGTCACCGCGCCTAGATGATGCGATCTCCTGCGCCGTGCGTATCGCCGAAGAGGAAGAGTTCACCGGCGGCGGTGTACCGCTAGCCGGTGCCGGCATTTTGGTGACCGGCTCGGTGGTTACCGCGGGCGATGCGCGACGATTGCTCCGATGACACACCAACCTGTAGAACCTCCTTCCGCCCAACCTCGCCGATCCGGGTTACGCAATCCAGGGGCGGCGGTCCGGGGAATTGGCGCGGCAACCCTGCTGCTGGAGACCCTGGTTTTACTACTTGCGCTACAACCAATGCGGCAGCTCAGTAGCGTTGCTACGCCGGTGGCGCTCAGCGTTGTGGGCGGCCTGGTGGTGCTATGCGGCGTGGTAGCCGGCCTGCTGCGGCACAACTGGGGTTGGTGGCTGGGGCTGGCGGCGCAGTTTGCGGTCACGCTGGGTGGGTTCATTCATGTGGCGCTCTTAGTGTTAGGCCTGGTGTTTATCTGCGTGTGGCTTTACATACTAAAAGTCCGTCGTGCTGTGTTGGGACCAAGCTAGTGCGGCGGACATTAGGCCAAAGAAGTCTTTGCTGCTGTTATCTCCTCACGGAGGCTCTGGTGAAGCTCTGGTACGCAAACCGACACAACTCGCCAGAGGACCTCAGGATCGACTGAGTGGTAGTCGTGGCCTATACGATTCCGTAGTCCTCGAACCTCGGTTCTAGGGAGTTGAGGATGCGCGTGTAGCCAATCTGGACCAAGCCGCTCAAGGTCGCTGTTTAAGCGCACAATTCCCAATTGGCACGCGTCAAACAGCGCTTCATCAGTGTTAAAGGCCCTTCGGCCCCTATCTACCAGCCGTGCGATGCGGCTGCAGGTTTCGTGGAGCAGTAGCAAGCGTTGCGCAAAACGCGTCTCCATACCTACACCTGCTCTAATTCTTGTGCTTCTCCAAGGACGGCATCGCGGATCAGCTCGTGTAAACTTTGGCTGGTTACAACGTCAACGCGGCACCCGAGAATCTGTTCAGCAGCCTCGGCAAAACCAAGGTGTTTCAGCGATCCGACGCTGGGATCTAGGTCGACAAGTAGGTCTAGGTCGCTGTCAGATCGATCCTCTCCCCGAACCACCGACCCGAATACTCGCACTCTGATAATTCCATATTCACGCGCTAAGTCGCTCAGTTGATCACGGTACTTAACCAACAGCTGGGAGGGCCGTATGGCATTCGATAAATTAGGTTTAATGGCAAACCCAGTGGCATCGAGTAATCGTTTCAATGTCGGAATGCTCGGCTGTCGCGATCCAGTCTCAATGCGAGTCACCATCGACTGCGGCACTCCGGCTGCCACGGCGAGATCGCGTTGAGACATGTGACGTCGCGATCGAGCTTCCCGGAGCAGGTTCCCTGCCGTCCGGTCTACTGTGGTCAGCGCTGCGTTCATAGAGCCACGATACCTCATCCGGCATCAAGCCTCCCCAAATGCGTTCATGCTGTCGAGTCTATGGACTTCGAAGATAGATGAATTTTGCGGTTACGCCGCAGGAACGGGGGGGAAACGCCAGCTGAGGGTTAACCGCTCCGGGTTTCGTCATCGGCGTTCTCCTAGGGAAGGAAGTGGTAACAGTTTCGGTGTTACCTGTGCTAAGCATTAGAAGTCTCCGTCTGCTACTTGTAACACTGTGAGGCCAAGCGATCTCCACATGGCCACCACTTGGTTTCGGTCGTCAATGACGTATTTGACGTCGTACTTGTTGCGGATGTGTTGGTCGAAAATCTCCCGCTTGATGATGGCGTCTTTGCGGTTGTCACCGGCTGGGCGCATGAACAGCGGCGGAAAGGTTTCCTTGTCTATGTATGGATATCCAAGAGCCAGTTTATCGCTAAGCCATTGCTCGGTCTGTGGGCGGCATTCTTCAGAACGGCCTGACACGAAGATCACCTCTGCTGTCATGGCGTCGCGCAAAGCGGTCATGACGTAAAAGATGGGCCAGTTCATCTCGTCTTCCCCGACGCGTGACCAGTCGTAGGGTGACCTATCGCCAATGAGCGCGAGTGTGCCGTCTAGATCGACGATCAGCGCTGTGGTTGCACCCTCGGGCGCTAAGTAGGCTTCCTTGGTTTCCTGAACCTGGTTCTCATCCGATGACGGAACCGAAACCATGGGGAGATAGTCCTTGCCTTGAAAAAACTTGGCATACATGTCCCGTATGACGGCCTCACCTACTGGATGCTCTCTGAGACTGTCGCGGCGAATGCATTCCTCGACCGGAGTGTCGAAATTCTTGACTTCCCATGGGACACCCAGTGAAACGGCAAGGTCGAGCCAATTCCTAGCTTGCTTCGCGCGCAGGTTCGTGTCGTCCACGATCACGCTTTGCCCGGCCTTCAGTAGGGCAATAACCAATGCGCGCTGCGCCTCGGTGACATGGCGCTCACGGGTCCAATTCGGCTTACCTCGGTATTCCGGGTACAGCATGAGGCGTAGCTCGTCGCGGTTCACACGCGTCACCCCGATCGATTTCGCCCAGGTGGTCTTACCGGAACCCGGCAAGCCGCGAGTGATGACGAGGCGGGGAGTGTTCTCGGTCATGCGACGTCTTCCGACACTGTCATGAACGGGGTTTCGTGCTCGGGGTAGATCAGGCGGAAAATGTAGGTGTCGATTCGTCGGTCGTCGACGAGCATGAACAGAGCCGACTTGTGCTTAGACTGGATCGCCTTAGCCGCGAATGCCTTCCGGTAGACGCCTTTCTCCTCTACGTAGCTCCCTCCGTCGAGCTCAGCCTTAATCTCCCGGTACTCCCGAAGGATGTCTAACAAGGTGCGCTCGAAGTCGTCTTGGAGCTGCTTAATTGTGGTGTCGACCCACGTCCAGAACTCCTCCGGCGTGGACTCGTGGAACTTATCGATCCACTTGGTTCCCGCTGCCTGAACACGCACCACGGTTTCGGGACCTACGCGTAGGTCCCGCTCGATCTGCCGCGCCGTTTGTCCCGCGGCAAGCTCCCAGTTAATGGCAATGTGATTCCACAGCGTGCGGGCGGTGCAGCCGGTGAGGATGCGATGCAGCGCTACGTAGTCGTCCTGCTTGATCTTCACCCGCTGGTCAGTCTCGGGGTAGTAGACCACGAGCCCTTCGGCGTTCGGTCGCGGTTGCGCTGCCAACGCCTGCGCAAGGCTGGTGTAGGGAAAGTGCTTGACCCGTTCCCCTGGCCAGCCATCGGCGAAGCTGTCAGGCAGCGTTATGCCCGTATGGTTGTCGATCGTTGCCAGGTGCACTAGATCGTCTGTGTCGCCGTAGTCCAAGACGATGCGGTTGTCGCGGTAGATGATCTCGAACAGGTACGTCACCCCTGGCACAGGTTCCCACTGGTCGGCATAGCGCTCGTGGTAGATCTCGGTTGCATGCTGCGCCTGATCGGAAATGAACGAACCGCGCGTTGCGATCGCATGTCCACCCATCGGGAGCGGGTAGAGGATGCCTAGAGATCCGTCGGCCTTGTCGGTCACCTTCACGTGGGCCGTCTGGGTGATGATACCGGCGGCTTGTTCCTGGTTGTGGTTGAAAAACTTTGGGAACGGGCGTGCGATTACCTCATTCGTGGGCGTGTGGATGATAAGCCCACGGCAGCGGGTCGTTACGTCGTTCCATATGCCGTCCCACTGGCATTTATCGGTATAGTTGTAGATCTGGTAGGAAAACTCGGGGTGCTCTCGCACCTTGACGTAGCCTTCATCAATCATCTGTGTCAGCAGATCAGCGTCTGGAATGACCTGCTCTAAACGCGGGTTTTTCGACGGCACTTCCGCTTCCGCTTTTTCGAGATTGAAGTCAGTCATGTCATGGTCCTGGTGGTTGGGCGCCCTTTCCAGTTAGGGCGGGGACGGATGGAAAGGGTTCGCTGACGATGCAGAGCTGCCCTGCGGCCTCTCGTCGGTGCGCTTGGATGAGCTGCGGTATTTGGCCAGGTGCACGCAGGCTTGTCTGCGCCTCAGATTCTGGGCGGCATCAGCGCAGGGCCAGTCGCAGTGCCCACTTATCCAAAACGCTTGACATCCCCGGCAGCTAGCTGCCGGGGATGAATTTTGCGGTTACGCCCCCAGGAACGGGGGAGAAACGCCAAACTGTGTAACGCCCCCGTAACCGCCTGCCGATGCTTCTAGTGAGCGCTGCGTCGCATGCGTAGAGCCACCTCTGGAAAGGCTAGCATGGTCCGCACTACCCCTGCACCGCCCGAACTTGTGCTGCCCGCGGCGGACTGGATCTTGCGTCACATCTCAACAGCACCGTCCGCTCCGCTGACTGCCGCGATCGTTGGTCCGGGAGGCACCGGAAAGTCTGCGGTGCTGGACAGGTTGGTTAGCCAATACTCCCAAGCCGGTGTCACGGTGGTGCGTGGCGGCACAAATGTTGATCTCTGGCTTTCCGCGCTCAAAGGGGATAATCCCATCCTGGTCGACGATGCGCACCGGCTCTCTGAGCCGGTCCTTGATCGGCTGCGCGCTTTCGCCGAATCCGGAACTGCCCGGCTTGTCGTTACCTATCGTCCATGGCCTAGGCCGCCTGGGCTCTCAGCACTGGGCGCGAGCCTGTCGCGGCAACACTCACTTGTGATGACGAGTCATCTGGATCGCACCGCGATTGCCGCCCGGATCTCCCAGCGTGTCGAATGCGTTCCGGAAGAATCGTTGATCGACCTGGTGTACGAGCAAGCCGGTGGTCTGCCGTGGCTAGCCGATCTCGTTGTTCAGGCGTTACTGGATACCGGAAGGTTTGATCCGCGCCATCCGGAGCAGTTCCGGCGTCCGCAGCGGGTAAATGTTTCACCTGGCTTAGCCGAGCGACTGCGCTACCAATTAGAGGCACTTGATCCACAGGTGTATAGCCTGCTGCAGGCGGTAGCTATCGGTGCGCCGTTAGACGCTGAGGTGCTAGGCCCGTTGCTTGGCTCCGAACCGATCAGCGTGAGCGAGACCGTAGAAGCGGCGCGAGCGACTGGTCTGCTCACTGAGGCCGGTGAGATCATCACTTTCATTCGCAACCTCGTGCTGCGACTCATGCCGGTGCTACACAGCCGTCAATTGCAGCGGCAGTTGGCTGAGATTCAGCTCGAACGAGGTGGATCAGTGCTTGCCGCTGCTCGGCAGCTACTGGGTACTGGCGCAAGCGGCAGCCGCGTCGCCAGTGTTCTGGAGGTTGCCGGCGACGAAGCGCTGCGGGAGTCTCCGGCCTTGGCCGGGGAGCTTTTCGCCGGAGCTGTCGAGGCGGGTGGATCGCAGCGTGCACTGGCGGCGCGGCGCGCGGAAGCCGCCGCGCTCACCGGCGACCTTGACCAGGCACTGCGTTTAACTGATGAGGTCATGTCAGATCCCGACGCTCCCGACCGTACCCGGAGCTTTTTAGTGGCCGCGGCGGTACACGCGCAGCGCGGACTCCTGGAACGCAGCACGCAGCTATACCGTAATGTGCCTGGTGCCGCGGCGCTCGCGGTGCCCGCACTGATCGGAATCGGTGCCCTAGCCCAAGCTCGAGAAGTGTTGGAATCCGCACGTCTGGAGGGAAGTGCGGCAGCTACTTTACTTGCTGGGGCCGGCACGCTCATGGCCACAGGAATGCTTGCGACCGTCGATGGTACGTACACGGCAGCGCTTTCTCAGCTAGCCAGGGCAGCGGCACTTCTCGAGCCCGCGGGTGAAACAGCGCTACTCCCGGATACTCCAGCCGCCTTGACGGCCGTTGTCGCACTTCAGTGTGGGGAACTAGCGGTAGCCGATTCCGCGCTAAGACGGGCTGTCACCACAAAGCTTGGCGGCCGTCCAGCGCGCACTCGTCATCTGCTGCTGCACGGCTGGATCGCGATGGCTCGGGGCAAGTACGATGTGACGCATCGCGCGCTAGATCGATTGGCTAGCGCGGACCTGGCACCCGAACCGCGAGATGAGCTGCTCTGGGTAGCCTTGGCGGCAGGCATGGCGCGACGTGAGGAGAATCGGCCCGCGCTGCGCCTGCAGGTGGAACGGGCGCGCACAGCGCTAGCTCGGCACCCTATCGATCTGTACACGCTGCAACCGCTCGGTGAGTTAGCTGTGGCTGCCGCCGAATGTGCTGAACCGGGCTGGATCGCACCCCATCTTGAAGAAGCCGAAGCTCTCCTGAGCGAGTTGGGTGATCCACCGTTGTGGGCAGCCCCGTTGCACTGGTACCGGCTGCATGCCGCCCTCGTCACCTCTGATGTGTTAGCGGCGCAGCAACATGCGGCAGCGCTGTCGGCAGCAGCATTGAGCAGCCCCTATGCTGGCTCCTTGGCGGAGGCAGGGAAGTGTTGGCTAGATATTGCCCGAGGTGAGATCGACGCCGAGATCGTGCAAGCCGCCGCTCGGAGGCTGCATAGCGTCGGACTGGCTGCCGACGGGGCGCGCCTGGCAGGTCAGGCCGCGGGTGCCGCGGACGATCGCAAGACGATGATGACTTTGCTCGCGTGCGCGCGTTCGTTGCACGAGCGCACGCCCATTCCATCAGACCATTATCCGGCAGCCGACTCGAGCTCCGCCGCCGACGAACCTAACCCCCAGGAGAAGCTGGCACCCCCCGACAAACCGGCACAGGTACGCTCCAGTCGCGCTGGAGGTTCACGCGGCTCGGGTGGGGATTCTCGGAGTGCATCGAGCAAGGGCAGCTCGATCTTGAGCGAGCGAGAACGTGAAGTGGGCCAGCTCATCCTGGCTGGTTTGACATACAAAAACATCGGTGAGCGCTTGTTCATCTCTCCCAAGACGGTCGAGCATCACATGGCGAGGGTGCGACAGCGCCTAGGTGTTAGTAGCCGCACGGAGCTATTCACCCAATTGCGATCACTGATCGGAGAGGCTGATGTTGCGGCGTGACCAGCCTCGAGATAATAAAGGCAGGTTAACGAGGTGGTGCACGATAAAAATTTTTGTACAAGTTCTCGTAACTTGGCAAAAACACGTTGCCGCTGACCTGGTCGTTTCATCGACGCTGATGGCAGTAGCTTGAAATCGTGCACCACCTCGTAAGCTAGTGTAACTGTACTTACCATAGCTACAGTTACATCTGATGCGATCGGAGGAGCCGTGGAGATGCTATCTAAGCCTTCTTACGTGTTCGATCGCGACGTCGAATGGAGCTCGCTGCGCCAGTTCGTGACCAGCTCCGAGCCAGAAGTCCGACTAGGAATAGTAAGCGGCCGGCGTCGGCAGGGGAAAACCTTTCTGCTGCGCGCCCTGACTGAGGTCACACAAGGATTTTACTTCACCGCTACCGAGACCACCTCCACCAATGCGCTCCGAGAGTTCGCTATCGCGCTTGCCGAGCACACCCACAGCGGAATTACATATCAGCTTGATACGTGGGAGGACGCGCTCCGGGCGGTGTACCAAGCCGTGCCGGAGGGACTCATCGTTATCGATGAATTTCCCTACTTGAGCGCAGCAGAGCCAGCCTTGCCTTCGTTATTGCAGCGCGCTTTGGATCCTGGCGGATGGATCCGATCCACCAGTACGGCTAAGTTGCTGTTGTGTGGATCCGCGATGGCGGTTATGGGCAAACTACTAGCAGGTAATGCTCCGCTGCGGGGCAGGGCTGGAATGGAACTACTGGTTCGCCCTTTCGATTACCGGGCCGCCGCTGCGTTTTGGGGGCTAGACGACCCTGTGCTGGCTATTTTAGTGCACGCTATTGTCGGCGGAACACCTGCTTACCGTCAAGCATTTGTCCGCGGCGATACTCCTGCATCGATCGAAGATTTCGACGCCTGGGTGCAACGGTCTATTCTCAACCCGGATACTCCTATTTTCCGCGAGGCTCGGTATCTGCTAGCTGAAGAAGTTGGCATTCGTGAACCGGCGTTGTATAACTCGGTACTCGGGGCAATCGCGGCGGGTAAAACCACTCGTGGCGGGATAGCTAACTACGTTGGCCGTAAAGACTCCGATCTCGTGCATGCATTGACTGTGCTAGAAGACAGTGGGCTTGTATGTCGTGAAATCGATCCATTTCATGCGCGAAGATCGGTATTCCGTGTGGTAGAGCCGCTGATCGTTTTCTATGAGTCCGTCATGCGGCGTGCATGGACTCCCTTGGAGCAGCACCGCTCTCGCGCGGTGTGGGCTGATGCTCAAGCGAGGTTCCGTTCGCAGGTCGTTGGCCCTCACTTTGAGGCGCTGTGCCGGGAGCACGTTGCGCAATCTGGAGATGAACTGTTCGGAAGTCTCATTGGCGAGATTGCGGCAGGAACGATATCTGATCCGGAAAAAGGCACCCAGATTCAGGTAGATGTAGTCGCGCTCGCGCCGGGTTTACCTAGCGAACGGCGAACTATCCTGTGTCTGGGAGAAGCCAAGTGGAACGTCAGGATGGGGGTAGGTCAGCTCAATCGACTACGTCGGGCCCGTGACCTACTGGCCGCGAAAGGTTTCGACACTTCTTCGACCGTGCTGGCCTGTTACAGTGGTGCTGGTTTTAGCGACGAACTCCGCGCGTTCGCTGCCGATAGCTCCGATCAGCCTATCGCGCTTATCGATCCGCACCAGATGTATTCAGCTGATTGATCCAGGCTGCGCACTCCTGGAGTTGGTTCAGCGCTGGTTACGTTGGATCCGTTATTCCGGTTGCCCTACCAGGCCCGATGCTCGGTGTCGTTGAGAGTGGGCCGCTCACCGTAAGCATTGCCTAGGTCTAATCCGCCACGTCACGCGAGTGCGGCGCCGATAGCTTCGAGGATTGGCACCAATGTGCGGAGTTCTACAGGATCGGTTGTGGTGCACTCGGTGACGCCGACGGCAACCACTGGCCATGGTCGTCCTTTGAATGTAGGATCGCCGTCGGCGAGCGCGCGGATACTGTCCGCCAGTTCGCCGACGGTGATGCCGCCTGGTTCCGGACAGTTCAGGCCGTCGAACTCGGTGGGATCAAGAACGTCGAGGTCGATGTGAAGGTACACTTCGTGAGCCTGAAGCATCTCGAGCGCATAGCCGACGTTCTCCGGCGCGCACAGATCGACGTTCCGCAGACGAAGTGTCGGGTCGGGTTGAATATGCGGGATCAATTCTTGCTCAGCAGCGTCCAGGGTCCGCGCTCCCGCCAGCAGCACTCGCCATTTCGACAAGGCGGGGTCGGCCACTAGCACGTCATCCCCGTCGCCCAGTGCGGCCCGCAGCACCATCCCATGGAAAGCACCGGACGGCGACGTGCGTGGGGTGTTGAGGTCCACGTGCGCATCGAACCACAATGCGGTCAGTCCATCACCATAACGTTGTCGAGCCGTTTCCAGCGGCGCCAACTCCACACCACAGTCCCCACCAATGGTGAGGACTGGTTCGTGTGTTTCGGCCAATGCCTGGCGCTGCGCGTTCAGATTGTGTATCAGCACGTCCCGGTTCGCTATGCCATTGCCGCAATCCCCACCACCGGTAGCTACCTCGATCTCCCGCACGGGCGCACCGAGCACGTCGGCGGCCAACTCCGCGAGAGCACAACAGCTCGCAGGCAACAACGACGCACGCTCGGTCAGAGCTCCCTGCCACTGCGGGACCGCATGGATTTGCACAAAGGTGACCATACCGGGTCAGGGTGCCTCTCGCTCGGCGCAAATCCCTGTGTAGCGGTGTCCTCGGGTGATCTTGCAGATCCGGCCGGAGTCCGCATCACGAGCCTGTGTGTCGCCTGGTTGGCGTGATGCTATGGCAGATCGTCTGCGGTCAAAGGCGAACATGTCAAAACGAAGGTACCGCGCTCGTGTTCACGATACCGTTGGTGGGTAACCGCACGGAGTTATTCACCCAATTGCGATTATTGGTCGGAGAGGCTGATGTTGCGAGTGACAGGCCGCTAGGGGGACCAGGGTGAGTGCGCAGCCAACAGATCTCTCTGCTGCCGAAGCCACTTTCTCACCCGACGGTCAGTACTGGTGGAGCGGACAAGTTTGGTTACCCGCTGTCAGCGCAGACCGGAAATGGCGCTTCGATGGCACGTCCTGGTTACGCGTGCGCCGATATCACCCACTGCCAACGCGTCTGGTGTGCTTCGGTGCGGTGTGGCTTGTTTCGCTAGCTGGATGGCTCGTCGCGGGTATCGGGTTCGGAGTTGCCGAGGGGTTCAACCACTTAACGAGTAACGAGTTAGCGATCATCGGATCACTTGCGGGTGTAGCAGTGCTCGCGACCGTTGTCTGGGGATTCCTTTTAGGCCGGGGCCGACGGTCAGTCTGGGTGGCGCCATCAGCCGTGGCAGGTGCCGCCGTGGAGATAATGGTATTCTATGTTGCTGCGATGGTTGCTGTTGCGTTGTCGCCCTCCGGCGGTGATCAGGACGACACCGGAGCCGGGATAGGTATCGTCATCCTGGGAATTCCGATGGTTCTCGTCATTTCGACCTTGCTGTGGCTGGGCGCAGGCATCGGTATCGCATCCCGCTCTCACATGGCGCCATAGGTTGGCTCACCCAACGTATCTGCGATCCATGCCCAGTACGTTAGAACCTCTACCGATTCTCGGCGCTCTCTCCTACACTGGCCGAGCGCTCTTTGCGGCGCACTCTCTAACCTCGGAACGAGGAGTACATGCCCGTCTGCTCATCTGAACTGCTTAGTCGGCAAGACCTTCGGTCTGTGTTTGCGAAATCGGATACCGAGCGCGAAAAAATCGGGCTCGAGGTCGAGAGCGGAGTCGTCGACCCCGATAGCGGGCTAGCCGCCCCCTATGGCGGACGCGGCGGGATCGCCGACCTATTCAAGACGATCGCGGCGGAGTTCGGTGGGGAGCCGCACTTCGAAGGTGGCTATCTCACCGGTATTCGGCAAGGCAGCGGCGCGCAGGTCACATTGGAGCACGGGGGAGCGGTTGAATACGCTTCGGCGCCGGCCGAGGACCTGGTCACTGTAGTCGAGGAAACCCAGGCTGCCATGACGCGTCTTGCTGAAATCGCTCGTGGCTTTGGCCTGGCAATCCTGCCAGGGGCGAACCTGCCCTTCAACGGCATTGAGAACGTACCTTGGGTGCCCAAACCTCGCGGTCCGCTGATGCGCGAGTACTACGCTCGTCTGGGTGATTCGGGCACAGGTGGGGCGCCGATGATGGCGTTGTCCCTGTCTACCCAGGTCAGCCTCGACTATCTCTCCGAAGCTGATCTCACCGAGAAGCTACGGATGCAGTTAGCAGCAACACCAGTAGTTACCGCCATGCTGGTTAACTCCCCGCTAGATGATCTATTCCAAGG
>QHCE01000078.1 GCA_003243955.1 Acidimicrobiales bacterium | reverse complement strand
TCGATGTAGGTGGCGAAGTTGGTCATGTCCAGCGCGAGCGCGGAGACGTCCAGACCGAAGGTCTCGATCATGCGCAGCGCCAGGTGGTGCTCGATGTCGGCCAGCTGCGCCGCGGTGACCGCATGCATCGCGTCCCAGAACCGGCGGTGGTCCAGCACCGCGACGCCGATCCTGGTGAACCGGTCGGCGGCGGTGGTCTTCCACCAGTCCGCGAACCCCCGCTTGGAACACGGGTCCACCAGCCGGTTCAGCGCAGCCAGCACCAGGTAGGTGCCCACGGTGGCACCCGCATCCGACCGACGCGAGCCAACCACCGCATCGATCGTCTCGATCACGCCCAGCCGGGTCAGCATGCCCCACCCGGCGGCCAGGTCCCCGAATGCCAGATGCCGGCTTCGCTCCGGTGCGATCGCCACCTCGCGGGCGTCCAACGCCGCGGTGATGTCGGCCGCCGATCCCAGGTACCGCTCGCTGACCATCTTGGGCTTGCCCTCCACCCAACCCATCTCCCGCAGGTAGTAGTACGGCTTCCCGTTGATCGTCTTCTTGTACAAGCTTGCCACAACTTTAGGTCATAGGCCATGACAAGATCGAAAACCAGACGACACACCGAGAAACAGCAGATCAGCCCACTCGGGGTGGACTCCTCACAGGCTCAAGATCGAAATAGCCCGGAAACTGGGGCTAGATGGTCTAGCGCTAGCCGGATTCGGTCGCGATCAGGGCGGTTCACAGGAGCACCGCGTCTTTGAAAGCGGTCATCGCGGCGCTGCCTTTCAGGCCTCTAGTCGGACTGATATCTACCGTATGGTTAAGGATGCGCTCAATTTTGTCTTGTAGCCGCGCTAGGTCAACGAGGCTGAAGGACTCTGAAATATCGATAAGCAGATCAATGTCACTGGAGGTCGTTTCTTCTCCTCGAGCTACTGATCCAAAGACTCGAAGGTTGCTTGCGCCAGCTTCCTCGACCACTTGGCGAACCTTTTGGCGTTTCGCGGCTAGCTTACGTCCGCTTGCCGACATGGGTTGAAACGTTGTAGAGGCGAGCTTAAGTGGTCGAGATGTTTGTGGCTGACTACCCTCTTCGTGCAGTGGTGATTGTCCTTTGAGGCAAGCTTGTAACCTGCTCAAGAGCCACCTGTTGACGTGAGTCTTCCATCATTAGATGTTATATCAATTGTCCGGCACTAAATGCTGTCAGTGCATATTCAGTTCAGGATTGAACTGAATATGCACGTTACTGTCCAGCTTGCTCCGAGTCGGGCAGATAGTTCACCATGAACTGTGCCGCGCGTTGGAAATAATCCCACAGCTGGGCATCGAGTGTGGCGGGTAGGGCCACATCGTTCATGGCCGCGCGCATGTGGGTGAGCCACGCGTCGCGTTCGGCCGGACCTACAACGAAGGGGGCGTGGCGCATTCGTAACCGCGGATGTCCGCGCTGTTGCGAGTAGGTCTTCGGGCCACCCCAGTACTGCTCCAAGAACATGAGCAACCGATTGGCCGCCGGGCCCAGGTCAGCTTCAGGATAGAGCGGGCGTAACAGCCGATCTTTGGCTACCCGTTGGTAGAAGCCTTCGACCAGGGCACGAAACGTTGCGCTGCCGCCCATCGCGTCGAAGAGACTTCCGGCATCAGTGTCGGGTGGGGTTGCTGCCATGGCTACTCGCCGGGGTGCTCGGTCGGCGGCGCGGAAAGGCCTGGCTCCGCCTTCACCACATCCAGCGCGGCGCTAACCCGCGCTCGCAGTTCACGCACCACGCGCCATTGGGCCTGGCTGGTGGTCTTTACCGCAATTCGCAGGGCCAGCCCATCGGAGCTGAGTTGCTCCACACCGAGCACCTCAGGAGGCTCCAGTAGATCGGCCTGCCAAGCTGTATCTTTGGCGAGCTGTTCACCGACGTGACGCATCTGAGTCTCAGCGGCGGCGATATTGGTGCCGAGCGGAACTGGTACATCGACGTTCACCCTGGCCCAGCCCTGGCTCTTGTTGCCCACCCGGAGTACCTCACCGTTGCGTACGTACCAGGTAACGCCGTTATCGTCGCGCAACGTGGTAACCCGCAACCCCATTGCTTCGATGCAACCGCTTGCCGCACCCATGTCGACTACATCACCAACGCTGTACTGATCTTCCAACATCATGAATATTCCAGCCAGTACGTCCTTCACCAGCCCTTGCGCTCCGAACCCTAAAGCCACTCCCGCGATACCCGCGCTTGCCAGCAGCGGCCCCAGATTGACACCGAACTCATCGAGAATCATCATCCCCGCGATCACGATAATGCCGATTGAGCCGACGTTACGCAGCACCGAGCTGATCGTTTCAGCACGCTGCCGGCGACGTTCAGAAATCAGACCCGTGATCGCCAAAGCTGCTGGGGCTCGCTCTTTGAGCGGTTGCAGCAATGCCGGAACTTTGCCTTCCACGGTAGAATGGGTTATCCGACGAATCGCCCGATGGATTAGCCAACGCACAATGAGGGCGCCCAGCACGATCCCCAGGAGTGCGCTGGGCTTGGCGATCAGCCAATCCGAGCTTTCGGCAAGCCAGCTTTTTCCCGTGATCTCCCAGACATTTTTACATAAAGTACCCTGCTCAGAAGCGCATTCAGGCTTGGCGTCTAACAGCACACGTCCAGCTTACTGATCACTCGTCGGCTTGATTTGCGCGGCTGGTGAAATCGATTGGGGTGCGAATACCACATTCATAGGGAAGAATTAAGAGCGTCCGGTAATTGGTCGTTCGTTGCGAGGTGGTGCCTGGTCGAGTATGGCAAGGCGGAGGAGGAGTTCATGCTGGATGCATGGGCGACGACGACAATATCCTCGGCTACCGCCGAGACACAAGTGCCAGGGGTCACCGCAGTAGAACAGCACCAATTGCCGGACGCTCTAAAGTGATGGAGGTGTACCGTGACGCTCTTGCTCCCTATGGCTGCTCATGCCACACGCCCATCGCCTGATGCGGCTAGTGGCCCGCGAGCCGCATCAGCGAGCGCGGCGCTGGTACTCAACGCCAGTTATGAGCCGCTCTGTATTGTTCCCGCGCGTCGTGCGGCTGTACTGGTTTTAACCAACAAGGCGGTGGCGGTCACTGATGGTGACACGGTGCTGCACAGCGAGAGCCAAGCCTTAGTGGTGCCCGCGGTTGCGCGGCTCACCCGATTTGTCAAAGTGCCATTTCGGAGTCAGGTTTCGCTGACCCGGCGCGCGGTATTTGGTCGGGATCACGGCTCCTGTGGTTACTGCGGAGGAACTGCCAACACCATCGACCACGTCCTTCCGCGGAGCCGAGGTGGCCGGCACGTGTGGGAAAATGTGGTTGCGGCATGCCATCGCTGTAACCACCTCAAAGCCGATCGCACGGTGGAAGAGCTTGGCTGGAAGCTGCGCACTCGGTTGATCGCGCCGAGCGGCCTCGCGTGGAGCGTGCTAGGGCATCGCAGCCCCGATCCACGGTGGCTTCATTGGCTAGATATTGCCGCGTGATAGACAGGAAGCAATGACTACCTACGAAGACGAGCCCGCTAAAGAACCCGCACAGGCGCCTGTATCCAAGCAACCGTGGCGTGCGGTGGCCCAACCGGTTGCGCCTGAGGAGCTGCACCGGCGCGAACGCTTTGGGCACGGCACTGATGCCTACCACCGAGCTGCCCCACAGCATTCGTCACCAATTCACCCGCGTGTGCAACCGCAGCCGGCTTTGAGGTACTCGCGTGGTCGAGGCTGGGTCGGCCTGGCTAGCGTAGTGGCCCTGGCTTTTTGGTTCGTTTGGCTGGCGTATGACCTGATAGAGCTGGGTTCACCGGGGGAGCCGATCCGTGGCCTGCCGTTCGCCGCAGCCGCGGCAGCTGCGGTGTATTGGCTTACTCGACTGGCTGGTTACCTCATTCGGGTCACGTGGGATACCGGCCCTCGTCGGAGCACATTGGTGCCGAATATGGTCACAGCCGTATTCATTGCACTGTGCGGGGTGGCTTTTTTGTCGCGCACTCCGTTTGCGGTTGGTCCGCTCTGGGATGAGCTCTGGGGCCACCTCGGGCTTTAGAGGGTGTCTGGGGACTTCGTGTGCCTGCCACCCACCTGAACTCCGCTCGCCACGGAGGAAGTCCCAGACACCCTCGCAGCGCCTTAATCAGCACAGCTAACATCTGTTGTGCTATGACTGTTACTGAAACTCTGCTTGTGTTCGCGGGCGTGCCCGCCGCCGTGATCGCTTTTGTGGCGCTGTGCGTATATGGGCCGGCACGCTCGCGCCGTGCTCCGCGATACCGTCCCGGAATGCCGCTGGAGTTCTCGCCGGTGTGGTTTCTGGCACCGAGTGACTCAGACGGTTCCGGCCGCGCTGTGAGAGTCAATGAAACCGAGCCCCGCTTAGCGTTGACTGCATCCAGAGTTCCTACCGAGGATTTCGTTGGAGGTGCACGTGCTAGTTGGTAGTGCACCTGCGAAGCGGGGTCTGTTTTCTAGTAGTCAGCTGATGCGAATCAGTGATGCTTTGGCCGCTGCCGATAAGCAGACCGGGTTCGTCTTCAGTGTGTATGTGGGTGAGTTGGAGACGCCGACCCAAGCCCATGCACAGAAACTACATGCTCAGCTGAGCTCTCCGGCGGCTTCGATCTTACTGGCAATAGCGCCGAATCAACGCTTGCTGGAGATCGTGACCGGGGAAAAAGTGCGACAGCAACTGTCGGACCGAAGCTGTGGCCTAGTCGCGGTATCGATGGCGTCATCCCTAGCCGGGGGAGATCTGACCGGATCCATCGTTGTTGGTGTGCATATGCTGGCCGATCGTGCCCGGAGTTAGCAGCCCCAAGATATTAGAGGTTGTCGGGGGATCTCCTCCGTCGCGAGCGGTGAGTCCAGGTGGATGTATGGCAAGGCGGAGGGATTCCAGGTAGCGGTGTTCTACCTGGAATTTCCGACAACGCAGCCAGACGCCGGCTGGTCGGCGCGCAGCAGGTACGCGAGATTTCCCGACAGCCTCTAAAAGCAGAGCTAGTGTTCCGCGGCGATGTGATGGGCTGCCAGCGCCGCTTGTAAGACCGGCAGAAGTAGCAAAGCGCCTATACCGTGCCCACACCGTAGCCCGAGATCGGCGATTGACTCCAACCCCATTGAATCAAGCGCATAGCGTTCAGCGGCGTCGCCGTGTCGCTGCGGAGCGTAGTAGCTGTCGGCTGCGAACAGATTGATTCGGGAAGCAACGAGCGCCGCTGCGGCGGTGAGTGGTCCGTCCAAGAGCACAGCCGTGCTGCGATCCGCTAGCTGAAGTAGGGCGCCGACGAGTGTGCAGAAATTCGGTTCGGCCAGCTGCTCCAGCAATGCTTCCGCATCGCTGGAGCGAGCCTGCCATGCCGCGTCGCGGACAGCACAGCAACGGCGCATCCAGCTGGCATCATCGCAATACACCGTGTCGGCATAGCCTGCAATAGCCGGCGCGGCGCGACGTTGGAAACCCAGCACCCATACGGGCTCGGCAGGGACCAGTGTCGCTACCGCTATGGCCGCGGCGCTGTGAGTGGCTGGCCCCATTGGTCCTATGACCGGAACGACGAGGTCTGCCCCGGAATCGATGGCGGCGTCGGCCGCCCGGACTCCGGCGGCCAACGCCGTAGCAACATCAGTGCCTGCGGCCGGCTGTGGTACTTCGACCACGCTCACATCGGGAGGCCGTAAATATAACCATCCTGGCAGCGCATCGACGTTGCCGAGTGTCGCAGCGGTAACCTGGCGAAATGGTTGCGCGCGGGCAGCATGCTCCCCGCTGGGAAGCGAGGCTGACCGTCGCAAGGTGCTGAGGTCGGGTGCTGGGTGCTGAATGGTGTGCGCCCACGTTACCCAAGCGGCAAGCGATCCCAGATCTTCTAACCGGAGCGATTCGGGTGTGTTGGCATGCGAGTGTGTCACGAAAGCACACTAACGTTGGCTAAGTATGCGGTCACGTCGGCGTCGGAGTGACACAATCTTCATGCCGACAGGAGAGGGAGTTATGGCAACACATTGGTCTTGGCATTTTTACAATGACGCGCACAAGCACATCATGCCGCAGCTGGAGTCGCAAGACGCTAAGCAGGCATTCAGTAGTCAATCCGATGCTGAAACCTGGCTTGGCGAGTACTGGCGGCAGCTACGGGCGGCAAACGTAGTCGAGGTTGAGCTGACTGAGGACGATCAGACGAAGTACACAATGTCCCTTGCCGCCGCCGAGCAGTAAAGGCCCGCTTTATGCAGCATTAGTAAATGCGGCGGACTCTAGTGCTGAAGTACCCCAGCACCAGAGCACTTCACATCAGAGCAGCGCAATCGATTACACAACACTAGGTCCAACCCCTTCCTAGCCGTACTCGATCACTGGGACAAGGACCTGGTCGATCTTCGCCAGCAGCGTGTCGTCGAGCTTCACCCCACTAGCCTTTGCGTTCTCCCGCACCTGCTCTGGACGAGAGGCTCCGATGATCGCGGCGCTGACGTTAGAGTTCTGAAGCGTCCACGCTACGGCAAGCTGCGCGAGCGACAGGCCGGCTTGTTCGGCAAGCGGTTTCAACTGAGTGACCCGATCGAGCACTTCGTCGCGCAGGAAACGCCCAATCAACTTAGAACCTTCTGGGTCGGCGGCGCGGGAAGCGGCAGGTTGGTCACCTGGGCGGTATTTACCGGTGAGCACACCTTGTGCGATAGGTGACCACACGATCTGCCCGATGCCCTCGGACTCACAGAGCGGCACGATGTCGGGCTCAATTGCACGCCACAGCATATTGTACTGCGGTTGGTTTGCCACTATCGGATCCAGGCCGATTTCATCGGCCATATCAAGCGCGGCCCTGATTTCCTCGGCTTTCCATTCTGAAACCCCGACGTAGAGCACCTTTCCCTGCCGTATCAGGTCGTCAAAGGCACGCAGAGTCTCTTTCAGCGGCGTGGCGTAGTCGTAGCGGTGTGCCTGATAGAGGTCTAGGTAGTCGACGCCTAAGCGGCGCAGGGAGTTATTGCAACCTTCGATAATGTGCTTGCGTGAGAGTCCACGATCGTTGTGGCCCGCACCGACTGGAAAGTACACCTTGGTGAACAGTTCGTAGGATTCCCGCGCGATACCGTGCAGCGCTCGGCCGAGTACCTCCTCGGCTTTAGTCGTGGCGTAGACGTCGGCGGTGTCAAACGTGGTGATGCCTTCGTCGATCGCAGCGTGTACGCACGCTGTCGCGACCTCTTCTTCCACTTGGGATCCATGGGTGAGCCAGTTACCGTAGGCGATTTCGCTGATCATCAGGCCGCTGCGGCCGAGGTGGCGAGACTGCATGCCATCACCGTATAGCAAATTTGCGAGTGCCGGATAGGAGCAACAGCGTCAGCAACATCAAAGCTCGCCGGGACTCGCTTAAGAAGCAGTATTGACCGTCAACGGCTAGTGCTCGCGAGGGGCTACTACACCAAGGTTGCGTCGGTTGACACTGGCGTGGCGCTTGCCGATGTGACTGGCGTGCGCACTCGACGTAACGTGAGCAAGCTAGCGAACAAGCCCGCACACCAAATTACGACGCCCAGTGCGATCGAGGTAGCAGATGGCACTACTAGACGCATCATGTCGCGTGGGTCCAGGTTACCGAAGTTGGCATTGCCCCATTTACTCAGCGCAAAGCTGGTTCCCGCGATCCCCGCAATGATCAGTACAGCACCGACGACCACGCATCGCTCGAGCTTGAGCCACTTGGCCCACCAATCGAGCTGGTTGTCACTGATCAGGCCTTCAGTGTGGCCGTACAGCTTCGCGCATCCGCCAACCAGGAACAGCTGCACGCCGACCAGGACTGCCAGACAGGTGTACACCAGGGCGCTGACGTCAAAGGTCAAACTCGCCAGCGAGACCGGACCTATGGTGAGTGTGGAGGTGCCGATCAGACCGGCTGTGGTGAGTAGCGCACCTGGCCAGACCAAAATCTTGCGAGGAGCGAAAACCATCAGAAAACGCAAGTGGCGCCAACCGTCGCGCCAGGTGCGCAAGTGTGGCGCTCGACTGCGACCATCCGGACGCAGTGTGGTGGGAACCTCCACCATGGAGTAGTTAGCTAGTGAGGCCCGCACCACCAGTTCGGAGGCAAACTCCATGCCGGGCATGCACAGCCGCAGCGCCCGGATGCGGCCGCGGTGAAAGCCACGGATGCCGCAGTGAAAGTCTTTGACGCCGCGCAGGTTGAATAATGTGCGGCCGAGCCAGCTGAGTACGGGGTTTCCCAAGTATTTGTGCAGCGGCGGCATGGCGCCTGGTGCGATACCGCCAGTGAAGCGGTTTCCCATCACCACATCGTTACCAGCTCGTAGCTTCTCGATGAATGGGCTGAGGTTGGATAGATCGTAGCTGTCGTCGGCGTCGGCCATGATCACATAAGTGCCGCGAGCATTTTCGATGCCCGCCATGAGCGCGCCGCCGTAGCCACGGATGGGTGCGTTTACTACCCGCGCGCCATTGGCGATAGCAATTTCTTGCGAGCCGTCTGTGCTGCCGTTGTCAGAGACCACGACCTCACCATGTACCCCGAGCTCTCGAAGCGAGCTCACTGCTTTAGTGACGCAGATCGCCAGCGTCTCTGCCTCATTGAGGCAGGGCATCAGTACCGTGACTTCTACCTGATCCCCATCCGCAACTCCGGCGCCGCTGTCGGAGGTCTCGTTTGTGCCGGTAGTAGCCATGGGCAGGGGCGCCAACGGGCTGGTGTGATCTTTGCTGTCAAGCACGTGCGGTCTCCGATTCAGCATTACTTGAACTATGGCCTGATTTATGGCGCCCGCTGAGCCTACGCGAGAGCTTCTCGGTCAGCAGTCCCCACAATTGCATGCTCGGTACAGTGTTCCGCAAGCTCATCCAAGCCAGCGCCCCTGCTGGTGGGATCAGCACCAATATGGGTACCCCATAACGAATATCGAACTGTGATGTAGCGATAGCCATCACCAGCAGCGCCAGTCCCGATGCGCCCAGCAGTAACGCATCCCAGCGTAGCGGCCAACCCCCGTCAGCGCGAACCCGACGAGCATTGCCCGCGCGACGCAACCCCAGCGGCGCCGACACTGCCAGTAGCACCAGGAACAGGCAGAGAGCAAGGAACGGACCCGGCGTTACCCCCCCGAATCGTTGGTAGTCGTGCAGCGCGGTGGGAATAAATCCGGGCCAAACGTCGGGTTGCGCTCCGCGATGATCGCCGAACTCTGAGGTAGCTACTGGGCTCGGCTCATTGAGCGGTATGTGGGTAGTTTTCTGGAACTCCCACAAACTCGGACTCGTAGTTCCTAGTGGCTGATTACGGAATAGGTAAAAATTGGGGGAGAAAAACGCCCAGGTCTCGCGCGCCACGAGCGCGCTATAATCCCATGGCTGCTGTAGCACCACCTTTGCCGAAAATGTGTACACGTAGCGCTTGGGAACTTTGCTTACTGGACTTTTAGTGCTCCAGACGTAGTAGTCCACAAAGTAATCGTTCTCGGTCTCGGGCCGGAAGCAGAGCAGTTTTTCTGGTGGATTGAGGTGGGAGCGGAGGCTCGGGCAGTCGGCGATGGACATGACACGGCCGTACATCCACCGGTCTTGCCAGGTGGAAAGTGTGAACTGCCCATGGTGGTGATGAAACCAGGCGGTGTAACCCACAATGGGCAACACCATCGCCATAGCCAGGGCCACAATCGTTTGCCGGTTGGCGCGGGTGACCAATAAGTACAATCCGGCCAAAATCAACAGCGGCAGCCCGACGGTCCGGGTCAGTACCGCCGCGGACAGTAGTAGCCCTGCCACTACCGCCAGCGGTGCACTGACTTTCTTGTTCCACAGCAGACACACCATGCCACCGAGCACCAGCACGCTGAACAAGCCGTCAGCTAGTAGGTAATGCTCTACCACGAGCTCGAAGCCATCTAGCGCTACCGGCGCCGCGGCCACGGTGGCTAGCCACCGTGCGCCGCCTTTGCGGCGGATCAGCGCATAAATTGCGACGGCGCAGACCAGCCCCAACAGGTGTTGGGTGATACTCACCGGCCAGATTGAACCGGTCCAGCGGAACAGGTTCAAGAACTCGGAGTATCCGTAGGGCCTAATCGCTTGGGGATATCCCAGATTGGCGTACTCGAAGTAGCCGCGGGTGTCGGAGAAGTAAAACGCCGGTCCGTACCCCACCAGAGTGGCGGCACGTAGCGCAATGCCGATGCCGAGCACGATGCTCATCGCCACATGCGAACGCGGTGTAGCGATGAGGTAGCTAACGGCGCGTCGCAACCTTGAAGGGCCGCGTGCCGTACTGGGTCGGGGCGAGGTTGGCTTTACCCGGTCACCGCTTTGGGTAGTGGCAGCACTCGGTCGAGTGGACGACACGGTGTCTGTATCCGGCACGGCAACTCTCTTTACCTTGATATGTGTCAGCTGCGGCCGAATATGCGCATCAAGCGACCATCGCGCGGCAGAACAAGCCTTCCACGCGCCAGTGCCGCCATTCTATCTTAGGCGAGCTGATTATCTCCGCCACGCGAGGCCGGTTTATGCAGCCGCGAGAGGGCCGAGGTGTCACTGTCGTCGACATCGTCATGCTTGCGCAGCGCGAGCCAGACACTGGAGCCGAGGATGAGGCCGCCCCCGATAACAGCTTCGGCGGTCGGCACCTCGCCAAGCACCACGAGGGCGTACAGGATAGCGAAAACCGGCTCGGTTTTTCCAAGGATCGAAACGTGCAGTGGCCGGGTGCGGCTGATACCCAGGACGTGGATGCCGGTCGCAATAGCCGCGAACAGTACCCCGAAGCTGATCAGCGGAAAGAGGTCGTCCGGGCGGATCTTCGAGACTCCCAGCACAGAGACGAACGGTAGGAGCAGCGCTGTGCTAATGCCGTATCGCCAGAAATTCACCGTTCTGACCCGCACTCGGTGTCGGAGAAGCACCGTATACACAATGATGGCGAGAGCATAGAAGAATCCAGACAGCACACCGAAAGTAATACCGAGGAGGTCACGGTTTCCGTCCAGGCTGGCGCCCCGGACATACAGGATGCTGATGCCAGCGAGTGAGATCCCCAGCGCGACCCACTCCTGCTTGTGAATCGCCTGCTTGAGCAACAGCGGTGTGAGGAACACCAGGAAGATGGAGACAGACTGGTGCGTGATTGTGGCGTTAGCCACCGTGGTGGCCCGGAAGGCCAGAAAGTAAAAGAAGTCGTTGGCTATCGCAACGACAGCGAGGGCGGAAATTAGCAGCAGGTCCGATCGGGCGGCTCGTCCGATCCCGCCAGTAACGGCTAGCGCAAGCGCGCCGATGACCTGAAGGGCGAAAAGGAACGCGAGGGTGGGAATCTCTGGAAAGAAGCGGAAAAACAGTGGGGAGCAACCGAATATCGCCATCGCCGCGATGACGAGCCCATCGCCCTGGAAAGGCGTCGTTTTCTGTGCCGACGGCTCTTTCAGGGCGCCCAACACCGCTCCTTACTTGCAACGTGACTTTCCTGGCTAAACGGGATCGCCAAGTTCCACGGCAGGTGCTGGAGTACGCCACTTACGGAATACCACTGATCGCATGATCGCGTATAAATACAGTCCCACGCCACGAGGCTCGTCAGGGAAACGCTCGGCGACTGCACGTCGCAGCCGTTTGGTCAGTAGCATCACGTCTGCAATCATTACCACGCTCAAACACAGCCATAGCGTGACGGCACCTGACCGGACCGGAATTGGCATGAACTGCCTGGACCCGATCACCACGACAAGGGTCCCGAGAAAAAACCACGGGCCCATGTTGCGACGGGCGTCCACGATGTCGCGAACCAGCCGACGCACTGGCCCCTGATCTCGCTTGGGTAGGTATGCGGCGTCTCCGCGACGGGCACCATCGTAGTTCTGCGCCCGCTCGGCTTTGAGTTGTTCACGCATGCGTTTACGCGCTTCTTTGTTGTTTTTAGGTGGAGCGGTGATCGTGGTCCGCCGCACACGCTTGGGGGTCGGCCGGCCTTTGGGGGGCGTGTGGTTCTTTGTCGCGCCCGCATCGTTTTCTTCGAAAACGGTCGCCGAAGGCTTTTCCGCAGCGAGCTGCTGAGCTTTCATTTTCCCTGCCACGGCTCCTAAGGTTACTTCACCTGGCGACGCCAGCAGGCGGCGCTATGTGGGCGGCTTTGGCTGAAGGTTACGGCAGCGCCAGCATGCGGTCGAGCGCTAGTCGCGCACGTCGACTTACCGTTGGATCGACCTGAATCTGATTTACCACGTTCCCGGCTGCCAACGATTCCAGAGATGCCACCACATGCGGAAGGTCAATTCGGTTCATCGTGGAGCAGTAACACACCGTTTTGTCCAGAAAAACGATGTGTTTGTCTGGGTGCTTAAGAGCGAGCCGCCGTACTAGATTCAGCTCAGTGCCCACGGCCCAGCTCGAGCCCGATGGGGCAGCGTCAATCGTTGCGATGATGAACTCGGTGGACCCCACTAAGTCGGCGCCAAGGACTACCTGGTGCTGGCACTCGGGATGCACCAGCACTGTGATCTCCGGAATGCGTTTCCGTACGTCACTCACGGAGTCCAAGGTGAAGCGGCCGTGCACCGAGCAGTGGCCTCGCCACAGAATCATCCGAGCGTTCCGTAGCTGCCGCGGGGTTAAGCCGCCCTGCGGCTGATGCGGGTTGTACACCACACAGTCGCCGATGCTCATACCTAGCTCCAGCACCGCGGTGTTGCGGCCTAAATGCTGATCGGGCAGAAATAACACGCGCTCACCGCGAGAGAAAGCCCACTCCAGTGCGCGGCGAGCGTTAGAGGAGGTGCAGATGATCCCGCCGTGCTCGCCGGTGAATGCTTTGATGGCGGCCGTGGAGTTCATGTAACTCACTGGCACGCAGTTCTCGGCGATACCGGCATCGTCGAGCACTTCCCAGCATCGTTGCACCTGCTCAATGCCTGCCATGTCTGCCATCGAGCATCCCGCGGCCAGATCAGGCAGGATCACCGCTTGCTGATCGCTGGTCAGGATGTCGGCCGATTCGGCCATGAAGTGCACACCGCAGAACACGATGAACTGCGCGTTCGGCCGCGCGGCGGCAAGCTGCGCGAGCTTGAATGAGTCCCCAGTGACGTCGGCAAAGGCAATGACCTCGTCACGTTGGTAGTGATGTCCGAGGATAAATGCCCGCTCGCCGAGTGTGGCGCGGGCGGCGTGGGCACGCGCCACGAGATTGGGGTCTGACGGCGATGGCAGCGTTCCAGGACAATCCACCCCCCGCTCGGAGCCCGCATCGCTGCCGCGTCCCAGTAGTAACAGAGCGGTGGCTGTGCCGCTGGGCTCGGCCCAGGCATTGGCTGATAGCGCGATAGTTGTGCTACTGGTCATTCCTCCATGCTGCCACTGTGTGTGAAGTCGAGGTCAGCACTGCGGCGCTTGTCACATGGTAAGCTGGCATACCATGAAGCGAACCACTGTAAAAATACCCGAAACACTGGATGCGGCGCTGCGTAATGAGGCGGCACGCTGCGGTGTCACTATTTCGGCCGTAACCAGGCAAGCCTTGGAAGAGCACTTCGGCGGAGCACGTCGGCTCATGGCGGCGGGAGCAGGTTCTAGCGGTCGAGGTGATGTCTCCGCGCGGATCGACGAGATCCTTGCCGCGGAATGGACCGGCCGCGCCGAGTGATCGTTGTTGATGCCGGACCGCTGTATGCCTATGTCGACTCCGACGACGAGTCTCACACTGCTAGTAAAGCTTTGCTGACGTCTTACCCTGGCGTTCTGGTCGTGCCCACGTTGGTAATCACTGAGGTGGTATACCTCATCGGTACTCGGCTAGGCGCCCGCGCCGAGGTTCGTTTCCTCGGCGACCTTGCCTCTGGCGCGTTCGACATCGATCCGGTTCACCCCGCCGATTGGCTCTATATGGCGGACCTGGTTGCGCGGTACCGAAATTTACCACTCGGCACCACGGATGCATCCGTGGTCGCTTGCGCGCAGCGGCGAGGCACCCATGTTATTGCCACAACTGATCGCCGCCACTTCGGCGTGGTTCGTTCTCGGACCGGTACGGCTTTCACTTTACTGCCGTAACTGGGGGTTGCGGTGAGTCATGGCAACTCTGGCGGCCCGCGTAGCTCGTCCATGATCTCGTCAGTTCTACCGCGCCCAAGAATGCCGTAGACGCTTTCAACGCCCACTCGGCCCGCCGGGCTTCCAGAGCACATCTCCGCCAGGGTTTGCTATCCGGCTCAGGATGAACAGCAGATCCGAGAG
>QHCE01000017.1 GCA_003243955.1 Acidimicrobiales bacterium | reverse complement strand
CCAGTTTCAAAACACGCTCTAAGCAAGAAACACGACAGGGGATGGGTTCAACTCTCACGGCACGATTGGGCGCCCATCGACTAAGTGAAAGCCGAACTGCTCGTATTCACCGTGAAACCACGCTACCTCCCCGTCAAGCCTGTCGAGCCGAGCAGTCAGCTGATCGTGGACTTGCTGCCAGCACAGGGAGCCGTTGGGGTCGATCCGCGCCAGGCCCATTTCATAGACAACGAGCAGGTCACCGCCGTGGAGTTCCTGGAAATCCACTCGGTGCAGGCCGCCAGGATCGTAATGTCCTGAAAGATCCAGGCGGCTTAGCCGCGCAACTTCAGAGAGCTTCCCGATGGCGGGCCACACGCCCCACAGGGCCTTACTTTTTCTCCCAGAAAGCACGCCCAGCTCTCGCCGCACCAGAGGTCGGCGAAACCGCTGAGTTTAGGGTCGATCGCTGCCGCGCCGCATTGGAAGCCTCCAATACCAAGGAGCGTCACCTGGCCATCGGGGTCGAACCGGAGCCTGCCACCGGCACAAGGGACCGTTACCGACTCTCGAATGTCAATTTCCGTCATAGCCCGCAACTATCCGCTGGAAACGACAAGAATGCGCCCGCATTTCCCTCGTCGCACTCAGGACAGTCTCACTGAGGCAGAAGGACATCCAGGAACACCACAGTCCTCGTCTGGATCGCCGTCACGGATGCCAAGCTCATGTTCGAACTCATAGTGAAAACACACGTAGTGCATCCGCTCGAATGTTTCGTACTGAGCGCGAGATACTCGCACTCGTCGTCCACAACGACGACAGATCGGCTCTGCGTTCACATCAGCCATGGAACGATTGTGCCAGCACAGGCCGCCGCAGTTTTTGTCTACTGGTAGCCAGGTAACCAGCTCTCTTGCCGTACAAGGTCGACAGCCCCTGAAACGAATGCAGTACAAAGTTTAAGGATCCGCTGCGGGCTCAATCCACGCATGTGCCAGATGTCATCGTCGTCCTCCACAACCTCCAAAACCACTAGGCCCGAGTCTCCGGCGAAGATGCCGAGACTCCACCCCGTCTCGTTATCGCGAATAGACACGTCTGGATGCTCGATGTCATCGGTGTCGTTGAGCTCCGCGAGTAGGGCTTCCAACTGCTCGGCATTGACAATGTCGGTCTGGGTGTCGTTCCCCCAGCGATGGGTCATCGTGTAGCGCATGGTCTTGACACCTATCTTTAAAACTAGTCAGCTAGCTGCCTCGTGGTCGAGTAGCCAGCGCTTTATGTCGAGGCCGTAACCGAAGCCGCCGAAGCTACCATCAGTGCGAATCACCCGATGGCAGGGTACGAACAGCGCCGTGACGTCTCGGGCGTATCTGCGACTCAAAGAGCTGCATGGTTCCGCATTCGACTGGGAACCACCCGACGTCGCCGGGCTTGAGCGGTTGGGAGCTACCCGGAGACGCCAATACGTCCGGGCCTGGATCAACAAATGGGACCTTGTCCGGCTTGATCCCGATTACCAGCCGGATATTCAGATCGACAACATCGGTTCCAATCTATCGGGAGGACATAGACGAAGGCACTGACGTAGAGACCGATCAAGCACCGCGACGAGTACCTGACGCGGACGCTCTCCTGCCGAGCGGTAAGCCAACGGATAAGTCACAACCGCCGGGTGGTGTCAGTGATCGGCTTACACTGGTTCAAGCGATTGCCGCGGCTCCGGTGGTAGCTCGATACGAATCGGGTCACCGGAACGTATTTCGCCGTCGGTGAGGACAACACCCATGATGCCGGCCTTGCGGATGACGTTGCCGTGCTCGTCGCGCCCTAGTACAGCCTTCATCAGGCCCGGCTGAAAGTGGTCCAGCTGCACGCAAGGATTACGCAGCCCGGTCACCTCGATCACCGCGGTTTCGCCCAGATGAAGCCGGGTTCCGGCGAACAGCCCGAGCAGATCCACACCGCGCGTGGTGACGTTCTCACCCATCTGTCCGGCCGTTACGACGAAGCCGGCGCCCCGTAGCTCCTCATGTAGCTCGGCGTGGATGAGATGCACCTGCCGCAGATTGGGCTGATTGGGGTCACGCGCCACCCGCGAGCGGTGCTTAACCGTCACGCCCATATGGGCGTCATCGGCGACACCAAGACCGGTCACGAGCCGGATGCTGGCGTGGTTCGGCTTGATGAATGTGTGGGTTGCACTTTGGCTGACTGCCATCACCACTGCGCTCATTTGCTCTGCTCCTGGGGTCGATCAGCTTTGGTGCTGCTGTACTGGTAGCGGTCAAGGTAGTAAAAGTCGCTGTCATTATAAAGTGCGGTGCAGACTTAGCTCCGCGTCCCAAAGGTTCGCTTAGTGTGCGGCCGACTGGCCGCGGCAATTGCCTGAAAACCGTGCAGGCCGGGGACCTCAACCGCGAGATGGTCAGCCTGCTGTGAACGCTCCAGCAGCTCCGCAATCGCTGGCCCAAAGTGCTCGTGCCCCTGAACCACTCCACGTTCCCACATGGCATCCCGATCAGACCAGGTTAACCTCGCGCCGGCCAGCGAACCGCAGGCGGTCTCCGGTGTCCGGGGCAACCGAATCACGGTACCGAACGGCATCCTTCGTACATCCCGAGAATGTTGCCGTATGCCCAGTTGTCGCCGGCTTTGGGCCAGGCGCGGATTCACCAGGGGGAACGCCGGCCGCTGCCCAGTATTGAACAGGCTGGGTTGATTGTCGATATGACCACCGTCAGCTAAGAACACCAGCTGAAGAGTCTCAGGATCCTGCAACACGGTGGGGACGCAGGCTGGCCACTGGCTCATCGAGATCCGGGCCCACCATGCCGGGCTGTGCTCGTCAATCACATCCGTTAGCCACGGCAGATGATCGGCCACCGTGTCGGGAACCCATAACTGGTGAAACTTTCGGAAAGGAAACTGGCGACCAAAGAATGCCCAGCGGAACGCACGGTGAACGAACTGTGGAGTCGCAAGTTCCTCCGCATCACACTGCCGCGGATATGGCCGATCGCTCCGCCACATGCTCACACAGATCCCGACTCGATGAGCGACACCCGGCGGCTGCCGCTCGCCGGGCCGGTACCGCAGATCGGCAAACGTGCGCACTCCTGCCCAAGCAAGCCAGGACTCCAGCCATGCCTCTATAGCTGAAAGGTCGTAGACCCCAGCGAGGTCCAGATTCAGCCGCTCGAGCCAGCGCAAGCCGTCTGCTGTAGCCAGGGCCGCATGCCCAGGAGCACCAGCGTTCATGATCCGCCGCCAGCGCTTGTTGATCCCGGCCGCTATGGCTAGGCCCGGCATAGTTCCGCCCGAAGCCAGATCCCAGCGAATCGGCTGGGCTATGTCTTCGAGCGCATCGACAATGCCCGTTTGCCAGCTGGCTTTGTATCCCGAGGAGCCCAGCACTCCGATCACAGGTGGGCGATGCGTTGGTAGTTCGTCCGGTACATTTTCATCTGAGACGGGCGGCGTCTGCCAGAGCAATCCTTGGGTGTCGCCACCGTAATACGTCAGCGGGAGGATGGGCTCTCCCCACTGCGGGCATTGGCTGTGGGGACGCTCGCGGGTGTTGATAAGGCACGCTCCTCATGCTCGAGCCGACCAGTATCGGTGTCAACAGTCGACATGCGGCGCTTACTGATCCGCTTGCCGCAGTTATGTCTACTGGTAGCCAGGTAACCAGCTGTCTTGCCGTACAAGGTCAACAGTCCCTGAAGCGAATGCAGTACAAAGTTTAAGGATCCGCTGTGGGCTCAATCCACGCATGTGCCAGATGTCATCGTCGTCCTCCACAACCTCCAAAACCACTAGGCCGGAGTCTCCGGCGAAGATGCCGAGACTCCACCCGGTCTCGTTATCGCGAATAGACACGTCTGGATGCTCGATGTCATTGGTGTCGTTGAGCTCTGCGAGTAGGGCTTCCAACTGCTCGGCATTGACAATGTCGGTCTGGGTGTCGTTCCCCCAGCGATGGGTCATCGTGTAGCGCATGGTTTTGACACCTATCTTTAAAACTAGTCAGCTAGCTGTCTCGTGGTCGAGTAGCCAGCGCTTTATGTCGAGGCCGTAACCGAAGCCGCCGAGGGTACCGTCGGTACGAATCACCCGATGGCAGGGTACGAACAACGCGGCCGCGTTTCGGGCGCAGCTGCTCGCCGCGGCTCGTACCGCGGCTGGTTTCCCCGCCAGGGCCGCATATTCACGGTAGCTAACGGTACTGCCAGCGGGAATGGTGCGCAGTTGCTGCCATGCCGCGGTCATGAATGCGCTGCCGTGCTGTCGCACTGGGATGCGGTCGGGGGCGCTGAGGTCGCCCTCATGGAACGCGGCCACGGCTTTGCTGATCTCGCCGAGATCGTCATATGCGCGTACCTGCGTGTCAAACTGCGGGCGCAGTGATGGGTGTATGTAGCGCAACAGCCGGGCAATATCGCCGGTCCAGCCGCTGGCGAGAAGGACCCCGTCGTCGGCAATCGTGGTAAACGGCCCTAGTGGCGTGTCTTGAGTACTGCTGGCGAGCTGCTTCATTGTGCTGCCTCCTTGCTATCAGTGTTAGATGCGGCGTGCCATAGATGCAACACGGCGTAGGAACGCCAGGGACGCCAGCGTTCGGCGTGGGCGAGTAGTTCGCGAGGTGTGGCAGGTAGTCCCAGTGCGGCCGCGCCGCGCAGTACGCCGAGGTCGGTTTCTAGGAAAATGTCGGGGGCGCCGAGCCCACGCATCGCGATGTAGTTAGCCGTCCACGGTCCAATCCCCGGCAGCGCGGTAAGTTCGCTCACGAGCTGCGCTGGATCACTCCCCACATCCAGCGCGATCGTGCCGTCGGCGAGAGCAGCGCAAAGCGTGCGTAGCGTTCGCTTGCGCGCGAGCGGCATGGGTAGGTCGGCAGGGTCGGCTTCGACGAGTGTTTCGGGTGTGGGGAACATGTGGGTAAGTTCAGTGTCGGGGTGTGCTAGCGGCGCGCCATAGCGAGCGCAGATGCGCGCCGTGACGGTCCTGGCCGCGGCGACTGAGATTTGTTGGCCGATGACGGCGCGGATCGCGTACTCCGCGGGGTCACAGGCCCCCGGAAGGCGTAGCCCGGGTGCGCGACGCAGCGCGGCGACGAAGCCGGGGTCGCTACTGAGTGTCTGCGCTACGGCTACTGGATCGGCATCTAGGTCCAGTAGCCGGCGACAGCGCCGCACCGCGGTGGTGAGGTCGCGCAGATCGGCCAACGAAAGCGTGCACCAGACGTAGCTTTGTTCGGCATCGGGTTTTTTCAGTTCGATCAGCCCGATGCCGTGCGGTAGTTGCAGCGCGCGCCGGTAGACCGCAGTGTTGCCGTGCTCGATTCCGATGATTGCGCGTGCAGCGAGGAATGTCCAGAGCTCATTGGAAGCTAGCGGTGCTCGAAACGCAAGCCGGAGCGTCACCGGAATCAAAGTCTGCTGCGACGTGGAAACGGCTGCCGAAGGGGCCGATCGAGGCGCGGTGTGGTCTATCGCTGGGGCTGTCTGGGCTCGCTCGCGGAGTTGCGAGGGGGTGCTCACGTAGATCTCTTTTATCGTTTCGTTGAATTGGCGAATACTGGCAAAGCCGGACGCGAATGCGACCTCGGAAAACGATAGCTCGCTGGACTCGATCAATGTGCGGGCAGTCTGCGCTCGCTGCGCGCGCGCCAGCGCCAGCGGTCCGACTCCGAGTTCGTCGCCTAGCGTGCGGTGCACGTGGCGTACCGAGTAGCCGAGTCGTTGGGCGAGGCCGTCCACTCCGCTGCGATCCACTACGCCATCACCGATCAGTCGCATTGCTCGGCCAACCAGATCGGTGCGGTAGTTCCACTCGGGTGAGCCGGGCGCGGCGTCGGGACGGCAGCGCAGACAAGCGCGAAACCCGGCCTGTTGGGCGCCGGCAGCGGTGGAGAAGAACGTGACGTTCTTGCGGCGTGGTGTGATTGCCGGGCAACTGGGGCGGCAGTAGATGCCGGTGGAGGTGACACCGGTGTAGAACCAGCCGTCAAACCGGGAATCGCGGCTAGCGACTGCGCGGTAGCAGGCGTCTTTGGTGGGGAGCACGGTGTCCATCGTGCCGGGTCTGCCACCCGAGCGCTAGCGGAAATCGGACGTGACCATTGTGGTGACGCAGCGGCGGGGCCAGGAAGTGTAAGACCCGAGCTAGATGATGTCCCGCGTGACGAACATTAATAAGCCTAGATACAACAAGACGGCCCCCGAAGGGGCCGTCGGGCCGGAACATGCCGGCGGGGTACTCCATACATAGTACACCCGCAGAGGTCGAGCGCGCAGCCCCTGCGACCACTCGAACAATTGCCTACATTGATGGCTTCAATCTCTATCACGGTCTACACGAGCGGTTCGGCCGCCGCTACCTCTGGCTCGATTTAGTGAAGCTGGTTCGAAAGCTCCGGCCGCGAGACAACATCGTCGCCGTTCGGTACTTCACAGCCATGATCCTCGATGATGAGCAAGCGCTTCTGCGCCAGCAAACCTATGTAGATGCGCTGCATGCTCAATCCGGATCGCTGCTCGACGTCGTGATGGGTAGGTATCAGGCAAAACGTAAGCGTTGTTTCACCTGTGGGAGTAGCTGGACGTCGTATGAAGAGAAGGAAACCGATGTCAATATGGCAGTGTCGCTCGTTGCCGACGCGGCTAGCGGAGACCATGACCTCAGCCTGATTCTCTCGGCTGACAGTGATCTCTGTCCGGCAATCCGGGCCGTCCGCGCTATCGCTCCCCAGCTAGGAATCCTCTCGGTTTTTCCACCAGGCCGGTCTTCATTCGAGATCCGCTCGCTGGTTCCTGGCAACTTCATGCTCGGCCATGACAAGATCCGCCAGTCTCTACTTCCAGACTCAGTAATCGATGTTGCACGCACGGTGACTTTTCGTCGGCCTCAACAATGGAAGTAGCGGAGTGGACAGGTAAAGCCGTACATCTTAAACCTCTGTCGGCCGGCTGTGGATCTGACCGCAGGTTGTGGATTACGTCCGAGCGCCCTGCTGAGCCGTTAGTCTAAACGCAAGCATCGTTTGGGGGAGATGAAATATGAGCGGCTATTCGACCACCTATGCCCCGCGTAAAACTAGTCACCTGTTTCACCTGGTAATGACGTTGTTCACAGGTGGATTATGGGGGTTTTTCTGGATCATAGCCGCAGTGAACGCGATGCGAGCCCGAAAGGTGACCACCGTTCACTACAGCCAGCCGCTGCCGCAGATATATGTGATGCCACAGCTGCCTTACGCAGTGTATCTCAATAGTACCTACTATCCGTTGCCTAGCGAACTGGAAGCGCGTCGTTACGTCGGCGTGCACGGCGGAACTGTTGTTCTCTACACACAGGGGCAATGGACGCAAGCCTGATTCAGTCGAGAGCAGGCATTCAATGACGCGGTTCTAGCCGCGGGGAGGATCGTAGTCAGGTAGTTGTGAGTCTGCTTAGCCCCGGCTGGACCGCAGCGCCTGATGCACCTTCACTGTGTCGTCGGCGAGTAGTTGTTGGTACTCCGCGGATTCCATCGGGCACAGCGCCACGGTGCCCCTTTCGTCAAACGAAAATCCCCAGCCGTACTTCTTTGGCAGCGGGGAGGCCCGCAGGCACGGCTGCGGTTTGGCGAAGAACTCCTTGCGCAACTGAGCAACTTCAGCCTCGGACGCCTCCGGTATATCCTGTCGTCGCAGCCAGGCCTCGAACAGCACGTCTTCTTGTGAATAGACATGTGGGCTGCCGGCGAGCAGTTCGTACTGCAGCACCGCGACAGTCTTCTTCCCGGTATGGCTTTCCGGCACTACGCTCTCAGCGACCGGGCAGTCGTCTGCTACCGCGATGAGGGTGTGGTAATAGTCCATGCTCATTTCGGCGTCCTCCTCGACAACCACTACTCAACTTTGTTCTAACACGGAGATTGCCAATAACTATCAGTTTAAGTAATGAACAGCTCAGTACTAGCCTTATTGCGGGTCGTGATCCACTTGGCGCAGCCGTTGCACCTGGGCTTGGCTGAGTTCCGCCGTGCGCTGCATGTGCCGGAACAGGAGGCTTAGCTCGGCCTCTGTATAGTCGGCGAACAATTTCGTCCATGCCTCGTTGAGGTTTTCCCAAACCGCGCTGAGGCGCTGGATGGCTTCGGGAACCGGGTAAACGAGGACTCGCCGTCGATCGTGGAGGTCGCGTTGTCGAGTCACATAACCGGCGCGCTCAAGACGGTCGACGAGCCGGCTGACCGAGCCGCTGGTGAGACCGGTCAGCTCCGCAATGTGGCCGGTGGTGAGTGGAGCTGGCTCGATGGTGAGCAGGCTGACGCACTGCAAATCAGTAGGGTGCAGGCCGACCCGGTCGGCGACGGCCTGGTTGAACAGCACGTAGGCTGCGACATATCGCCGGGACTCAACTTCTAGTTGACTGAGCTGTTCGTTGCGCTGCACGGCGCCTCCCAATAATTAGCTGCGTGACACAGATAGTATGTGATACGGTCGCTGTGTGACACAGGTAAACGATACCGAACGAACCATCGCCGTTTCTGGCGCTACAGGTGCACAAGGTGAGGCAACCGCTCGTGCGCTGCTACGTGGCGGCAATTGCTCCGTTCGTGCGCTCACTCGTAGCCTTAGTTCACCCGCCGCCGACAAGCTGCGCAGATGCGGCGCGGAGGTCGTCTACGCCGACTACACCGACCCAGCCTCGCTGCGCGCCGCACTCGGCGGCGCAACCAGCCTGTTCGCCATGACCACACCTTTTGAGACCGACGTTACTGATGAGGTTCGCCAAGGCGTCGCGATGCTTGATGCCGCAGCTGCTACCGGAGTCGTCGAGCACATCGTCTTTACCTCCGCCGCCAACGCCGACCGCGACACGGGTATTCCACATTTCGATAGCAAGCGCCGCCTTGAGCAGCACCTTGCGGCCCTCGGCGTGCCATGGACCGTCATCGCCCCAGCCGCCTTCATGGACCAGTACACGGAAGAATGGACGTTGCAAGGGCTGGGCAGTGGTGTTTTCGGCCGCCCCATGCCTGCCGATAAGCCACTTGCCTTGATTCCCGAGCAAGACATTGGCGCGTTCGCCGCACTCGTGCTAAGCCGCCCAGACGAATTCACTGGACAGCGAATCGACATTGCCTCTGACGAGCGGACTGGTGAGGAAATCGCCACCATCCTTGGTGTCGTCTGCGGTCGCGAGGTAGCTTTCCAGCAGTTTCCTATCGAGTACGCCGAGGCTCACTCTTCCGATCTCGCCGCGATGTTCCGGTATTTTGCCAAGGTTGGCCTCGAAGTAGACATCGCGGGTCTGCGTCGTACATACCCCGAGGTCGGCTGGCATAGCTTGGCGGACTGGGTCCAAGCCCGATCGTGGAACTTGGGCGCCGAGGGCTGAGCCGCAGTTCTTGGGTCAGCTTCGAAGCTCCGGACCTTATGGGCGATTCGCTGTGCCGCTATGCGGTAGATGGCGTGCTCCTCGCGTAAACCGATAGCCACAACGTCGCGTGTCTTCTCATTGACTTGGCGATAGATGACACGGAACCGCAGCGGCCGCTGGTTAGCTATGTCGAATTTCACTCGAGCGAGACCAGTGAGGTCACCGCTGACGTCCCTATCACCGAGCAGCTTGCCAATCACTCGTCCATGTGCAAGGTCATCGAGAATCGCCTCGGCCGCGTCGAGCGCGGTCGGCTCGATCGCATTTAGTTGCGCTAGGTCGGTGGCGATACCCAGACTAAAAGTTAAGTGCGTATTGAGAGGTCGGCTTCTCGCCAGCGTTCACTTGCTTCGACCGGTACGGAGCTGGTCAAAGACCCCGTTGATCTCGGTGCGGGTTAGCCGTCTGCCGTCGTCACCCGCGAGGCGATGGCGGGCGAGGCCGATATCGAGCTCATCTTCGACCTGCTCAAGCAGCTTCTCCCATACGTCGACGGGTACGATAACGCCCTGCGCTCGGCGATGTGAGCCGAAATATACCGGCTCACCTGCACCGTCGTCGAATCGCTTGGCGATTTGATGGAGAGCGTCACGGGCCTCGCCTGTGGTCACTACATTAGCCATACAGCTATAGTACGGCAATTCGTACTGATTCTCGAGGCTTGTCGATGTCAGCAAGCGGATCCTCGGCAACCATCGAGCTTTGCCAAAGCAACAGCGGCAGGGCCTATTCGCCAGCATCAGCCAGCTCATTGACCAGAAGTATGACGGGACGATTACCAAACGCTACCTATACGAGCTGCGAGTCGCTCGGCGGCGCCCACTCCAGTAGCCAATTTTTTGATAGTCAACCTCGAATGCTGGCGGCATTCGGCCGTCGTTTCGAAGCGGCCGCACCACGGCCCAGGCGCCTGAAAACGGTGAAGGTGAGCTGCCCCTATTGACTACGCCGAGGCCGACCCATAGTTAAAGGTTCCAGTGCATAATAGCCGGCCACTGCTACGCCCAACGCGACCGCAACCAGCGGAATGATCCCGAAGCTCAGCAAGCCTATGCCGCTAACGGCCACCGCTATGTGAATGGCAATTCCGATAAGCAGCAAACCAGTGGATATTTGCAGCCAGCGGTCACTTCGCAGCCCCTCAAATAGTGGTGTTTGCCCACGCAGTGGGCGCCACAGCCCGCTGAACAAGGAGGCACCCAGCAGCAGCATGATGATTGCGACCGTTCTGACCGCGTTACTGGGTGTAAGCCACTCGCCCCACCTCACGATCAGCGCGGTGATCATGGTCGGAACGGCGGCGGCAACAACGACGATCCACCGGGAAATGGTGGTACCCCATGCCACATGCGCGAGTCCAGTGAGCACCTGGGCGCCACGTCGTGGCTCCAGCTCACCGGCATCGGCAAGTCCAGTCAGCGCTGCATCGTGTTCGGCGGCTTCTACGTTCAATACCGCGCGCATGTAGAGCGCCAAACTATTGTCTGGTTCCAGTGCTAAAGCCTGTTGCGCGGCGGTATTCGCGCCGCTGGCATCACCGAGCCGACGATAAACCTGGGTCAGATTTAGATACCCGTCGACGATGTCTGGTGCCAACGAAATCACCTCGCGGTTAGCGATGAGCGCGCCCGAATAGTCGCCAGCTTTCCACAACACCGCGGCCCGGCACACGAACGAACTAGATGAATGTGGGCATAGTTCGATCACTGCATCGGCGGCATCTAACGCCTCGGAATGTCGGCCCAACCCCGCCAATGATAACGCGCGAACACGATGCGCATACTCGGCCGAGGGTTCTTGTGAGACGGCCGCCTCGGCCGCGGCCAGGGCTTCGGCATCCCGGTCCGCTTCGTAGAGCACAGACGCCAGCACCGATAGCAACTCCGCATCCTGTGGATGCTCAGCCACCGCTTGTCGCGCGATGCTTTCGGCCTCTTCCAGGCGGCCAACAGTGCGCAGGAGTTGGACGCGCCGCACAACCGCATCTGGCGCTGTGGTCATTTCTTGCTGGCCTTGAAGTACTTGAGCAGGTCGTCATAGCTACCGTCGGAGTTGGCGAACATGGCAACATTGCGGGCGGTAGTGAACCACGGACCCGTGCTGGGCTTGACCTCGCGCAGCACCGTGGTGAAGTCGGGCATACCGATCGGGCGCACGGTCCCCGTGCGGATCGAATCTGCCATTGCCTGCTCGGTAGCTGACTCACACAGGTGCGCAAGATCGGCCCCGGAGAAGTCCTCGGTGGCGCGCACCAGTACGTCTAGGTTGATGCCGGACAGCGGGCGATCCTTCAGGTGGTACCGGAGGATCACTTCCCGGGCCGGCGGGTCGGGCGGTAGGACCAGCAACATGCGGTCGAAGCGTCCGGGTCGCCGCAGCGCCACGTCGACATCCCACGGATGATTGGTCGCGGCAAGAGTAAAGACGCCTTCGTTGTTGTTGCCGACCGAGTCGAGCTCGTTGAGTAGCTGATTCACTGTGTTGCGCATACCGCTGGAGTTGCGCAGCTGCGAGCGTTTTTGCCCGAGCGCGTCCATTTCGTCGAAGAACAACACGCATGGGGCGTTGCGGCGGGCCGCGGCAAAAATTTCCTTGAGGTTACGTTCACTGTTGCCGATCCACATGTCCAGCACGTCGGCTATCCCGATGGCGTAGAAGCTGGCGCCCAGTTCTCCGGCCACCGCTCTGGCGATGAACGTTTTCCCGCATCCGGGAGGCCCGTAGAGCAGGAGCCCGCCGCGGACGCTTTTACCGAACGCTTTGGCTAGCTCCGGGTTGCGCAACGGGCCCAGCAAGGCCAGCTCCAGCCGTTGCTTGACTTCGGCCATGCCTCCGACATCAGCTAGCCGGAGGGTGGGACGTTCGGCGCCTTCGATCACCGGGTCGGGCTCAAAGTCCTGCACAAACGCCGGCTCGATCAGGTGGGATACCTCACTTTCGGCGGCGGACCAATCGAAGTTCTGCTTACCGGTCTTTGGCTTAGCTGGTTCTGCTAAGGCTGCGCTGATCTGCTGCAGTAGCGTAACGGCCTGGCTGTTTCCAGGATCGCGACCCAACGCGGCCGTGCAGTGTTCGAGCGCCTCGCTGTGGTGATCGCGGCTTGCCAGAGCGGTCGCCAGCCGCAACCGGAGATCCACCGAGTCCGGTTGGGCGCCCACGGCTGTACGCAGTGCTCGGAGTTCAGCGTCGTCACTCATTAATTTTGCGTCTCCTATGTTGATCATATTGATCGGCTTGCTGATCGGCCTTGCGGTGCCCGCGTGAACGTTGCCCGTCGTACAGTTTCCATCATGCCAACCCGCTGCGCCTGGGTAGAACCGGGAAATGCACTCTACGAGCGCTACCACGACACCGAATGGGGTACCCCGGTCTACGACGATCGGGTGCTTTTTGAGTTTTTGGTGCTGGAAAGCGCGCAGGCCGGTCTCTCGTGGCTCACGATTCTACGTAAACGAGCCGGCTACCGCGCTGCGTTTGCTGATTTCGATCCAGCGGCCGTCGCCGCATACACTGAGGCCGATATCGCCAGGTTGCTGCAAGACAGCGGCATTGTTCGCAATCGGCAAAAGATCCGTGCCGCCGTCACCAACGCCCGCCAGTTCCTGGCCGTGCAGCAAGAGTTCGGCTCGTTCAGCGCATACCAGTGGCAGTTCATCGGCGGTTCCCCTATTTCCAACACGTGGAGTCGCATCGAAGAGGTGCCGGCCACATCCGATCAAGCGCATGAGTTCAGCAAGGATCTCGAGCGCCGAGGCTTTGGTTTTTTAGGTCCAACGATCTGTTACGCCCACATGCAAGCGTGTGGAATGGTCAATGACCATACCGTCGATTGCTTCCGGCATACCCAGCTCGGACAGCGGTGACCGCCGGCCCGCGGAAGGCCAGCGGAGCTACCACTCACACCTCAACGATGGGGTCTACGTCCGATTGGACGCTACTACCGGCTGTCGCGGCGCCAGTGTTGCTGATCGGCGGATGGACCCTCGCGGCCGGGATCCGGCCGGGCAGCTTCAACCAAGTGACCGACACCATCAGCGCCCTTGCCGCTAGTGGCGGACCGAATCGCTGGCTTATGACGGCGGCGCTCGCCGTGGTCGGTGTCTGCTATCTACTCACAGCGTGGGGTTTGCGGGAAGCCGCGGTATCGGGCCGACTATTGCTCGCTGCCGGTGGTGTGGCTACCTGTGCCGTCGCCGCTATTCCACTGCCGGCCGTTGGTCCGTCCGCGGCGCACTCCGGTGTGGCCAGCGGAGCGTTCCTGGCACTAGCCTTCTGGCCGTTGTTTGCCAGGCGAGCCGATACTGAGTCGTGGGGACTGCGGCCGGCGGTGTGCGTTACGGCAGCTGCACTGCTTTTCGGGCTGCTGGTCTGGTTCGCTGTTTCGCTTAGCACCGATGTTTACATCGGCCTGGCTGAGCGAGTCGCCGCCGGAGCTCAGGCTGTCTGGCCGGCTGTGGTGACATACACCTGCCGTCGTCGGCAGCGCCGCTGATTCAACGCGGCAACGCGGCAACTTCTCGCGTGATGCCCTCAACAGTTTCGCCAGCCAGTTTCTCGAACACGCGCTTGAAGAATGGGTCGGCGAGCTTCGCGATCCCGTGGAACACGATGTGGGCGTGATAGGTGACTGAAGTGCTTTCGCCGATAGCCCTGAGTGTGATGTCGTCGGTGGAGGTCGCCGTTTTGTTCTTCCCGACGAATGTGAGCCGCTGCGGCTCAAGCCTGACCAGCCGATAGGCCAGCTCAGTCTTTCTGCCCCTGAGCTCGGAGACGTTGTGCCAGTTGGAGCCGACCCGAATGGGCCCCTCGTCGATCCGGATGCACGACACCGTGCCGGGATCCCAGTCTTGGGCTCGGGTGAAATCCTTGAGGTAGTCGCGCACCACATCGAGCGGTTGGTTCACGGTGAAGGTGCGTTGCACATCGACCACAGCAGCTCCTCATATCAGTTCTTGAATGTTTCCATAAATAGACCAGCGAGAGTGTTCGGTATAGGTGGCTTGTTTGGATGGGTTTGGATAGGTTTGGATAGGTAGAGCACCGGGCGCCGGGTGAGTAGCCGCTCACTAGACTCTTGCATTGTGGCACTCACTATCGGGATCGTCGGTCTCCCCAACGTCGGCAAATCTACGCTCTTTAACGCGCTGACCAAGAATGATGTGTTGGCGGCGAACTATCCGTTTGCGACTATCGAACCAAACGTGGGTGTGGTGGGGGTACCCGATCCGCGACTTGGTGAGCTCGCTCAACTGCACGCGTCGGCAAAACTGGTGCCGGCCACGGTGAGCTTTGTCGACATTGCCGGTCTGGTGAAAGGTGCCAGCACCGGGCAGGGGCGGGGAAACGCCTTCCTGGCTAACATCCGCGAGGCAAGCGCCATCTGCCAGGTTATTCGAGCGTTCGCCGACCCCAACGTGGTGCACGTGGACGGCAAGGTTTCCCCAGCAGACGACATTGAGACGATCAATACCGAGCTGATTCTGGCAGACCTGCAGACGCTGGATAAAGTTCTGCCGCGTTGGGAAAAGGAAGCCCGTATTGTCAAGGATCGTGCCGCGGCCGTGGCGGCCGGGCAGGCCGCGCGTGAGCTGCTCAACGGCGGTACCACACTGTATGCGGGGGCCGCCGCCGCGGGCATAGACCTTGCACCGCTGGCCGAGCTGCATCTGCTCACCGCGAAGCCGTTCCTGTACGTGTTCAACGTCGACGAGGACGAGCTGGGCAATGACGCGTTTCTAACCGAGCTGCGAGAACTGGTCTCCCCCGCCGAGGCGATCTTCTTGGACGCCAAAATTGAGGCCGAACTTATCGAACTGCCCGAAGAAGAGGCCCGCGAGCTGCTGGAATCCATCGGCCAGTCAGAGCCTGGCCTACATCAGCTGATCCGAGTCGGTTTCTCTACGCTGGGATTGCAGACATATCTGACGGCTGGGCCTAAGGAGACCCGGGCCTGGACCATCCCTGGAGGTGCTACCGCGCCGCAGGCCGCCGGAGTGATCCACTCTGATTTCCAGCGCGGTTTCATCAAGGCTGAGATTGTTTCTTTCGACGAGCTGATGAGCGCCGGCTCCATGGCCGAAGCCAAATCCCGGGGCAAAGTCCGGATGGAAGGTAAAGACTACGTGATGGCCGACGGCGACGTCGTGGACTTCCGCTTCAACGTGTGAGATTTTCGTTTAGTACATGGTGACTTGCACTGGATAGCCGGCGGAGGAACTGTTCGAGTTCAGGATGCGCAAAGGTGCGGCGGCCGATCTTGGCTGATGCCGCTTTGATTGGACGACAGATGAGTCGTTCTGACGATCCGCGCCGCATGCAGATCGTCGGTGGGCAACGCTAGAGTCGCAAGCGTGATTCGCCCTGAAGTAGCTACAGCCGTCCATGCGGAAGTTGACCTCCTGGACCGCATAGAGGCGTTGCGCGTCCGGGCTATTGCGAGCCTCAACACCTCGACACAAGCGCGATTCGGTCAATACTTCACACCACGGCGGGCCGCCGAGTTGATCGCGGCGATGCCACGTCTGCCAAAGAGCAGATCACTCCGTGTTCTGGACCCAGGCGCTGGCTCAGGCATGCTGATGGCGGCGATGATTTACAGGCTTGTCACCGATAGGGCAGCTCAGTCGATACACGTCACTGCCGTAGAGCTGGATGAATCGATATTGCCAATGCTGCACGATGCAGCGCAAGAGTGCGTGCAATGGGCAGAGCGATTCGGTTGTGATCTCACTGTCGACATTAAAGCCGAGGACTTCATCGACAGTCGGACTGGCTGGGATGCATTGTCGGAGGATTTTTACGACCTGGTTGTCATAAATCCGCCATATGCCAAGCTGCCAGCCAACTCAGCGTATCGCCATGCCTTAATCTCCTACGGAGTGGACTGCCCGAATTTGTATGCGGCTTTCCTCACGCTAGGCGCTGACGCCCTCAATGAAGGCGGTGAACTCGTAACCATCACGCCACGATCGTTTGCAAATGGTCCCTACTTCGAACAGTTCCGCAAGTTTCTGCTCCGAACTATCGCTCTGAACCGAGTTCACACATTTGAGTCACGGTCCACCGTTTTCTCAGACACAGGTGTCCTTCAGGAGAACATCGTGCTGTCAGGCACCAAAGGTGGCGAGCGAAGCAAGGTGAGAATCAGTGTCAGCAACGGACACACTGACGATGCCATCGAGCATGTAGTGCCCTACGAAGCCTTAATCAACCGCGATGATCGACATCAATTCCTCCGCCTTGCCCTCGGCGCTGAAGATATCCTTGCGGCAGACACCATGGCCTCGATGCCAGCTACATTGGATGACCTGAACCTGAAGGTCTCCACCGGTCGCGTCGTGGACTTTCGTGCACATGAAAAGCTTCGGGACGAACCCGACGATGAGTGCGCACCCTTGATCTACCCGGGGAATCTACAACAAGGTGTAGTCGATTGGCCGCGTGCAATCGGCAAGGCGCAGGGGTTCGCGATCAGGGAAGAATCCGATCACAAGGCACTTGTTCCACCTGGTTGCTATGTCCTCGTTAAGCGCTTCTCGGCTAAGGAGGAGACGCGACGTATCGTAGCTGCTGTGTGGGACCCCGAAGTGAACGGAGACTCTCCCGTTGCCGTCGAAAACCACCTCAATGTCTTCCACGATCACGGTAACGGCTTGAGCCGAGAAATCGCACGGGGGCTGAGCATCTGGCTGAACAGTACTATCGTGGACCGATTCTTTCGCACTTTCTCAGGCCACACTCAGGTCAACGCCACTGATCTGCGGACTTTACGCTTCCCGTCCTTTGATTCGTTGTCTCGGATGAGCGGTTCGGCACCGCGAATGCTGCCTGATCAAGCTCGCGTGGACCGTTTGGTGGAGTCGATGATCCGACTGGAGATGGCCCAGTGAACGAGGCTAGGTATGAACGGGTTGAGGAAGCCCGATTTCTCTTGGAATGCATAGGCTTCGATGCTGAGCGTTCCAATGACCGGTCTGCTTTGGTCCTGTTAGCTCTGCTGCATGTCCGCTCAGAAGATAAGTGGAGCGAAGCCAAGAGCCCGATGCTCGGTACCCGTGCCATCATGGATTGGATCAGAGACTGCTACGACGTGGAGTACGCCGCGAACACTCGCGAAACGATTCGCAGATTTACTCTTCACCAGTTCTCCGACGCTATGTTGGTGCAACAAAACCCTGACGATCCCCACCGTCCCGTCAACTCGCCTAAGTGGTGCTATCAAGTCCATCCCCGCGCCACTGAGGTCATCCGAGCCTTCGGCGGACCCACATTCGACACTCTCCTACAGATTTACTGTCAAGATGTGCCCGGATTGCGGGCTCAGTATGAAGCCGCCCGCGAGATGAATCGTATCTCTGTAACTCTTCCGAATGGGTCTCCTCTTGTGCTTAGCCCTGGAGGCCAGAACGTCCTGATCAAGCAGATGGTTGAGGATTTCTGCGGCTACTTCACGCCCGGTGGGGTGGTCTTGTACGTTGGAGATGCGGACAATAAATGGTCAGTCTTCGACAAAGGTGCTCTCGGCGCGCTGGGAGTCGAGGTAGACGAGCACGGCAAGATGCCTGATCTTGTGGTCTATCTTCCCGCAAAGAACTGGCTTGTGCTTTTGGAAGCCACCGCGTCGCATGGTCCCGTCGACGCGAAACGATACCGAGAGTTGATTGTGCTGTTTTCTGGTTCATCGGCTGGCCTCGTCCTGGTCTCTTGTTTTCCAAGCCGGGCGATCATGCGAAAGTACCTAGCTCAGATCGCATGGGAGACGGAAGCCTGGTGCGCCGACAATCCTACGCACCTCATTCATTTCAACGGTGAGCGGTTCCTCGGCCCGTACGGCGACTCGGCATAGGAGACTTAAGCTGTTCGCTTAGTTAAGCGCCACTGAAACGAGCGGCTTGGGTGGTCCGTCGAGCAGCTCGTCCCATTCGTCGAGCCACGCGCGAGCTTGCGTACTCCGTCGTAGTCACTTATCAGCTTCGCCAATAGGGCGCGGTGCAGCTCGCTTTGTACGCGCTCCTCGCGACGCTGCGGGCTGAGTGCCCGCTCCAGCGCGTCGCGTGCGATCTCTGACACAGTGGTGTGCTCATGCCGCGCACGATCTTCAGCGAGATCTCGAAGATGCGCTGGCACCCGAAGCCTGATCTGCGGCGAGTCACCGATTCCGCTCTTACCCACTAGTGGCATGCGACAGCGTGGACGTGGCCGCGCCAACCATCTTCATAGGCGTGTCATTTCTGGATCAGATCATCCCGTCATGGCTTGATCTGCAGCAGGTTAAGGCTGGTTATGTTGCAGACGTATCGTCCGCCTTGCTTGTCACTTGGCACAATAAGGTGAGGACGGGGGAGTAGCGCGCCGTCTTGTTCATATGCCAGCAGCACTTGAGTATTGGCAAAATCAGGGTCAATTTCGCCCCAGGACAGTACGGCCTGGTAGCCATCGCTGGCACTGACAAGAACCGCGTAACGCAGCTTGGCGCTCTTGATCGCGGGATCGAACTTCGGGCCGGCTGTGGCCAGTACCTCGGTAAGCAATGCCCCGCGGTACACGTGGCCTTGGGTCACGCAGCCGGGGATGAAATGGGATGTTGCACTATGGCCGCGGTAGCCTCGCCGGAGGTCGTGGGCGTTCAATGTGAGCGGGGTTGCGACCTCGCCGCTTACGGTAAAGGTCCCAACATCCGAGCTGCTTGTTGCGGTCGAGACCGGTCGGTTATCTGCGGCAACAACACTGGGGATGAACATAGGTGCGAGAACAGCGATCACAAGCAAGATGAGCGCGTTGCGGACGCGGGGGCCGGTGAGCATCGTGAAATCTCCTTAATGTGTTTTACCACTCGCCTTCAACGCGACGAGTAAGCAACCATAACCCTTTTTCGTAGAACTGTACGTACGGGATCTGGCTCGGTCTCCGGTGGCGAGGAGTGGCTGTTGAGTGCCGAACTGTCGGCTCCCGCTTGCCCGCAAAGTTATGGTGCTAGCATTCGGCCTCGTGGTTGAGCGCCGTTACCTACCGATGTGGGACTCCTATGACGACCATGCTCCGGGCGTGTTTACCTGGCTTCAAGCTTGGTATGCAACTCAGTGTGACGGAGACTGGGAGCATGGCTACGGTGTCAGCATTAGTACGCTCGACAACCCAGGTTGGTGGGTGCGCATCGAATTGACCGGTACCCTCCTGGCTGACAAAATGCTGGAGCATGAATCGAGCCACCGCAGCGGTCACGACTGGTATGAGGTGTCACGCAAGGGCGACTTTTTCGAGGCCCATTGCGGACCACTTAACTTAGGCGAGGTCTTACACCTGTTTAGGCTCTGGGTGGAAGGGCCGCCGGCCGTTGCCGCCACGTAGCCGCCGCCGCCTGAGGGTTCTGGCTTACTGACCTCCTGTATGTAGCGCTCCAGCAATACTTTTAGGAAATGTGGTATGGCGACAGCCTGTTTTCCTCAACAAACAATCCTAGCTTCTTGACTGAGTCAACGGCTTTACGCAGGTCGGCTTTAATACTCACCCCTATGTACATGTAGTAGTCATAGCCAATGTGCACATAAGAGTTTTCTCCGTTTTCGAGACGGCACCAAATTGGCCCCTCTTGAAGCATTTCGCGGCAGATTTCTATGGTTTTCTGTAGCGATACATGTTGACCCTCTTCGAGTCTCCATCGCGGCGGTGTATCCTCACGAGTTTCCACGCTAAGCACCTGAAGACTATAAACTCCAGCAGTATCTAGAAAGATTTTAACTGCCGCGATATAAGCATCCTCGACTCTCTGATATTCGGCCAAAGTGAGTATTTCACCGGCAAAAACTTTTCCAATGTCAGAGATGGACGTCCATTCATCCTTTAAGTATGCGCCGCCAGCACCAAAATACGAGGGATTGTACTTGGTGATCCTGTAACCTTGCATGTTGTTTGAATTCAACGTTACACAGCTTTCACGGATTATTGTTTCTGATTCTCTATTGCTTAGCCGCCGTGAAACTTGGCCGATATCTCGCGTAAAACATGCTCTAAAGGAACGGTAATATCGGCGGGTATCCCGCGGTTTCATCGGGCTGGAATTCTATGTTTGCCACGCCCTCCTGACGCCACTGCCATCCAGCGTCGTATAGCGCGAGCGCTCCCGCAGTGAGGCCAGGTCGCGGCTAGATTCGGAGCCTCCGAAGACAATATTGGTGGCTCGCACGGGTCGGCTGACAAAGCCGCTCCAGTCCCGCCTGAGACGATCGAACAGCTTAATGAGGTCGGAGTCATGCGTGCGAATGCCGTGTTGAACAAGGTAGAGGGTCTGCCTCTCGGCCCGGGGTCGTTGGAGACGAATACCCTTTCCCGGCTCCTCCGGGGCACCTCCAGCGTGACACGTCAGATGGACATACCGGCGATCGAAGACCGCGCGTAGGTTAAACCTTTGGACAGCCTGAGCGACTAGCTGCTCGAACTCATCCGGCGTCATGAACAGCTGTGCTCGTCGATCCACGTCCAGAATTGTTGTCTCCCAGTCCGCGATTCAGCCATCGTGTTTACCTCTGATCCGGGTGATATAGCCGAGCTTGCGGAGGCGATTCCTGGCACTAGGATACTGGTCCGGAATCCAGCCGCCCCGCTATAACCCACGGCCTCGGTGACTGGTCGGTGGCCGAAAGCCCCATCTCGAAGTTCGCCGCGGCGGGACGGGTTTGGGTGGTTCGGCGATGCCCAACCGGGGTACCAGCGCTGGAGCTAGCGGCCCAAATCCGGTGAACGCGCGGAGTCGGTCCGGCGCGCTGAGCTGATCTACGCGGCACGGTTTGACGGAAGGGAAAGCCTCGTTCAGCTCGTCGGCGTGCTCAGCCACGAGCTGCCCAAGCTTGCCCAATGTGGGTGCCTCTCCTAAGGCGTCGAACTCGGTTGTTAACAGGTGGCATTGATCGCTGAACGCTGGAATGTATCCCAGACAGCGGCCGGGACGGCTGTGCGGTCTCCACCCCACCACTGCGCAATGGGCAGTGGGAACGAGGAGGACAAGCGGGTAACGCAGCCCATGTGTCGGGTCATCACGCAGTGGAAACTTCGGTTTGCCGAACATCCGGCGTAGCTCGGTATGCAGCTCGGCGAAATCTTCTACCGGCTCTTGGACACCCGCTTTGCGTTGGAACACCGAACTCAGTATGAGCTTGTGTTCCAACGGCTCCCAGTCGTTGCCGTCACGTTGCACTATGCAGGGGCGCAGCATGAGGTCGTCTCGATACGAGTAGACCCCAACGATGGACCCCGTTGGAGTTGGGTAACCGTGACGTCGGTGTCTACCTCGTGCTCGATCGTGCTCCTGGAAGAGCACCCCATAGATGTGGCGGTCTAGCATCGCGTTCATCATCGCTGGTGTGCACAGCATTCGGGGCAGCTTCGCCAAATTTTCTTTCGGCGAGAAGCTGCCCCGAATCTAGGGATGACGGTTGATATGCGAATTGCCATGTGCTGAGTGGCTGCTGGTAAAGCTATCGGCACGCAGGTCGAGGTGTGGCCGGTTTGGGTGCATAGCGCCGTATTCGCAGCGAGTTTTACCTACACGGTTGAGTCGACCAGGCCCAAAAGTTCAGCCTGGGCAGCTAGCTGGTTGTAACTAACCGGTGTTGCGCATTCCAGCGGCAATGCCGTTTGCCGAAAGAAGTAGCGCCCGCAGCAGCTCACTGTCATGCGCCTGAGCTGATTCACCGTCAGCCCGGCCCTGCTCTGCCCGGTATCGCGCCAGTAGGTCCACCTGAACGTGGTGTAGCGGCAGCAAATACCGCGAGCGGACGTTGAGCGTGCGGGCTAGCCCAGGTTGCCTCTCCAGCAACGCGCTTTGGCCAGTGACCCAGAGCAGCTGAGAGACCGTACGGTGGTGCTCCTGCTGGATCAGTTCGAAAATGTGTTTTTGCTGCTGCGGTACCAGGCGATCGACGTAGTGCGCCGCTACGTCCAGGTCAGTCTTGGCCAGAGTCATTTCCACATTGGAGATGAACGTAGCGAAGAATCGCCAATCTCGATGCATACGCAGCAAAGCGTCCGCGTGACCGGCTTCACGCGCGGCGGCAAGACCGGTGCCAACGCCGTACCACCCAGGCACAATGTGACGGGTCTGGGTCCAGCCGAACACCCATGGAATGGCCCGTAAGCCGCCCAGGCCGGCCGCTGCGTCGGGCCGTTTGGATGGCCGGGAACCGAGGTTGAGGGCGCCTATCAGCTCGGTGGGTGTGACTGACCAGAAGTAATCGGATAGCTGTGGGTCTTCAATGAGTTGTCGATAGTTGTGCCGGGCTGCGCTAGCCACAGTCTCCATCACATCTGCCCAGGGTCCTTGCAGCGCGGCTGTGATGCTGCTGGGTGCGCGGTCCAGCACCGTAGAGCGCAGCACGGCCGCTACGGTGAGTTCAAGGTTGTGTCTGGCCAACACCGGCAGGGAATACTTGTCAGAGATCACCTCGCCCTGCTCGGTGAGCTTCATCGCGCCATCTAACGTGCCTGGTGGTTGCGCCAGGATTGCGTCATAGGTGGGGCCGCCGCCGCGACCGATCGTTCCGCCGCGACCGTGGAACAGCCGTAGCGTAATTCCGTGCGCAGCCGCGACGTCATGCAGTTGCTGCTGAGCCTGATGAATCTGCCACTGTGAGGCGGCGATCCCGGCGTCTTTATTGGAGTCGGAGTACCCCAGCATCACCTCCTGTACATTCCCGCGTGCCGCTACGAGCGCGCGATAGGAGCCGATATCGAGCAGTTCGTGCAGTAGCTTCCCGGCTTTGCGCAGCTCGTTAACCTCTTCCAGTAAGGGCACGAAGCCGATGCTGGCGCGCGCTGGGCGTTGCGCATCCGCCATCTCGATCAGCCCTGCCTCGCGGGCGAGCACGATGGCGGCAAGCACATCGTCCACGCCGCGAGTCATGGAGATGATGTAGGACTCGATGATGCCGGCGCCGAAGCGTTTATGCGCGTCTACGATGGCGGTGAACGTATCCAGCGTGCGCATGCCGGCCGCATCAAGACGCGGCTGAGCTGATGCCAGTGGGCGGCGGCCGTCCAGCTCCGCGATCAGCAGTTTGGTGCGGTCCCGCGGCGTGAGTTGGGCATATGGCACGGGCAACTCGCCTAAGGAGTCGAAGAGCTGCGCTAACGCGCCGTGGTGGGCTGCGGCATGTTCACGCACATCCATGACAGCAAGTCCGAGCCCAAAACTACGCAGTAGCCGCTCGAACTGGGCGAGTTTCCCCTCCGCGATGAGGGCGCCGGTGCGACCACTCAGTGACTCGCGCATCAGGGTGAGGTCGGCAATCACGCCGTTAGCGTCCAGGTAGTCCCGTCGCCGATCGTGCGGTGCACCGGCGACAAGTCGGGCCCGCGTATTGCCAAGTTTCGCGCGTATTGCCCGCAGTTTGAGCCGATACGGTTCATGGGCGTGAACCCGTAAGTGCCGCGAGTTCAGTTCGGGTAGCGCGGCCAGGTCGGTAGCGATGCTGTCGGCTAACTCCTGGCTGATGGGAGTTATCTGGTCTGAGATCGACAGTTCGGCAATGAGCTCGTCGACATGCGCTTCCGCGGCACGAAGTCCGTACTCATGGGCCAGGTTGAGCACCTCGAGCGTGGCTTGGGGCGTGACGGTGGGATTTCCGTCTCGGTCTCCACCGATCCAGGTACCAAAGCTCAGCGATGCGGTGTCGGTAGGCGGGGCCGTGCCAAACTCGGCTAGCACCTCCCGCAGTTCGTCCAGTACGGCCGAAGCGGTATGTGTGTAGAGGTCGGTGAGGTAATAGACGGCGTTGCGTGCTTCATCGGTTGGCTCGGGGCGTTGAGCGCGTAGCTCATCGGTCTGCCACAGCAGGTCGATGAGCTCGGCGAGTCGATGCTGGGCACCAAGGCTGCGATCGCCGCTAGCCAGCAGATCGGCAATGCTGCGCAGCTTGGTAAGCGCCGAGCGTCGAGCTGCTTCGGTGGGGTGCGCGGTGAAGACGGGACGAACTGCGAGTTTTGCGGCGGCATCGGCAACGTCGGCCGAGCTGATCGTCCCGCCGTCGACGGCGGCCGCGATGTGCCGCGCAACGTCGCGTAGTCCGTCGCCTTCGCTCTTCCGGCTTGCCTGAAAGCTACGCCCACGGTCCACTTGCTCGGCAACGTTGGCCAGGATAAAGAATGTGGAGAACGCGCGAACCAGCCGAATCGCGTCCGCGGTGGGTAGACTCTCCAACAGCGCCGCGGTCGCAGCGGAATCCTCTCGGGCTAGCCGACGCACCTGTTCGACCAGATCCAACAGCTGCGGACCAACTTGCCGGGTGAGTGTGTGACCCAGTAGGTCCCCGACTCGTCGAATGTCGGCCCGAAGTGCCGCGTCAGGTGCGATCTGGAGCGTCATGCTCTCACGCTAGCGCTACACGTAGCGGAGTTGGAACACCGAGTCACTGACCGTTTCCGATTGCAATTCGTCCAAAGGGTGAGACACCAGTCTCACTGGTTTGACTGAGCACCGCCTAGGACCTAGGGTTTCTAACTGTGTATAGCTCACAGATTCTCGTACTCATGTAGCGCGTCAGCCGATCCGGAGACGCGCTAGCCCACGTGCTTATTGCACGGGGGCTTTTTTATTGAGAAAAGGTGCTTGGAATGACTGCAACGGATACCTTGCTTGAAAGTAGGCGAACCACCGGCGCCGCTTGTCTGGTCGCTTCTTTGGAAGCTGTCGGCGTAGAAGCGGTATTCGGCATTCCTGGCGGCGCGATCCTTCCGGTATATGACCCGCTGTTTGATGCAAACCTGCGGCATATCTTGGTGCGTCACGAGCAAGGTGCTGGCCATGCGGCTACCGGTTATGCACAGGCCACTGGAAAGGTCGGAGTGTGCATGGCGACCTCCGGTCCGGGAGCCACGAACTTGGTCACACCTATCGCGGATGCGCACATGGACTCAGTGCCTATGGTGGCCATTACGGGTCAGACTCCCACTAGCCTCATTGGTACTGACGCTTTCCAGGAAGCCGACATTTGTGGCATCACCATGCCGATTACTAAGCACAATTTCTTGGTGCAGTCAGCCGAGGACATTCCGCGTACCGTTGCTGAGGCGTTTCACCTTGCCTCCTCAGGCCGCCCCGGACCGGTGCTGATCGACCTCCCCAAGGATGTGCTGCAGAGCAGCACGACCTTCGCGTGGCCGCCCAGTCTGGACCTACCCGGCTATCACCCCATAGTGGTGCCGAACGGCAAGCAGATCGCGCAAGCGGCGCAGCTGCTGAGTCAGGCCAGTCGACCAGTGCTGTATGTGGGCGGTGGCGTGCTCAAAGCGCGGGCCGTCACTCAGTTGCGGCAGTTGGCGGAGCTTACCGGCGCGCCGGTGGTGACCACGCTGATGGCTCGGGGAGCGTTTCCAGACAGCCATCCGCAGCATCTGGGGATGCCAGGGATGCATGGCACCGTCTCCGCGGTGTCTGCCCTGCAGCGCGCCGATCTGATTGTGGCGTTGGGCACCCGTTTCGATGACCGCGTCACCGGCAAGCTCGATAGCTTCGCGCCGAACGCAACTGTGGTGCACGCCGACATTGATCCAGCTGAAATCTCCAAGAATCGCCGGGCTGATGTTCCCATCGTGGGCGATGCCCAGCAGGTGATCATTGCGCTGCTAGCCGCTCTGGCTGATCAGCCAGACAGTTCTGGAGCGGCCTCCGTAGCGCGGCTAGAGGGGTGGTGGCGGCAGCTGAACAAACTGCGCGAGACCTATCCATTGGGTTGGGAGCCGCACACCGACGGAACGATGGCGCCGCAGTATGTGATTTCCCGACTGGGGGCGATCGCCGGGCCGGACACGATTTACACGGCTGGAGTGGGCCAGCACCAAATGTGGGCTAGCCAATTCATCCGATACGAGAAGCCCTACACCTGGTTGAACTCCGGCGGCCTCGGCACTATGGGCTACGCTGTGCCGGCGGCCATGGGTGCCAAGCTGGGTTGCCCCGAAGCCACCGTCTGGGCAATCGACGGCGATGGCTGCTTCCAGATGACCAATCAGGAGCTTGCTACCTGTGCGATTGAGAACATTCCGATCAAGGTGGCCATAATCAACAACGGCAACTTGGGCATGGTGCGGCAATGGCAGACCCTATTTTATGACAAACGCTATTCCAACACCGATCTTGGCACCGTGAATCGGATACCCGATTTTGTAAAGCTCGCGGAGGCGTTGGGCTGTGTTGGTTTGCGATGTGAGGCCGAGTCTGAGGTGGACGCCACGATTGATAAAGCGATGCACATCAATGACCAGCCTGTGGTAGTCGATTTTGTGGTGGGAAAGGACGCGTTGGTCTGGCCGATGGTGGCCCCCGGAACGGGTAATGACGAGATCATGGCTGCACGTGGTGTGCGTCCTGAATTTGATGAGGATGAGTTCTAAATGACTGTATCCACAGCCTCCGAGTTGGCGGCCCCAGCCTCCGTCGCGTCTGCGCCGGCGATTGTGCGACCTGTACCGATCGACTCGCGAGCGGCACAGCGGCACACGTTGTCGGTCCTGGTCGAGAACAAGCCTGGGGTGCTCGCGAGAGTCGCGAGTTTGTTCTCTCGACGCTCGTTCAACATTGACTCCTTGGCCGTCGGCGAAACCGAGCATCCAGATATTTCGCGGATCACGATCGTGGTCAATTGCGAGCATCGTCCACTTGAGCAGGTCACCAAGCAGCTGAACAAGTTAGTGAACGTGATCAAAATTGTGCAGCTGGATCCGCATGCGTCGGTGCAGCGTCAATTGCTGCTGGTGAAGGTGCGAGTCGAGGGCGCGGCGCGGTCCCAGGTGTTGGAAGCGGTTGGGTTGTTCCGAGCCAAGGTGGTAGATGTGGCGCCAGATGCGCTGACCATCGAGGCCACTGGGGATGGTCATAAGCTCGCCGCCTTGTGTCGCCTACTAGAACCGTTCGATATTTGCGAGCTGGTGCAGTCTGGTGTCGTAGCAATTAGCCGAGGCTCTCGTCCCATCCGTCTTTTTCCCTGAAAACGTCCCTAGTCACACCAAATTCTGGACGTTTTCGAGGAAAACGTCCCTTAAGATAGGAAGTAAAGATTCATGCCAGCCGAAATTTTTTCTGACTCCGATGCAGATCTTGGGTTTATCCAAGCCCGAAAGGTGGCGGTACTTGGTTACGGAAGCCAGGGCCACGCCCATGCCTTAAGCCTTCGCGATTCTGGGGTAGATGTCCGAGTCGGCCTTCCTGAAGGCTCCAAGAGCCGCGGTAAAGCCGAAGCTCAAGGTTTACGTGTCATGACTCCCGCGCAGGCCAGCGCGGAAGCCGACGTGATCATGGTGCTCACGCCCGACACTGTGCAACGCACGGTGTATACCGAAGCGATTGAGCCTCATCTGTCAACGGGTAGTTCAGTAAACAAGGCGCTACTGTTTGGACACGGCCTCAACATCCGTTACGGCCTGATCAAGCCCCCGGCTAATGTGGATGTAGCGATGATCGCGCCCAAAGGCCCCGGACACCTGGTGCGCCGTCAGTTCTCCGATGGGAAAGGCGTTCCCTGCCTGGTTGCGGTGGAGCAAGACGCTTCGGGTATCGCGCTCCAGTTGGCGCTCTCCTACGCCAAGGCGATTGGTGGCACCCGGGCCGGGGTGATCAAGACCACGTTCAAAGAGGAGGCTGAGACCGACCTGTTCGGTGAGCAAGTCGTGCTCTGCGGCGGTCTCAGTGAACTCATCCGCGCTGGTTTCCAGACGCTCGTGGACGCTGGTTACCAGCCCGAAGCAGCCTACTTTGAGTGCCTGCACGAAGTGAAGCTCATCGTGGACCTCATGTATGAGGGCGGCCTGTCGCGTATGTGGTACTCGGTGTCAGACACCGCGGAATTCGGCGGCCTCACACGGGGTCCCCGTATCATCACTGATGAAACCCGGGCGGAAATGAAGCGTATCCTAGCCGAAATCCAGGACGGCACCTTCACCCGCGAACTCATTGCCGAGGAAGACAGCGGCCGGCCTACATTCGCCAAGCTGCGCGCCGAGCAGTCAGACCACCAAATCGAGTCGGTTGGTGCTGGTCTGCGTGACATGATGGCCTGGATGAAACCACCTGTTGACTGAGGCGATCAAACCGCGTAGAGCTCGTGTGACTGGTCACGAGGTTCAGTTACTGGACAACTTGGCCTAGATGCGCGGCCGCCGGAGTCTTCAGATGTAGCTCGAAAGCACGTCAACCGACTCTTGTGTAACAAATCTGGTCATTCTCGCGCTAAATATACGATTCCTAACCCGCGAGAGGTGAATACCGTGACAACTCCTTCCTATGACTCTGCAGGACACCATCAGCAACCTCAGCAGCCCCCTATGCCGGCGGAGTCCATACCGCTAAAACGGAGCAGGACCAAAGTGGGTTGGATCATCGGAGGTGTAATTACGGGCGTAATTCTGCTGGCTTGTTGCGGACTGGGTAGCTTGACGTTCCTAGGGGCAGGCTCCGACTCCAAAACCGGTAGTGCAACAGGTACCTCTAGCGATAAATCGGTAAGTACGAATGAAGCGGCTAGAGATGGAAAATTTGAGTTCACGGCGCAGAAGGTGGAATGCGGCAAAGATCGCGTGGGGAGCCAGTATCTGAATCAGAAGGCCCAGGGGCAGTTCTGTTTCGTTACCCTAAGGGTCAAGAACATCGGGCAGGAAGCTCGTATCTTCGATGCTTCAAATCAGCGCGCCTTTAACGCCGCCGGCGATAAGTACCAGGCCGACAGTGCCGCATCGCTATACGCCAATGAAGCCGGAGAAACTTTTCTCAAGGATATCAACCCAGGTAATGAACTGACCGGGATCGTAGTTTTTGACATACCTTCGGATAAGAAGCTGACTAAGCTTGAGTTGCACGACTCGGCTTTCTCCAGCGGAGCGACAGTGCGCTTATCCTAGAAAGAATTATTGATGACCGGTAACTTCGTTGGGTCAGGTCGTTATGGCCTGACCCAACGAAGTTTGTCGTTCAGTTACTCGAAACTACCGCTCTCCGATGGCGATGCCGTATTTTTCCAGCTCTGATTGCTGGCGTTCCAAGCTTGCGTCTTGCAGCGCGAGCAGCTGTGCGTAGACGCCGTCTGTGGCGGCTAGCTGCGATGGTGGTCCGGCTTCGTCTATGGTCCCTCCCCGGAGGGTGATGATTTGATCGACGCCTCCGATAGTGCTTAGCCGGTGGGCGATGACGATCGTCGTGCGTCCGAACATCAAGCGTTCCAGGGCGTCTTGCACGAGCGCCTCAGAACGGGAGTCCAACGCGTTTGTCGCCTCGTCGAGAATGAGAATTGGGGCGTCTTTCAACACGGCCCGAGCAATAGCTATGCGTTGTCTTTGACCGCCGGAGAGCTTGATTCCTCGTTCCCCAATCTGGGTCGAGTAGCCGTTGGAAAATTGTGTGATGAAGTCGTGAGCGTTGGCTGCCTGCGCGGCAGCTACTACAGCCTCTTCGCTCGCTTCCGGATTTCCGTAGGCAATATTTTCTTGGATAGTTCCGGAGAACAGCTCGGCCTCTTGAAATACGACACCAATGTTTTCCCGAACTGACTTCTGCGATACCCGGTTGATGTCTTGCCCGTCGATAAGGATCGAGCCTGATTGTGGAGTGTATAAGCGCATGAGGAGGTTGGTGAGTGTCGTTTTTCCACCTCCGCTCTCCCCAACTGGAGCGAATTTTGCGCGAGGCTCGACGGTGAAGGAGATATTTTTCAACACGTCCTTGCCTTCGCTATATCGGAAAGAGACGTCCTGGAACTCAATTTTTCCTTCCGTCACGTGAAGGTGTTTGTCGCGGTGCGTGTCAGCTTCTTCGGCCTCCAGTTCCATTGCCTCGAAGAAGTCTTTACTACCTGCTACGGCCTGCTGGGTTTGATCCACGATGAACGACAGCGCGCTGAGGGGAAGGCGCAGCCCGATGATAAATTGCAGCAGCATCACCATCTCTCCGATGCTGAAACGACTGTGATAGGTCTGGTAGATGGTGTAGAAAACCATGGCGAAAAATGCGAGTTCCAGCACTAATCTCCGGTAAACATCTTGGACATGCCAGACCCGAGCCTGAGGGTATGTCTGGTCAACATAGGACGTGAGATGCCGGTTGAAAAACCTCAGTTCGGTAGATTCTCGCATGAAAGACTTGACGACCTTGACCTGCGAGACCGCCTCAGCGAATCTTCCACTCGCGACATCGGTGTGGAAATTCTTTTCCTTTTCATACACCATCCATCTTTTACTGGTCTTTAAAGTCATGAAGAAAAAGACGGGGTAGATAGCAAAGACAATGAGCCCGAGTTGCCAACTGAAGAAAGTAATGACGCCGATGGTGAGAACTGTCGTCAGTAGCCAACTCATGAGCATGTTGCTGAGCATCTTCATGAATTCTGAAACGTTTGTGATAGAACGATTCAACCTGTTGATAAGGGTTCCGGTTAGTTCATTGTCGAAATAAGTCTGCGGCAACGTGAGAAGGTGACGGAAATAGCCTGCGCTGAGAATTTTTCGTAATCTAGATGACATAACGTCGCCGAGGTATCCAGCGATGTTGCTCAACACGGCAACGAAGGCTCCAGCGAGGAGTATTCCAATAACGGCCCATACCACAATTGCTAGCTGGGAGGGTTTGTGCTGAACAAGTTCCACGATCTGGTCGGTAGCGACTTTGGTCAACAGTGGCGGGGTGAGTTCTAAAGCGGCGGTGAGCACACTCACCACGCCGATAACGACGTAATACCGCCATAAACTTTTTCCGAAGGCCAGTATCCGGCCGATAGATCTCACACTCGTCCCTTCAATATCTCAAGCGTGCGGTGAGCCTGCGCTGCCGCGCATTACCGACAATAGCTCCGTGATCGTGACTAGGCGGAGCTGCTTGTGC
>QHCE01000064.1 GCA_003243955.1 Acidimicrobiales bacterium | reverse complement strand
TCACCTTCGCCGACCGCTGGCCGACCGCCGAAAACTACTAACCAAACCGCCCGAAACACCGTTAGTGAAACAGGCCCCGCCGGAGGGATCATCACCTCGTTGATTATCGGAACACTTGTGTGGGGTGAGCCCATGACGCTGCTGAAGGCAGCGGCGATCATAACCGCGCTTGTGGGTTTGGGTGTGTACGCCGGATCGTTCGTTGTGTTTGGCGTTGGGGCGTGGGCTGGTCTTGCCGCCGGGGTATGTGAGGGCATCGTCAACGGTCTGCGTAAGTCTCTGAAAGGAGCTGACCGCAGCACTGTGTCCATGATTCAGTACGGCGTGGGTGCGTTTGTCGCGTTGCTGATCGCGCTTTTAACAGCTGAGCGCCTCATCCACGTCGAGGGTGACAAGCCGATGAACATTATCGGGCCGCTGCTCGTCGCGCTTGCATTCGCTATTGGTTTAGTCTGCGTGGGATACCTCTCGCTGTACGGTTTTGGCCACTTCGATCTCAACGTCGGAACAATCTTACTCAGTACTGAGATCGGTTTCGCGCCGCTTTTAGGCCTACTCTTCTATGGGGAAGTGCCGGGTTTAGTCGTGGCGATTGGTGGACTTCTCGTTTTCGCTGCTGTCACTTTGACCGTACTCGAGCGGCCTACTCCATCTGTTGCAGCTGAAACCTCTGTGGGATAGTGCCGATCTTCCCTGTGTTTTCAGCACGCAGGCGTTGCAGGTGCGTGCCCGTGAATAAGCTACAAGCTCCGCGGTTGTTTGCGTTGAGCGGGGAGATTCTGGGGAGGTGCGTATGCGTCGCTGATGAAGTCGGCAAGAGTTCTTGCTATTTCGGCGTAGCCAGCTATGCGGACCATAGGGTTTGAGATTAGGGACCTGATCCGACTTGTGACGTCTAGTGTTGTGTAATCGATATCGCCGTACGCTGAAGAACCCCAACACCAGAACACTTCACACAGAGCAATGCAATCGATTACGTGACACTAGAACCCGTATGCCGTCTATCTATAGCATCAAGCCCCGTTTCAGGCATTACTGCAACTCTGTCGCCGCGTGGCTTGATCGAGCCGGGGTGAGCGCTAACACCGCACGGTGGCCGCTGCGCTGACCTCCGTAGCGTTGGGGTTGTTGACGGTGAGCTGGCGGGAGTTGGCGTCGCGGGGTCACGCCAGCTCAGCGCCCGATGCGATGATGCCGGCGAGTTCGCTCCAGGTGTTGGCCAGTACGTCTGCCGCCACATCCCATGAGGGCAGATGACGGGCGGCGTGGACGGCGCGGGAGCGCTGCCGATCCCTTTCCTGTCGACAGATGAGGAGGCGGGCGCAGGCTTCGGCGATGGCGGGCGCATCATCGCATTCCACCACGGCATCGGGTGGTAGATGCCGCAAACCTTGCAGTGCAATCGGGGTCGCGACAACCGCGCAGCCGCGGGCGAGTGCTTCGAGGACTTTGACCTTGACCCCTCCACCTACAACCAGCGGGCATACCACCACGTGGGCTGCGTCGAGCCAGGGAGCCACGTCGGGGACCCAGCCCGTCACGGTCACTCGGGGGTCACGGTGACCGGCCTTCACCAACCATGCAGGTGGATCAGCCCCCACGATCGCTAGGGTCGCGTCGGGGCAGCGGCTCAGAATCTGGGGAAAGATCTCCGAGAGAAGTAGCCGGGCGGCGTGCAGATTCGGCTCGTATCCCAGGCTAGAGATGAACAACAGGCGGGCCGACTCACCGAGGGCTGCATCCAGCGTGCCCAATTCCGTAACGAGGTGGTCAGCGCCATTGGGTAGGCACCGCACGTCCGCATCGGGAACCGCGGTGCTGATCGCATCCGCGTCCTCGGTGGTGACCGCCCCGACGATGCGTACCTGGCGCCACGCGGTCAGCTCGTCGCTGCGTGTGCGTGCGCCCTCCCCGAGCAGGGTGGCGCGCTCGGCTGGTGCCGGGCACTGCGCCGCTCGCTGCTCGAACAGCGCGGACTCGATGTTCTGTTCGACCAACAGCACTGCAGGCCGAACCCGCTCCGGTATCAGCCCAAGCAGGTAATGGCCTTCCACATGCACGACCATCGCTGGTTGCCGAAGGCGGTGGGCCAAGTAGTCGCGCGCTGCTGGTGCGGCATGCCGCCGGGTGAGTGGGCCAACATGGTTGTGTTCCATGGCCTGGGTAGCGAAGATTCGGGCGCGCACGCCATGACGAGTTGCGTCCTCGACGTGGCGACAGTCGAATTCGGGCACCTTGGACACGGCCACGACCTCGATATTGAAGCGCCCGGAAAGCCGTTGCAGGAGCTGAGCCTCGCGGACGCGACCGCCGCTGCGAGCCGGCCACGGCAGATGGTGCGTCAGGACCACCACCGCCGGGCGAGTGGACGACGACACCATGCGGACGTTAACTTGCCGAGCATGAGTTGTCAACATTCAGCCCTGCGCTTGACCTGGGGTGGTGCTGTTTGGTGTTGCCGTCGGGGTGTCGGTGGCGGTGTGATCGTCGGGGTTGCGGTTTGATCTTCCTGTGTCCGGGCCGGAGGAGATGTCGCGCGATGAGCTGATCGTGGTCGTGCACCGTCAGGCCGGGCAGATCACCGAGCAGGACCAGCAGATCACTGCGCAGGCGGGTCAGCGCACGGGAGCTGATGGAGACCAACGAGGTGTTGGCCGGGAAGTTGGCCCGGCTGGAGCATCACTTTCAAGGAGCTAGATCAACAACTAACCTCCCTGCCACATAGTCCTGACGCGCGACACCACCGACCAACCACGCAGCACCGTAGGCCACAGCGCTGACCGGCGATCAAGCCAATACCGCAAGTCAGCTCAGCTGAATGTTTACTGTTGACTGTGTTAATCAAGGCTAGCGTGACGGGTATTCCTTACAAGATCGCCGCGGTAACCGCGCCTGGCGTCGGTATCCCTATGTGGCTGCTGGCCCTAATCACGCCTGTGGTCCGACTTCCCCGTTTTGTTGCCGCTGCCGCGGGCGGCGCACTGTTGCGTCGTTGGACGCTACCGCTTTCCAGGCGCGTCCGACTGAGCATTGTCGTCACTGGTTGGGTTCTCTTCTATGCCGCTACTGGGTCGTCATGCCGAACTGACTGGACGGGTTACGTCCACACGGAGCAACGCGGGCATAGGCTGGGAAACGAGCGGTCAGCTATGTTGAGCGCCGATAACCTAGGAGGAGCCAAGCGGTGCGAAACGTCACACTGACTAAGACGCTGCGAGACCAGGTCAAGGGCGCGACCTCCGAGACGGATCGGATCCGCGCCTTACTGGTCTTAGGTACCTGGCTAGCCGGAGCGGATCCGCGCGCGGCAGGTGCGGTGGCCGATGAAGGCCTCGCCGCTGCCCGCGGCAGTGACGACCCCGCGTTGCTAGCGACTGCGATGCGAGTGCATGCACAGGCGTGGCTGCACACGTTGGGACCTAGAGCAACGTATGAAGAGCTGTGTGACGCGCGGGCTCGTTCGCTAGGTTTGGCCGACACAGTCGGAGTCGCCTGGTGCGACCACTTCATCGGGGTAGCACTGGAGTACCTGGGCGATCCGGGTGGCGCAACAGTGCATCTAGAACGCGCGCTGAGCGGCTTCGTTCATACCGAAGAACTCAGTGGCCAGTCGTGGGCACTCAGCGCGTTAGGAGATAACCAGTTTCTCGTCGATCGACTTGATGAAGCTTTAGCGCTGCTGGAGCGAGCACGCACTTTAGCCGAGGAGTCCAACGATCGCCTTGGCGAGGGTATTGCGCTGGTTCACCTTGGCGAGGTGCACGGCAAGATTGGCGTTCGTGCGGCTGGGCTGGGACGTGGGGCACAGGCACGTTCGGCGTTTGCGGCCTCTTTGCGTAGTCTGCGCCGCGCCTATGAAGGCGCCATGCAGTCCGGCGATGTAGCGCGCGAGCCGGTGGCGCTAGCGACACAGGTGCTACCGCTGTGCTGGCTGGGCCGCTATAACGAAGCCATTATCGTGGCCGAACATGGGCTGCGTTTGGCTGGCGCGCTGGATCTAGATTATCGCTCAGTGAGTGCGCTGCACTATGCCGGTATGGCGTATCTGGCTACGGGTGCGGTGGGCCAGGCCATTACGCATTTGCAGCGAGCGTTGGCGCTACACGAGCAGTGGGATCTCACCTACGACATGGTGGAGGTGCTGCGCCTGCTGGTCCAAGCTCATGAACTTTCTGGGGACCTCACGGCGGCGCTGGCGATGCACAAACGGCTGCTGGAGGCTGAGCTCCGGCTACGCGACCGAGTGGGTGACCGTGAGGATCAAATCGCGGTGGCACGTTTTGAGGCAGAACGCCGTTCAGAAGTCTCCGAAGAGGCGGGTGCGCGGCTGCACCGGCTCTCCAGGGTGAACCGTCGGTTGGCCGGGGAGCGCCGCGCGATGGAGCGGTTGGCACACACCGACGCTCTCACCGGGCTAGCCAACCGGCGGCATTTTGATGCCGCACTCACCCGTCTGCTGGTGCAAGCCGAATTGACCAAGGAAAATGTCAGTTTAATCCTGCTGGATTTGGACTTTTTCAAGCAGATCAACGATTCTTACAGTCATGTCGTCGGGGATCACGTGTTAGCGGCGGTTGCCGCCGAGCTGGCTCGGCATTGCCGAGCCAGCGACCTGGCCGCACGGGTGGGCGGAGAGGAGTTCGCTGTGCTGCTTCCGGGCATTTCGGCCGAGGGCGCCGCGACGATTGCGGAGCGGTTGCGAGGGTGGATTAGCGAGCTTGATCTCACTCAATTCGCTGAAGGTTTGCGAATTACCGTTTCAGCGGGTGTGGCTAGCGCGGCCGGTGGCGAAAGTACGGTGTTGATTGCGGCTGCCGATCGGGCCCTCTATCAAGCCAAAACCCAAGGCCGCGACCAGGTGTGCATCGCGCAAGCCGTACCAGTAGACGGCTGAGTTGCATGGCTGCATCCACCACCGATTTCCGGTCAATACTTATTATGTGGATTACCACTGAAAGGCGCAGCGATGATAAAGAACCATCCCCATCCGGGCCAGCTGTTGCACGAAGACGTACTAGCGCCGCTGGGGCTCACCGTGACCCAAGCAGCCCAACGATGGAGCATGTCGCGGGTCGCGCTCTCACGTGTGCTGAATGGCAAAGCGGGTATCAGTCCCGATTTCGCCATCCGACTTGAACATGCGGGCGTCAGCACGGCTCGCTTCTGGATCACTCTGCAGGCTAACTACGATCTTGCCCAAGCCATGCGGCACGATCAACCACCTGTAGAGATGTTGAACGCCGCGTAACCAATCCAGAGATGAGACGCTAAGACGCGCTTCATCTCGGAATAAACTGCTCAGCTTTTCGGCTCAGACAAGCCGAAAAGAGCCGTAGCTCTTCGTACAGGTGCCGTATGCGCTCATGCCGAACACGGCAAGCCCGGTCAGGTGCCCGCTGAATACCTGCGGAAGGGGCAAGCCATCGAAAGAGACTCGTCTGTCAGGATCACGTGGCCATGCCAATGTGATGTGAGGGTTAAAGCGGTCCTGGTCGCCGGTTGAATCCTCGGCTATTTCGTCGTAGCCGTACTTGAGCAGCTGGTGTCGTTGGGGATCCTCTTCCGACAAGTTCTCTATCACATCGCGGATGCGAGCCCCGGAGGGATCGGTGTCACGTAAGCGCCCTCGTCGAAGCGGTTCAACGTTGCTGATGATTGCGCGTTGCACATTTCGCCACTGCGGGGTTTTTCTGAAGTAAAGCTCGGGAGCGCCGTATGGGTTGTGCCGGTACTCATGTCCATCAACTGAAAGAGTCGGTAGTTTGGTGGCAAGGTGCCCTATGGTCTGAGTCACGCGGTGCACTTCGGTCTCATCGACGCTGAGCATAAAGAGCGAGACGTGAGGCTCGCAGTGGTCAGTGCTTCCTCCGTGGTAGGGCTTACCGAGCTGGAAACGCGAAAGCGACCCCTGCTCCGCCATGCGTTTCGCGAGTAATTCACTGCACTCGACGGCTTTCTGGCGAAGGTGTGCCGGAAGGAGAAGCACAACATCCAAAGTCACAGGATTCATGAACACAACTTACGCCTAGAAGGGCGTCACCGCGACGTCGCGCAGCGCTTGATCGCAGCGTTAGCTACGACCGAAACGGTGACTTTCCAGAGGCTGATTCCTCAAGGGAGTCGTCGGCAAATAGCGTCCGCGAAACGCTCTACCGCACCGTCGTCATGCGTGAGAAAAAGGGTAGGTGCAATCAGCTCCAGCTCCATGATCGCGGGATTGTTGTTTGAATCGGCAACCATGTCCACACGTCCCGAGAGCAGCTCTCCCTCGTTACTCATGACTTCCAGCGCAGCGCGGGCCACCGATTGCTCGGCCTTCGTGGGTTCGTATGCGCGCGGTCCGGGATGGAGTTTGCGAACCACCTCGAAGCTCTCACCTGGAGCGAGGATGGCCTGTTTAACAATGGCATGGTCATAGACATCGTTAAAGAACATCAAGGCCCGTTCGCCTTCACTGTCAATTGAGGACATGTATAGCTGCACCATGGCGGCAACGCCTTGTTCGTGCAAATACTTTACGTGCGTAGTCGCCGCCACAACGTCGTCTGGCCGATACCGAGCCGAGTTTGACGCTCCACCCGAAATAACGGGTTTCACGACGAATTCAACGTCGGGAAATTTAGGTGATTGCCCGAGCTCGACGAAGGCGGTGGGGATCACCGGCACCTTGGCTGCCGCGAGATCTTGGAGATAGTGTTTGTCCAGTACGCGGCGTACCACAGACGGTGCGTTAAGCACCAGGGTCTGTTTTTCGGCCTGCTCGAGCCAGTCAAAGAATTCGTTGAGGTGCCCCAAAAACATGTCCCATGGGGATCGCAGGACGGCAAGCGCATACGAGGACCAGTCAACATCCTCGTGCCACGGCACGAGCTGAGCGTGAATTCCGCGCTGTTCAAGCGCGGTCCGCACTAACGGTGTGTCAGTGTCGTTCCATCCCCTTTCGCTTAACCGCTCAGAGGTAACTAGGGCGACAGTGCCCGGCCTAGCTGGCATAACAGCTCTGACCTCCTGGGAGTTACTACTCACCCTAAGCTGGCTGTGATGGCTGGTGGGCCTAAAATAGCTTCACCGGAGTAAAGCTATAGTGGGAGGCCGTGACCGCGGCATCAGACGCTGGCTGGGCAGCAGTCGCGTGCCGTGATGCCTGCCCTTAAGTAGTAGCTGCTGCTTGAGGTGGGGGCCGTTTTGATCGGTCATTGGGGAGTCGGTACTCTTACTAAACGTGCCTCAAAGCGATGGGTATCTAAGCTTGCTTATGGTTTCCCATGATTTGAGTGGCGACTGTTTGGTCGTCACATCCGTGGTAGCGAGAAACACCAGAGCAGATCTGTGGTGTGCTTCGCGCCAAGGAAGCCTCACTGGTTCTTGGGATCGCTCAGTTAACTGCTGAGTGCATCGCGTTGGGCCGGTATAGAATCATCAAATTTTTGGTGAAGCGGCTACGACACGCCCGACCGCGGGGGCCGAGGGGCCCCGCAGATCGTACCCCGTAGCGCATGGTTGACCACCGATATGACTTTCAGCAACACCTGGCAAAGAAGTAGACGAACAGCACACGACAAGGAAGCTTTAAGTGCCCACGATTCAGCAGTTGGTCCGTAAGGGCCGCGTAAATAAGCGCTCCAAGGCGAAGACTGCAGCGCTAAAAAGCAGCCCACAGCGCCGTGGAGTGTGTACCCGTGTGTACACCATTACGCCTAAAAAGCCGAACTCCGCGCTCCGTAAGGTTGCTCGCGTCCGGCTTACTAGCCAGATCGAGGTAACGGCTTACATCCCCGGAGAAGGCCACAACCTGCAAGAGCACTCCATCGTGCTGGTGCGTGGAGGTCGAGTCAGGGATCTTCCCGGCGTCCGGTACAAGATTATTCGTGGCTCGCTGGACACTCAAGGTGTCAAAGGCCGCAAGCAAGCACGCAGCCGTTATGGCACCAAGAAAGAGAAAGGGTAGGTAAGCGACAATGCCTAGAAAAGGCCCAGCCGTCAGGCGTCCACTCGTTGCTGATCCTGTACACAACTCGCCTTTAGTCACTCAGCTGATCAACAAAGTCCTCCTTTGCGGGAAGCGTCAGCTCGCTGAGCGCATCGTGTACCAAGCGTTGGAGGGTTGCCTGGAGAAGACCGGCAGCGATCCAGCGGCCACGCTCAAGCGCGCATTGGACAACGTTAAGCCGACGTTGGAAGTGCGTAGTCGCCGTGTGGGTGGCGCCACATACCAGGTTCCGGTGGAAGTCCGCCCCGTTCGGGCTACCACGCTGGGACTGCGTTGGCTGATCCAGTTCGCTCGGGCGCGTCGCGAGAAGACCATGACCGAACGTTTGATGAACGAGCTCATCGATGCCAGCAACGGCCTTGGCGCCGCGGTCAAAAAGCGTGAAGACACCCACAAAATGGCCGACGCCAACAAAGCATTTGCACATTACCGCTGGTAACGGCGGTAATCATAGGTACGGTCCGCTGGTAATACCCGAGAAAGCAAGGAACGCCTGTATATAGATTATCTGCCAAGGCCGCAGGAGCCGCCGCGTACGAAAATGAAGCGCAGCGGAATGGGTACGCAAGGTGACGAGAACGCCGGCAGAAATTTATATACAGGTGGTCAGGAAATTACGGAGAAGACAGTGGCTAATAGGCCCATCACCGACCTCGCTAGGGTCCGCAACATTGGGATCATGGCGCATATCGACGCGGGCAAAACGACCACGACCGAGCGCATTCTGTTCTACACCGGCATCAACTACAAAATTGGTGAAGTCCACGATGGCGCAGCCACCATGGACTGGATGGAGCAAGAGCAAGAGCGTGGAATCACCATCACTTCCGCCGCCACTAAGTGTCAGTGGAAAGACCACACCATCAACATCATTGACACCCCGGGTCACGTGGACTTCACCGTCGAGGTGGAGCGTTCGCTGCGTGTGCTCGATGGCGCCGTCGCTGTGTATGACGGCGTTGCCGGCGTAGAGCCGCAGACTGAAAATGTTTGGCGCCAAGCGGACAAGTACAACGTTCCTCGGATGTGCTTTGTAAACAAGCTCGACCGTACCGGCGCGGATTTTATGCGCTGTGTCGAGATGATGAAGGAGCGGTTAGCCGCTACCACGCTGGTCCTACATCTGCCAATTGGCGCCGAAGGTGATTTCTTGGGCATGGTGGACCTGATCGAAATGCGTGCGCTGACGTGGCGCGGCGAGACAGTTATAGGCGACGATTACACCGTCGAAGAGATCCCAGTCGAGCTCAAAGATCAGGCGCAAGAATATCGCGAGCAGCTCCTGGAGACACTCGCCGAGAATGACGACTTTGTCATGGAGCGATACCTGGCCGGCGAGACCCTGTCCGTTGCCGAGATTAAAGCCGGTATTCGCCGTGCCACCATCGGTGGGCACCTCAATCCAGTGCTGTGCGGTTCCGCTTTCAAGAACAAGGGCGTTCAGCCCATGCTTGACGCGGTGATCGACTTCTTGCCTAGCCCGGTCGACATCGCTGCTGTAGAAGGAACCGCGGTTGACGGTGAAACACCGCTGTCGCGTAAAGCCGACGAGTCTGAGCCATTCGCGGGTCTAGCGTTCAAGATCCAGACCGACCAGCATCTGGGCAAGCTCACCTACGTTCGTGTCTACTCTGGCCGACTCGACAACGGCACGCAGGTCCTCAACTCCACCAAGGACCGCAAGGAGCGCATCGGCAAGATTTACCAAATGCATGCCAACAAGCGCGAAGAGCTGCCAAGCGTGGGCGCCGGAGACATTGTTGCTGTCGCGGGCTTGAAGCAGACCACAACGGGTGAAACGCTGTGCGATTTCAACCACCCCATCGTGCTGGAGTCGATGACGTTCCCGGCGCCGGTGATCTCGGTGGCCATTGAGCCCAAGACCAAGAGCGACCAAGAAAAGCTCGGCATAGCAATTCAAAAGCTCGCGGAGGAAGACCCCACCTTCAAGGTGCACAATGACCACGAGACCGGTCAAACGATCATCGAGGGCATGGGCGAGTTGCACCTTGAGGTATTGGTCGACCGCATGAAGCGTGAATTCCGAGTGGAAGCCAACGTTGGTAAGCCACAGGTGGCTTATCGCGAAACGATCCGCAAGCGGGTCGAAAACGTGGATTACACTCACAAGAAGCAAACCGGTGGTGCTGGTCAGTTCGCCCGAGTCAAGGTGAATATCGAGCCAATTCCGCAGGCAGCAGACAGTGCCGAGTACGTGTTCGACAATAAAGTTACCGGCGGTCGTATCCCTCGTGAGTACATTCCTTCGGTGGATGCCGGTGCCCGAGACGCCATGCAGTACGGTGTAATAGCTGGCTATCCTCTGGTTGGCGTGAAGCTAGAGCTGATCGACGGCCAGTACCATGAGGTCGACTCGTCGGAAATGGCATTCAAAGTTGCTGGTTCGATGGTACTTAAGGATGCAGCCCGTAAGGCTAGTCCCGCGCTGCTCGAGCCGATGATGGCTGTCGAGGTCACCACCCCAGAAGACAATATGGGTGATGTCATCGGTGACCTCAACTCTCGTCGCGGCACTATCCAGGCTATGGAAGAACGCAGCGGCGCGCGCGTCGTCAAAGCGCTTGTGCCGTTGTCGGAGATGTTTGGTTACGTTGGCGATCTGCGGTCCAAGACCCAGGGGCGCGCCAGCTACTCCATGCAGTTTGACTCCTATGCCGAGGTTCCTGGCAACGTCGCGAAAGAGATTATTGCGAAGGCGACGGGCGAGTGAGCATCGAGCGAAGCGAGGCGCGGAGCGAGCCCAAGCCGAGCCATAGGCATAGAAGGCGACAGGGGAATAGCGCGACCTGAACCAGCAGAGGTTTGAGGGCGTAGCCCTCTAAGTGAGTACATACCAACGTTAATAGGAGGAAATAATGGCGAAGGCGAAGTTCCAGCGGGACAAGCCGCACGTCAACATCGGCACCATCGGCCATGTCGACCATGGCAAAACGACACTGACGGCTGCTATCACCAAGGTCTTGCACAACAAGTACCCCGACGTTAACCCTTTCACGCCTTTTGACCAGATCGACAAGGCGCCGGAGGAAAAGGCTCGTGGTATCACGATCAACATTTCCCATGTTGAGTACCAGACCGAAAAGCGGCACTACGCCCACGTAGACGCACCAGGTCACGCCGACTACATCAAGAACATGATCACCGGCGCGGCCCAGATGGATGGTGCCATCTTGGTGGTATCAGCCACGGACGGTCCCATGCCACAGACTCGTGAGCACGTGCTGCTTGCCCGTCAGGTGGGTGTGCCTTACATCTTGGTGGCGCTAAACAAGGCTGACATGGTGGACGACGAGGAGATCCTCGAGCTTGTCGAGCTGGAAGTACGTGAGCTGCTGAGCTCACAGGAGTTCGATGGCGACAATGCGCCGGTGGTGCGGGTCTCGGCGCTCAAGGCGCTTGAGGGCGACGCCGAGTGGGGCGAGAAGATCATCGAGCTTATGGCTGCGGTTGACGAGTCTGTCCCCGAGCCTGATCGTGATGTCGACAAGCCGTTCCTCATGCCCATCGAGGATGTCTTTACCATCACTGGTCGTGGCACCGTTGTCACGGGCCGCGCCGAGCGCGGTGTGCTCAAGGTGAACGAAGAGGTCGAGATCGTCGGCATCCGCGAAGGTAGCACCAAGACTACGGTCACCGGCGTGGAAATGTTCCGTAAGTTGCTTGACGAGGCTCGCGCTGGTGAGAACGTCGGTCTACTACTTCGCGGAATCAAGCGTGAGGACGTTGAGCGTGGTCAGGTTGTCATCAAGCCCGGCACCACGACACCGCACACCGACTTCGTTGCCCAGGTGTACATCCTGAGCAAAGACGAGGGCGGGCGACACACGCCTTTCTTCAACAACTACCGTCCGCAGTTCTACTTCCGCACCACAGATGTGACCGGTGTGGTGACCCTTCCTGAGGGCACCGAGATGGTCATGCCTGGGGACAACACCGAGATGACGGTGGCGTTGATTCAACCCATCGCGATGGAAGATGGCCTGCGGTTTGCGATTCGAGAAGGTAGCCGTACTGTCGGCGCTGGCCGAGTCACGAAGATCATCAAATAGCACCACTGGTGTTTTCCGGTAGTCCGGTTGCGGGCTACCGGAAAACACCATCCAGGAAGCACCATTCATGTAACTCAAGAGACAGGGCACGCCACAATGACTGGGCAAGCCACCGCCGCGGAACCTAAGATCCGCATTCGGCTCAAGGCCTACGACCACGAGATCATCGATTCGTCGGCGCGCAAGATCGTCGACACGGTTACCCGCACAGGGGCCAAGATCGTTGGTCCAGTGCCGCTGCCGACTGAGAAAAACGTATACTGTGTTATTCGCTCCCCGCACAAATACAAAGACAGTCGAGAGCATTTCGAAATGCGTACGCATAAGCGGCTGATCGACATTCTCAACCCAAGCCAAAAAACCGTCGAGTCACTGATGCAGATTGATCTGCCCGCAGGTGTAGACATCGAGATCAAGCTGTAGCGCCCATCACCGAGCCGCAGTGCGTCAGCAGATAACCGCACCAGCCATAGTAAGGATCGTAAAAGCATCATGGATAGGCAGATCAAGGGCATTCTGGGCGAGAAGCTCGGCATGACTCAGGTCTTCGATGAGGCCAACCGGGTCGTCCCGGTGACCGTCATTAAAGCTGGGCCGTGCGTGGTTACCCAGGTGCGCTCACAAGAGCGTGACGGTTATCCGGCCGTCGCGTTGGCGTACGGTGCGATCGACCCCCGCAAAGTCAGCAAGCCCGTTACCGGGCAGTTCGCCAAGGCCGATGTGCCGCCTCGCCGGCATATCGTTGAGCTCCGCACAACGGATGCGCCGTCTTACCAGCTTGGTCAAGAGATAACCGTTGAAGTCTTTGATGCCGGTCAAAAAGTTGATGTGGTAGGTACGAGTAAAGGTAAGGGCACCGCGGGTGTGATGAAGCGGCACGGATTCAGCGGCTTGAGCGCCTCTCATGGCACTCAAGCAAAGCACCGTTCACCAGGTTCCATTGGTGGCTGCTCTACCCCTGGTCGAGTCTTCAAAGGACTTCGGATGGCCGGTCGAATGGGTAACGCACGTGTGACGACCCAAAATCTCACGGTGCACAAAGTGGATGCTGAGCGTGGTCTGTTGCTGGTAAAGGGAGCGATCCCAGGGCCCAGCGGCGGCCTAGTATTGGTCCGCACGGCAGTGAAGATGGTTCCAGTTGACGAAGGCGGTCGATGATGGCAACGACAACAACTTTGGCCCGTACCGCTACTGCCACCAAGCCCACAGCGAACGGAAAACAGCTCGATGTTCTTGACTCGACCGGCAATAAAGCCGGAGTGATAGAGCTACCCGCCGCGCTGTTTGACCGTGACGCCAACATTCCGCTGATTCACCAGGTAGTGGTGGCGCAGCAGGCGGCGGCGCGAGCGGGCACGCACAGTACTAAAACGCGAGGCGAAGTCAGTGGAGGTGGCGTAAAGCCGCACCGGCAGAAAGGCACTGGTCGTGCCCGTCAAGGCTCCATACGCGCACCCCAGTTTGCTGGCGGCGGTGTAGTCCACGGCCCCACTCCACGCGACTATTCGCAGCGGACGCCCAAGAAAATGAAAGCCGCTGCGCTGTGCTGCGCGCTCTCAGACCGGGCGCGCCATGACGCGATTTTTGTAGTCGATCGTTTGGTGCCTGGCGATAGCCCGTCGACCAAGGCTGCTCGGGCCGCGATTGCCACGCTTACCTCAGCGCGGCATGTGCTGCTTGTGCTTACGCGCGACGATGGCACCGCGGTACTGAGCTCACGCAATCTGCCCAACGTCCATGTGTTGTATTTCGACCAGCTCAACACCTACGACGTGATGGTGAATGAGGCTGTGGTTTTCACAAAACCTGCGCTTTCGCAGTACATCGAGGCATCCCCAACGGGTCGCGAGCGAGCTGGTAATTCCGCGGTCGCTGAGGCGTCCAGTTCACAGCAGGAGGCAACGGCATGAGCGTTATTTCCCAGAAAGATCACCGCGACGTGTTGTTAGCTCCAGTCATCTCGGAGAAGAGCTATGGGGCGGTTGAGCGCGATAACAAGTACACGTTCATCGTCGATCCCAAGGCTAACAAGACCGAAATCAAAATCGCGGTCCAGAAGGTGTTCGACGTCACTGTGCTCAACGTCAACACCATCAACCGGAGTGGCAAGCGTAAGCGCACTCGCGCCGGTTGGGGCAAACGCAACAACAGCAAACGTGCCGTAGTGACGCTTGCGCAGGGCGAAAGTATTGAGCTGTTTGGAGGGCCAGTTTCCTAATGGGTATTAGAAGCTATAAACCCACCACGCCGTCGCGGCGTGGAGCGAGTGTTTCGGATTTTGCCGAGCTTACTCGCGATACGCCAGAAAAATCGTTGCTGCGTTCCAAGCACAGTACCGGTGGTCGTAACTCGCGTGGCAAGATTACCGCTCGGCATAAGGGTGGCGGTCACAAGCAGCAGTATCGACTCATCGATTTTCGCCGTGCAGACAAAGATGGTGTACCGGCCAGAGTCGCCCATATTGAGTACGACCCCAACCGCACGGCACGAATTGCGTTGTTGCATTATCGAGATGGCGAGAAGCGTTACATCATTGCGCCAAGCGGGCTTACTCAAGACACTATGGTGGAGAGTGGCTCCGGTGCTGACATCATCGTCGGCAATAACTTGCCACTACTCAACATTCCCGTGGGTACGGTAATTCACGCCATCGAGCTTCGACCTGGTGGCGGGGCCAAACTGGCCCGCTCAGCTGGTAGTGGCATTCAGCTGCTAGCTAAAGAAGGCAAGTACGCCACGTTGCGAATGCCATCAGGTGAGGTTCGGCAGGTTTTGGTGGTGTGCCGGGCAACTGTGGGCGAGGTGGGTAACGCCGACCAGTCCAATATCAAGCTAGGTAAGGCCGGCCGTTCGCGCTGGAAGGGCCGGCGGCCTAAGGTGCGGGGTGTCGCAATGAACCCGGTAGATCACCCGCATGGTGGTGGTGAAGGTAAGACTTCTGGTGGTCGGCATCCGGTAAACCCGCAAGGCAAGCCTGAAGGACGCACCCGCAGAAAGAAGAATCCCAGTAATCGGTTGATTATTCGCCGCCGTAATAGCAGCAAGAAGAGCTGAGGTACAACGCAATGCCACGCAGTGTGAAAAAGGGACCCTTCGTTGATGATCATTTGCTCAAAAAGGTGCAGGTGGCGATCGCAACGAAGGCCAAGTCTGTGATCAAAACGTGGTCACGGCGCTCCACGATCATTCCGGACATGCTTGGATTGACCCTTGCCGTGCATGACGGTCGCAAGCACGTTCCCGTGTTTGTCGCTGAATCGATGGTGGGGCACAAGCTTGGTGAGTTCGCGCCTACCCGAACGTTCAGAGGCCATGATAAGGAAGACCGCAAGTCATCCCGCCGCTGAACGCCGCCAGTAGGCTCCTGCCGGTGTTCTCGTCGCCTTGCGTACTCTTTCGTACGCGGCGGCTTCTGCGGCCTTGGCAGTAACCTACTGACGGCGTTCTAGGAAACTGGAACTACGAGACTAAAAGAGAGAGACAATGGCAGTGATCGAGGGCGAGCGGCCAAACGCACGTCGCGAGCGACTACTGGGCGACGCCCCAGGAGCCTTCGCGCAGGCACGTTTTGTGCGCATCTCGGCGTCGAAAGCGCGGCGGGTGATTAACCTGATACGAGGCTTAACTACAAGTGAGGCCATGGCCGCGCTGCGTTTTGCGCCGCAAGCAGCCAGCCAACCCATTGCGAAGGTTTTGGCCAGTGCTGTAGCTAACGCCGAGAACAATGAGCGACTCGATCCTGAGCTGCTGTTAGTTTCTAGTGCATTCGTGGATGAAGGTCCCACCCTGAAGCGAATTCAGCCGCGGGCCCAAGGCCGGGCATATCGGATCCTCAAACGTAGCTGTCATATCACTGTCGTGGTGGAAAGCGTTGAGGCTACCAAGGCAGGCCGAAGTGCGCGGGTGAGCGGCAAACGCTCTATTAAAGGCAACGCTCAGCGCCCAGCCGATACATCCAAAGCTGCCGTCGCCAAGGGTTCTGCTAAAAGTTTAACCGGCAATTCCACCCCGAAGAAGGCTGCCAAAAAGGCATCCGATACTTCGACTACGGCGACAGATTCAACTAGCTCCGCTGCCGCTACTCACAACATTTCCGCTGCCGCGGACGAGGGAGGCCAGAAATAATGGGCCAGAAAGTCAACCCGTACGGGTTTCGCTTAGGTATCACCACCGAGTGGAAATCTCGTTGGTACGCCGACAAGCTGTACTCCGCTTACGTGGCCGAAGACGTGGGTATTCGCCGCATGCTCGGCAGCGGCATGGAACGTGCCGGCATCTCCCGTGTCGAGATTGAGCGCACCCGTGATCGAGTACGTGTGGACATTCACACGGCACGTCCTGGCATCGTGATTGGGCGTCGCGGGGCCGAGGCCGACCGCATTCGAGGCGAGCTGGAAAAGCTTACGAGTAAGCAAGTGCAGCTCAATATCCTCGAGGTCAAAAACCCCGAATCTGATTCTCAGCTGGTGGCGCAAGGCGTTGCCGAGCAGCTATCCAGCCGGGTGAGCTTCCGGCGCGCTATGCGCAAAGCCATGCAATCTGCAATGCGCGGCCCCGGCGTAAAAGGTATCCGGGTGCAATGCGCCGGCCGTCTTGGCGGAGCGGAGATGAGCCGCTCGGAGTTTTACCGTGAAGGCCGAGTACCGCTGCACACATTGCGGGCGAACATCGACTACGGCTTTTATGAGGCACGAACCACATTTGGTCGTATCGGGGTAAAGGTCTGGATCTACAAGGGCGACATCGTGCGTAGCCGCGCCGAGCGTGAGGCGGCTGAAGCCGCGGCACGGATCGCGCAGCAGCAGCGCCGTAACAGCCGTCGCAAGCCAGCCGATCGCAGTCTATCTAGTCAATCAAGCTCGCCTAGCGCGCGTCCAGCTGTCGAGCCAGAATCAGGACCTACTTCGACCCCCGTCGCGCCGGTGCCTGCGGCGGCACTGGCCGGTGCTGGTCAAGCTACGACCGCAGTTCAGGAGGGCTGACATGCTGTCGCCAAAACGCCCCCCGAAGGGGTTTCGCAAGCCACATAAGCCTAAGCGAGCTGGAAAAGCTAAGGGCGGCACGAAAGTATCGTTCGGTGAATATGGCATTCAAGCGTTAGAACAGGCATACATTACCAACCGGCAGATCGAATCCGCTCGTATCGCGATTACGCGACACATTCGCCGCGGAGGTAAGGTGTGGATCACGATCTTCCCCGATCATGCGTTGACTAAGAAGCCTGCTGAGACACGCATGGGTTCCGGTAAAGGCTCACCAGAATGGTGGGTAGCCAACGTTAAGCCCGGCCGGGTCATGTTTGAGCTGTCGTTTCCCAACGATCAGGTTGCTCGTACTGCTTTGACTCGGGCAATTCACAAGCTGCCCATCAAGTGTCGGATCGTGCAGCGAGAAATAGGTGAGGTCTGATGTCAAGCGGCCCAAATCAGGTGGCTGCGCAGTTGCGCGAGCTTGCCGACGACGAGCTCTCTACTAAGCTTCGCGAATCCAAAGAAGAGTTGTTTAATCTCCGGTTTCAATCGGCGACTGGCCAGCTGCAGAGCAACCACCGGCTACGTGTGGTGCGGACTGATATCGCCCGCATCTACACTGTACTGCGAGAGCGCGAGCTAGGTATCGCGGTCGCCCCTGCGGCGGTTGGACCAACTGCCCTGCCCAAGCAGGCAGAAAGCACCGCTAAGGAACCTGAACAACCCAGTAGCGGCTCTGAGTCAGATAGCTCAGTGCCGAAAGGTTCAGCCAAAGCTGAGACCAAGGAAGAGGTGAACGCGTGAGTACTACGGCAAGCGCTAAAGCTGTACAGCCAAAATCTGTGCAATCAAAATCTGTGCAGCCACAGTCTGACAACTCTGAGTCTCGCGCGAACCGGAAGGTCCGCGAGGGTTATGTGGTCAGTGACAAAATGAATAAGACAGTGGTTGTCGAGGTTGAAGATCGAGTCAAGCACCGGTTGTACAAGAAGGTTATGCGCCGCAGCAAGAAATTCAAGGCACACGATGAAAACAACGAGTGCGGCATGGGTGACCGCGTGTCACTGATGGAAACTCGGCCACTGTCGGCCACCAAGCGCTGGCGAGTCGTGCAGATTCTCGAAAAAGCACAGTGAAGGCGAGTAGGAAATGATTCAGCAGGAGTCGCGGCTGCGAGTCGCGGACAATACTGGTGCTCGAGAGATCTTGTGTATTCGGGTGCTCGGTGGGTCTGGCCGACGGTATGCCGGTATTGGCGACATTGTGGTTGGCACCGTTAAGGATGCTATACCCGGTGCCGCGGTCAAGCGCGGGGATGTGGTCAAGGCGGTTGTTGTGCGTACCGTGAAGGAGCGCCGCCGTCCCGATGGTTCCTACATCAGATTTGACGAGAACGCCGCTGTACTGATTAAAGATGGCGGAGATCCTCGGGGGACTCGCATCTTCGGCCCAGTCGGCCGTGAGCTGCGCGATAAGAAGTTCATGCGAATTATTTCGCTCGCGCCGGAGGTGTTGTGAGCATGAAGGTTAAAAAAGGCGACGCCGTCGAGGTCATCGCGGGTAAAGACAAAGGAGCCAGGGGCACCGTACTGGTGGCTTATCCAGACCGAGGCAAAGTGATTGTCGAGGGCGTCAATTTCGTCACCAAACACACCAAGGTGGCGACTAGCCAACGGGGCTCCAAGAACGGCGGCATCATCACTCAGGAAGCGCCAATTCAGGTAAGCAATGTCATGGTGGTCGGCCCTAATGGTAAGCCCACTCGGGTGGGCTACCGCTTTGAAGAAGCACAGGACGCAGCAGGCGTCACACGGACCAAGAAGATTCGTGTGGCGCGTAACGACGGTAAGGACATTGACTGATGGCTCCCACAGCCGTATCCGACTCCAAAGCCGACCAACATTTCGCGCAGGATATTCCTGCGCCTCGGTTAAAACTGCGCTACGTGAAAGAGATCGTGCCAGCGTTGACTAAGCAATTCGGCTACGTCAACGTAATGCAGGTGCCCACCGTGACCAAGATTGTGGTCAATATGGGTGTGGGTGAGGCTGCTCGTGACGCCAAGCTCATCGGGGGTGCGATCTCTGACCTGACCGTCATTACTGGTCAGAAGCCCCAGCTACGCAAAGCAACCAAATCGATCGCTCAGTTCAAGCTGCGCGAAGGACAGGTGATCGGCGCTAAATCCACGCTGCGTGGAGCGCGGATGTGGGAGTTCTTGGATCGCTTGCTTGCCTTGGCGCTGCCGCGTATCCGAGATTTTCGTGGTTTGTCAGCCAAACAATTCGACGGTAACGGCAACTACACGTTTGGGCTAACCGAGCAGTCGATGTTTCACGAGATCAACATTGACTCCATCGATCGCCCGCGCGGCATGGACATCACGGTCGTAACCACGGCCAAAACCGACGACGAAGGTCGAGCGCTGCTACGCGCACTGGGCTTTCCGTTCAGTGGATTCAGCGAGGGGAGCTAGACCATGGCAAAGAAGGCGCTGGTAGAAAAGGCAGCCCGCAAACCGAAGTTCAAGGTGCGGGGTTACACTCGTTGTGCACGGTGTGGTCGTCCTCGTGCGGTATACCGCAAGTTTAAGCTCTGCCGTATCTGCTTCCGCGAGATGGCACACGCCGGCGAGCTGCCCGGTATCACCAAGTCTTCCTGGTAACTACAACTTCTCCAACTGAGCTGATCGTTACCAAGTCAGTCTGAAAAAGCTGATTAGTAACATGCAACTCCCGCTTCGCTGTAGGCCGCACTGCGGAACCCCGGCGAGAAAGGCTTAACTTTTACAATGACAATGCCAGCCCGCAAACTCCTCTCACTGCGCTCCTGTGGTGTGCTCACGATAGGAGCCCGCTCATGACGATGACCGACCCAATAGCGGACATGCTGACTCGGCTGCGGAATGCGAATTCAGCATTTCATGACCAGGTCTCCATGCCTTACTCCAAGCTCAAGGCGAGAGTCGCCGACATTCTTCGCGAACAGGGTTACATAGCTTCGTGGAATGTTGAGCACGCCCAGGACGTTGTGCGTAAAGCGCTTGTGCTGCAGCTGAAGTACGGCCCGTCTCGTGAGCGCAGCATCGCCGGCCTTCGCCGCGTCTCTAAGCCCGGCCTTCGGGTATACGCCAACTCCAACAATTTGCCGAAAGTACTCGGCGGCTTGGGAGTGGCCATCATCTCCACATCGTCGGGCTTGATGACTGATCGGCAAGCCATGAAGAAGAAAGTAGGCGGGGAAGTTCTCGCCTACGTCTGGTAGGGGTGCCACACATGTCACGTATTGGACGTCGCGCAATCGATGTACCGGCTGGTGTCGAGGTTGACCTCGGCAACGCTGGTGCTGTCGCTGTAAAGGGCCCCAAAGGCGCGCTCAGCTTGACCGTGCCCGAGCCAATTGTTGTGGAGCGCGAAGCGACCCAGTTAATCGTTAAGCGCCCCAACGACGAGCGGATTGCCAAAGAGCGGCACGGCTTGACTCGCACGTTAGTCGCCAACATGATTACCGGAGTCACCGAGGGTTATTCGATCCCCATGGAAATTCTTGGTACGGGTTACCGGGTGCAGCTCAAGGGTTTGAGCTTGGAGTTCAACCTAGGGTACAGCCACCCTGTGCTGATCAAAGCACCCGACGGAGTGACGTTCCGGGTACTCAAGCCCACAGAATTTGTTGTCGAAGGTATCGACAAGCAGCTGGTAGGTGAAGTTGCTTCCAAGATTCGGAAGCTGCGTAAGGACGACCCGTATAAGAACAAGGGTCTCCGCTACCAAGGCGAAACGATCCTGCGCAAAGCTGGAAAGGCAGGTAAGTAAATGGGTGCCACGCTGTTACATCGCGCGGATGCTCGTGGTTCGGGCGGCCGTAGCGCCGCAGCGGAACGGCGGATTTCCCGAGCACGGCGGCATTTCCGGTTGCGGAAGAAGATCCGTGGCACGGCAGACCGTCCGCGCCTGGTGGTTACTCGGTCGCTGCGTCATGTGTTTGTTCAGCTTGTCGATGACGTCGCGATTCGTACTCTCGTGTCGGCTTCCAGTATGGAAACCGACATCCGGTCGGCTGACGGCGATAAAAAAGCCAAAGCTACTGCGGTCGGCGCGTTGATCGGGCAGCGAGCGCAGCAGGCTGGCATTACCACAGTGGTATTTGACCGCAGTGGTAATGCCTACCATGGTCGGCTCGCCGCGCTGGCTGACGCGGCGCGCGAAGCTGGCCTTAAGTTTTAACAGCATAGTTAGCAGCGTTGTCACAGATATTTACATGTGACAGACGTTTACACCAATCAAGGAGAAACTTTCATGCCGACTCAGCAGCGCCGTAGCGGCGGAGCCGCCACTGGTGGTCCTGACCGCAATGCGCGCGACGGCGGACGCGGTAGTGAAGGCGGTTCGCGCCGAGATCGTCGCTCAGGACAGAGCGCTGAAAAATCGCCACTCATCGAGCGCCTGGTGACTGTGAACCGAGTGGCCAAGGTAGTAAAAGGTGGCCGCCGGTTCAGCTTCACCGCGCTCGTGGTCGTGGGTGACGGGAACGGAACTGTCGGCGTTGGTTACGGCAAAGCGAAAGAAGTTCCGGCCGCTATTGCCAAGGGCGTCGAAGAAGCCAAAAAGCAGCTCTTCAAGGTCCCTCGGATTGCCGCAACGATTCCGCACCCGGTGCAAGGCGAGGAAGCCGCGGGTGTGGTACTGCTCAAGCCGGCGAGCCCGGGTACTGGCGTAATTGCTGGTGGTCCAGTTCGAGCGGTGCTGGAGTGCGCGGGCATTCACGATGTGCTTAGCAAGAGCCTCGGCTCGTCTAATGCGATCAATATCGTGCATGCCACGGTTGCGGCACTCAAGGGGCTCAAGCAGCCTGAGCAGATTGCCGCCGCTCGCGGTTTGCCTTTGGAAGATGTAGCTCCGGCGTACATGCTGCGGGCTCGTAAAGCGGCGGAGGTCTAAGCCATGGCAAACGAAACAGCAAAATCCAGGAAGCCTGCAGTGCCAACGAAAGCGGCGACGCCTGTCAAGGCCAAAGGAACGGCGAAATCTGAAGTCACAACAAAGCTTAAGGTCACACAGGTTCGTTCCCGGATTGGCTCGAGGGCTTCCCAGCGGGACACGCTTACGACTCTTGGACTACGTCGCATCAACGACACCGTTGTAAAACAAGATCGACCTGAAATCCGCGGCATGGTAGCGACAGTGGCGCATCTGGTCACCGTCGAGGAGGTTAAGTAGATATGGTCGTTACACGGGCGCTCAAGTTGCACCACCTAAAACCAGCTCCTGGTTCTAATAAAGCTAAGACCCGAAAAGGTCGAGGTGAAGGCTCCAAAGGAAAGACCGCGGGGCGAGGAACCAAGGGAACCAAGGCGAGAGGCAGCGTGCCAGCTCGATTTGAGGGTGGACAAACGCCGTTGCACATGCGGTTACCTAAGCTCAAGGGATTTACCAACCCATTTCGAGTTTCCTATGCCGTTGTCAACCTTGACCGATTGAGCGCGCTGTTCCCCAAGGGTGGCGTTGTCGGTCCAGATGAGCTTGTGGCGGCTGGAGTTGCGCGGTCCAAAGATTTGATCAAAGTATTGGGTGACGGGAACGTTGGTGGCGTGGCTTTCGAGCTAACGGTGCATGCTTTTTCCGGCTCCGCTCGAGACAAAATCACTGCTGCTGGTGGCAGTGTCACGAAACTGTCACCCGGCCATTAGGTCGAGGTGAACTCAGCCAGTTTATTGTGAGCTAGTCGCTGAGGTTGTAATTAGTAGTTATTCCCTTTGAGTGCAGGAGGCAACGTGCTCGGCGCTTTTGTTCGGGCATTTCGAACACCGGATTTGCGTTCGAAGATTGTATTCACACTTCTTGTGGTCGCGATCTACCGGATCGGAGCATCGATACCTTCGCCGGGCGTTTCCGTGGACCACGTACGACGCTGTGTTGATATTGCGCGCAATGCTGACTCCGGTGTATTCACCCTGCTGAACCTGTTCAGCGGTGGAGCGCTCTATCAGCTGAGCGTATTTGCGCTGGGAATTTTGCCGTATATCACGGCCAGCATTATTTTGCAGCTGTTGACGGTAGTGATTCCGCGGCTTGAAGAGCTTAAAAAGCAGGGCCAAGCTGGGCAAGCTAAAATTACTCAATACACCCGCTACTTGACGGTGGGCCTGGCAATCCTGCAGTCAGCAGGCATCATTGCTCTAGCACGCTCGGGAAATCTGCTTCCCGGCTGCCCCAAGGGTCTTGAGCTGATTCCTGATACAGGTGCGCAGCCATACGCGCTTACCATTGGTGGCCTGATTCTTACCATGACCGCTGGTACGGCATTGGTTATGTGGCTTGGTGAACTCATTACCGACCGTGGTGTGGGCAATGGTATGTCGATTCTGATGTTCTCCTCTATTGCTGCCCGGCTTCCCAGCGAGGGTAAGAATATTCTCGACACCAAGGGCGTCACCGTATTTGTGATCGTGCTCGGTATTGGTGTGGCCGTTATCGGTGCGGTCGTCTTCATCGAGCAGGCACAGCGCCGAATCCCAGTACAATACGCGCGTCGAATTGTAGGTCGTCGAAGTTATGGCGACACCTCTACCTATTTACCAATCAAAGTGAATCCGGCGGGTGTAATCCCGGTCATCTTTGCCACGTCGCTTATTTACCTGCCAACGATCCTCGCCCAGTTGGGGGACCGGCAAAATCCTGGCCCGGTGGCTCTTTTCATTCAGCGCTATGTGCAGCCTCCAGACAGTTTGGTGCACATGCTGCTGTACTTCGCGCTGGTTATTTTCTTCACATATTTCTATACGTCAATTCAGCTCAGCCCGACTGAAGTTGCAGATAATATGAAGAAACGAGGCGGCTTCGTTCCTGGAATACGCCCCGGACGCCCAACGGCTGAATACTTCGACTACGTTATCAGCCGAATGTTGTTACCGGGTTCGTTGTATCTGGGCTTGATCGCCATTCTTCCCAACTTGTTCATCGAACTCGCCGGAGGTTCGCAAAATACCCAAAACTTCCCTTTCGGTGGCACCGCGGTGCTGATTATGGTCGGGGTTGGGTTGGAAACCGTAAAGCAAATTCAAAGTCAGCTTGAGCAACGTAACTACGAGGGCTTTCTTCGATAGAGTTCTGCGGAATGGAAAGCCGCCAAGTCGCGGCGCCTTTCAAACTGCGCGAATCCTTGATTGCCATCGATTGCTGTGAGGGGCCGGTGTTGACATGAGGCTAGTGCTCATCGGCCCGCCAGGTGCAGGCAAGGGAACCCAAGCCGAGTATCTCTCGGAACGCTTTTTGATTCCCAAAATTTCCACCGGTGATCTTTTTCGTGCTCATGTAGGTAATGAAAGTCCCCTGGGTTTGGAAGCCAAGCAGTTTATGGATACCGGTCAACTCGTACCTGACGAGGTGACCATTGCCATGGTCGAGCAGCGGCTCGACGATCCTGATGCTGCGGATGGATTTTTGTTAGACGGTTTTCCGCGCACGATTTCTCAAGCTGAAGCGCTCGACGGGCTGCTTGAGCCGCGCGGTGTGAAGCTTGATGTCGTGTTGGAACTGGTAGTGGAGACTGATCAAGTTATTCGCCGCCTCTCTGGGCGTCGCACCTGTCATGGTTGCGGGAAGATTTGGCATACCGAATTTGATCCCACCACTGTTGCCGGAGTGTGTGATCGCTGCGGCGGAGAGTTATTCCAACGTGAAGATGACCGGCCCGAGACCGTCACGCATAGGCTAGATGTCTATACCAAGCAGACAGCACCGTTGATTAATTTCTACGCCGCGCAGGGAATCTTGGTTGGAGTGGACGCGGTAGGTCCGGTGGAGGACGTCACCGAACGTGCGATCGGTGCGCTTCGATCCTTTGTTTAAGGCCCTGAGCCCCGGACCTTTTACCGGGCTGGTTGAGTGTGACCATGGAACAGATTGAATCGCTGAAAACTTCGCAGCAGATCGGCCTGATGCGCGAGGCCGGCCTAGTAGTGGCCGGCGCGCTCGCGGTGGTTCGCGGGCTGGTGGCGCCGGGTGTGAGCACTGCTGAACTAAACGATGCCGCCTACAGCTGCATCACCGACGCTGGTGCCAAACCTTCGTTTTTGGGCTACCGCGACTTTCCAGCCACACTGTGCACCTCAGTGAACGAGGAGATTGTGCATGGAATTCCGAGCGCGCGCCGGGTGCTTCGCGATGGAGATATGGTCTCCATCGACTGCGGTGCCATTGTCGATGGTTGGCATGGTGACTCGGCAATTACGGTACCTGTAGGGGAGGTGCGACCCCAGTTGGCGCGGCTGATTGAGGTCTGTACCGATGCGATGTGGGCGGGTATTGCCGCCGCGAAAGTGGGCGGCCACCTCAGCGATATCAGCGCCGCCGTAGAGCGCGCGGTTAAGCACGCGGCGAACAAGCAGGGCAACTCTGACCGTTACGGCATAGTGCGCGGCTATGGCGGACACGGGATCGGCACCCGATTGCATGAAGATCCATATCTGTCCAATTACGGAAAAGCAGGTCGAGGTCCGCTGCTAGCCACGGGCACAGTGCTGGCAATCGAGCCAATGATCACGCTAGGTTCGGCGTCCACTCGTGAACTCGCCGATGGCTGGACCGTAGTTAGCAAGGATGGGTCGGCTGCCGCACATACCGAGCACACGTTCGCGCTCACCGAAGATGGCGTTTTTGTACTTACCCAGCCCGATGGTGGCAGCGCTCAACTCGGGGAGGCCGCAAGCGGTCTTTGTCAAGGCTGACCCCGGGTGCTTATACCGGTGAGCGATTGCGTAAGCTAAGCGCTAATAGTTGTGTGGCTTCTGAGCAAAGCTGACGCCCACAGCCACCAGTACCAAACTCAGAATTGCGGAGGACATGCCGAAGAAAGACGGGGCCATCGAGGTCGAAGGCACGGTCAACGAAGCACTTCCCAACGCAATGTTTCGAGTTGAGCTGGAAAACGGTCACTTGGTGCTCGCTCATATCAGTGGCAAAATGCGGCAGCACTATATCCGTATCTTGCCTTCGGATCGAGTAGTCGTTGAGCTCTCCCCCTATGACCTGTCCCGAGGTCGCATCGTCTACCGCTACAAGTAAGGTCGTAGCCGTGAAGGTTAAACCCAGCGTAAAAAAAATATGTGAAAAATGTCGTGTGATTCGTCGCCATGGGCGCGTCATGGTTATTTGTGAGAACCCGCGCCACAAGCAGCGGCAAGGTTAAAGGTTAAGGAGACAGCCCAGCTATGGCACGTATCGCCGGTGTAGACATCCCACGTGATAAGCGTGTGGAGATCGCTCTTACCTACATTTTTGGCATTGGGCGCCCAACCTCCAAGAAGGTGCTTGCGGCAGCCGACATTAACCCCGACACTCGAGTCAAAGACCTCAGCGATGATGAGGTCAACACGCTGCGCCAGTTCATCAGCGAATCGGGCCTGGTTATCGAAGGTGATCTACGCCGTGAGGTGCAGGGATGCATCCGACGAAAGGTAGAGATTGGCTGCTACCAGGGAATCCGTCACCGTCGCGGCCTACCGGTGCATGGCCAGCGAACCAAGACAAATGCTCGTACTCGTAAAGGGCACAAGAAGACTGTCGCTGGGAAAAAGAAGGTCGGCAAGAAGTAAAGCGGTATAAATCCACATGCTGCTTCGGCAGTACGCAGTCTCGGGATAAACCAGCTGCGCCATAGATGTCAGTTGTTCACAAGGAGAGTTGTCCGTCCATGCCTGCCACTTCTCGGTCCGCCACTTCGCGCGGCGGAGCCACCAAGGTCCGGCGTAAAGAAAAGAAAAACGTCAACCATGGTCACGCGCACATCATGTGCACGTTCAACAACACCATTGTGTCAGTCACTGACGTTTCCGGTAACGTTATTGCTTGGGCTTCCTCTGGCCAAGTCGGATTCAAGGGTTCGCGTAAGTCCACTCCCTACGCCGCGCAGATGACCGCGGAGGCCGCCGCGCGACGCTCTATGGAACACGGCATGCGTAAGGTAGAGGTCTTCGTCAAGGGTCCAGGATCGGGTCGTGAAACGGCAATTCGTTCCTTGACTCAAGCTGGCCTTGAGGTTGCGTCGATCTCCGACGTGAGTCCCACCCCGCATAATGGCTGCCGCCCACCCAAGCGTCGCCGCGTTTAACACAGCTTGATCTCCTAAGCACCCCCCGCGTTTAGGAGATCAAGCGTTTTCACGCACCACTGTATTAAGGGAAAAGTAGTTGTTTCGTGGCGTCAAATAGTGGACGCCCACGTCTCTAAAGGAGAAGTAGATGCTCATCACACAGCGGCCAACACTTGCCGAGGAAAAACTCAGCCCCACTCGCTCCCAGTTCATCATTGAGCCACTGGAGCCAGGCTTCGGTTACACATTGGGTAATTCGCTTCGCCGCACTCTGCTGTCGTCCATTCCCGGCGCGGCCGTGACCAGCATCAAGATCGATGGCGTGCTGCATGAATTCAGCACGATCCCCGGTGTGAAGGAAGATGTCACCGAGTTGATCTTGAACCTCAAAGAGCTTACCGTCGCTTCGGAATCCAACGAACCAGTTTCGCTGACCATCAGCAAACAAGGCCCTGGTGATGTCACTGCTGCCGACGTCAACGCTCCCTCCGGCGTTACCGTTGCTAATCCCGACCTTCACCTTGCTACATTGAACGATAAGGGTCGTTTGGACATGGAGCTTACGGTCGAACGCGGCCGTGGCTATGTTTCTGCATCGCAGAACAAGCAGTCTAACTCCGAAATCGGACGCATACCGATTGACTCAATTTTCTCTCCTGTGCTGAAGGTGACCTACAAGGTTGAGGCCACGCGTGTTGAGCAGCGCACTGACTTTGACAAGCTGATCGTTGATGTGGAAACCAAGCCAGCGCAGAATCCCGCTACCGCGGTAGCTTCTTCGGGTCACACGTTGGTGGAGCTGTTCGGATTGTTCGGCGAACTCGATGAGCAAGCTGAAGGAATTGAGGTTGGTCCCTCGCCAGTAGACGCAGCGATGGCCGCGGACCTTGCGCTCCCGGTAGAGGATCTCGATTTAACTGTGCGTTCTTACAACTGCCTTAAGCGCGAGGGTATTCATACTGTAGGTGAACTGCTGTCGCGCAGTGAGGCCGATCTGCTGGATATTCGTAACTTTGGTGCGAAATCCATCGATGAAGTCAAAGCTAAGATTGCGACCATGGGCCTTGCGCTTAAGGATTCCCCTCCCGGATTCGATCCCGCAAAAGCGGTAGAGAACTACGCCGAAGACGCCGACGAACAAGAGGATTACGCCGAGACCGAACAACTGTGAGCTCGCTGCCATGAAGCCCCTGCCCGCGTTCTCGTCACCTTGCGTGCCTCAAGCACGCGGCGGCTCCTGCGGCCTTGGCAGGAACTTAATGGCAAACGATCTCAGCTAAACTATTTAGCACATTATTGTGTAATTGCGTAGCACTGAAGGAGTACGTCCCATGCCTACACCCACTAAGGGTCCTCGCCTCGGCGGTAGCCCAGCCCATGAGCGGCTGATGTTGGCCAATCTGGCTTCTGCGTTGTTTGAGCATGGCCGTATCACCACCACGCTTACTAAAGCTAAACGACTGCGTCCGTTGGCGGAGAAGCTGATCACATTTGCTAAGCGGGGTGACATGCATGCACGTCGCAGGGTGCTCACAGTAGTGCGGCGCAAAGACGTGGTGCATCAGCTGTTCACTGATATTGGCCCGCGGTATGCGCAGCGGCCAGGTGGATACACGCGGATCGTCAAGCTTGAGCCACGCCAGGGCGACAATGCGTCGATGGCTGTGATTGAGCTGATCACTGATGTGGTTGCTCCAGTGGTCAAGTCCGATGCCGCGCGTGCTCGCCGGGTGAAGCAGGCCCGAACTCATGACTCTGTGGCGGCGCTCGCCGGAGAGCAGGCTGAGAACGCGCAGCGGGAGGCTCCAGAGGAGACCGATACGGCCGAGAATTCGGCCATTGTCGGAAAAAACAGCGATGGCGCTGAGCACATTACAGCTGAAGATGCCGCGCTGGAAAAGCCCGCGGACGAGGTCAAATAGCTCCTGCTTGGCCTGGGAACGGTCAGCGTACGAGTGCTACGGCATCGATTTCGATCAGCCAGTCCGATTGCGCCAAACCGGCCACCTGAAGCAGCGTATCGGCCGGGTAGGGCTGAGTGAAAAACTCCACACGCAGCCTGACGATCAGGTCCAGGTAGCTCATATCGGTCACCATGATCGTCACCTTCACGACATCGGCCAGGCTGCTGCCGCCCTGTTCCAGCACTGTTGCCAGATTCGCGAACGCCCGTCGGGCCTGCACCTCGAAGTCGCCGGCCCCGACCGTGCGGCCGGTTTCATCGATACCTGCCTGGCCAGAGACGAAGATCAGGTCGTTCGCCCTAATCGCGAGCGAGATACCGTACGGCTCATACCAGTCAGGATCATGCGTCACACGCTGTCTCAGGCTCATAAAATAGATCCTTGCCAGTATGTAAGCCAGCGTCAAGTACGGCATTTATTGTGCTCTACTATCAACTTGTATACCGAGATGAACGGAGACATTTCATGCATCCCCGGATCAACGAGCTGGCTGAGGAGTGCACCGTCGAAGCCGCTATGGAGGTCCTAGGTGGGAAGTGGAAACTGGTGATCCTCCGACATCTGCTCCTCGGTACCCAACGGTTCGGGGAACTTCACCGAACGATGTCTGGCATCACCCCACGCATGCTGACACGGCAACTGCGCGAACTAGAAACCGACGGTCTGGTGTTACGCACCGTATACGCACAAGTTCCGCCCAAAGTCGAATACTCAGTCACCGAAATCGGAGAGAGCCTGCACGACATAGCCGACCGACTACAGGCGTGGGGTCGCTGGTACCGCGACCGAACCAACCCCCAGTGAGCTCTCTTGGGGAACACCAGAACGAAAAGGAATAATGGATCCTTCGAGGTTGTGCTGGCCTCGGTTCGTAAATGGATTGCCTCGGGAGTGCGCTCACGCAGAGCGAGAGCCGATCTTCTTGGGCATGCGCCACCCTACCGAACTTAGAGTAATGCGGCATCAAACCCGTGAAGTTCAGTCAGTGGCCGACGCCAGCACCAAGCTCGCGGCGGTCTAACGCGTTGGTCGTAAGCACCCGGGTGATGTTCAGCGCCTGGGAGAGCTGAGCGTTTTCAAAAATGTTTTCACCTGGCTTAATCTTGATCGGTACACCGGTGGTGAACGTCAAGTAGTGCCCATTGCGGGAGAAATGCAGCGGCCGTGCTTGGGCAGCCTCTACGCTCATACTCGTCGGTACAATCATGTCGAAGTTGCCGCCGCCGGCGCTGCGCAGCACTTGGGCTAGAGCGTCGACGTCCTCAGCCTTGGCTAGATTCAAAATTCCAGCGGTGATCAGAAACTTGCGATCGGGATCGGTGATCGCAGCTCGGATCACTTGAGTGCAGTCTAGACTCCGCAAGGTGGCAGCGGCGTTGCCGTTTACCGTCTCTGGGCAGCCTTTGACTTCTTCGCTCGCCAGCACTTCGTAGCGCACCTTTCCAAGCTGCAGCGCCTTGGTCGGAAACACTTCTTTCACGGTGAGCGGGATGGGGTCTTGCTCGCGGGTTGCCAGGCTAACAGTGGGGCCGGCTGGCCCGGGAGGGATCGCAACGGCGTTGTCAGTTTTGGATTCCGAGCTGTGAGTGACCAACAACGTGATCGCAACGGAGACCACTACAATCAGCATGCCAGCGGTGCCCAGGGTGATTCGCCGCCATAGGACATCCTGTACGGAATCACCCTCACTAGCGTCGTATTCATTAGCTGAACTGTCATCGGCGAAGTTCTGAACTGCCTGTGCTATTGGGGTAGCCCATGGTTGTTCTACCGGGTACTGCTCTGATTCATAGATAGGCGCTGCTGATGAGGGAGCTGGGAGTGGATAAGGCTGGGGCTGATACAGCGCCAATGGGTTACCAGGCATGGCCGTGGCGTATAGCGGAGGAAGGGGTGGCCCGGCGTCGAGCTGTGCGGGTTCGGGTCGGGGCGGCACTCGGGCTGAACCCGCGACTGATGCTCGCCGTGCGGCCGTCCTCAGCTGCGCTGCGAAACCCCCAGCCGAAGCCTGCTGAGGCAGCGCTGGTGTGGGTATAGCTTGAGCCGGCGGTGCACTTGGTACTCCCCAGCTGGGCACAGGAAGTCGCGCGGACGCGTGGCTGTCGTCAGGAGCAGAGTGACGCCCCGATGGCGCGGGCGTCGAAAACGGGGTAGTCACAGGTCTTAGGGTAGCGAGCCAAGAGCGTTAAGTGCAGTTGACGCCACTGAACAGTTCGTTTAAGAGCATGCGGAGTTACATTGAGTAGATCATGGGGGTGAGGAGTATCAATTTCACAGAGACAGCAGCTGCGCCGTTGGTGCGACTGCGTCTAGATCTGAGCTACGACGGCACACATTTCTCTGGCTGGGCGCGCCAACGTGATCAGCGCACAGTGCAAGGGGTTTTAACCGAGCTGCTGTCGGTAATCCTGCGGACTCCGGTGACGCTCACCGTGGCTGGGCGGACAGATTCTGGTGTGCACGCCACGGGGCAGGTAGCGCACATCGATGTGCCTGAAGCGGTGTGCTCTGGATACCCCGCTGATTCGCTGCTAAAAAGACTCAATCGAGCGCTTCCGCCAGACATCCGGGTGCATCGGATCACAGCGGTGACGAACGACTTTCATGCCCGTTTCGCCGCGTTGCGCCGGCATTATCGTTATCGCATTGCCGATGCGCCACACGGCAGCACGCCACTTCGGCGCTGGGACACATTGAGCTGGCCGCACCGCCTGGATCAAATAGCCATGAATGAAGCAGCCAAGGAAATATTAGGAGAGCATGATTTTGCAGCGTTCTGTCGACGCCGGCCACTGGCAAGTACGATTCGTTGTTTAGAACAGTTGGAGTGGCGCAGAGAGCCTACTGACCCCGCGCCTGCTGAGACCGAGGACATTCTGGTAGCTCACGTTGCGGCCGATGCGTTCTGCCACTCCATGGTGCGGAGCCTGGTAGGGGCACTGATAGCGGTGGGCGAGGGCCGACGGGAGGCCGACTGGCCAGGTGAGCTGTTGAGACTGACCGAGCGTGCCAGTTCGGTTACGGTGGCTCCGGCGCATGGGTTAACTCTGGTGCGTGTGGACTACCCCGAACCGGAGGAGCTCGCGGCCCGAGCTTTGATCACCAGACAGAGGCGCAGCCTTTAGTGCTACAGCCGCATCTTGTGATGTTTGAGGTGTTGTCGCTGGTAGTGGCATGCCCGGGCGTGGGTTTGGTGGTGTCGTCGCCAGTGGGACCAGTGGTCGGGGGTGTGATGGTGGGGTGCAGGTGGCCCAGAGTCATCTGATTTCGTTGCAGGATAAAGGAATCAGTGGTTCGTGGCCGGTTGCGTTGCCCCTTTTTGTCTTGGAGACGCTCGGTGTGGGCGGTGATGGTTTGTGGTGTTGGCGGATACTCGCCGACGTGGCGCGGGAAGCGGGCGTCGATCTCGAAGAACTTCAGCATCAGCGCGAATCCGAGGCGGGTGGCGCCGCGCTTGTAGGCGACCAGCTCGCGCTCGTCGTGCTCGACCAGCGTCCGCGCGAGGATATCCACTCCAATTAGTGACTTCTAGTTTGTAACGACTAGTATGTACGCGTGGGAGAAGCAGAGCACGGAGCGCGCGAGAAGTTGATCGACGCCACTCGGACACTGCTGTGGGACCGCGGCTACGCGGCGACGAGCCCGCGCGCCATCCTCGAACACTCAGGCGCCGGGCAGGGCAGCATGTATCACCACTTCACCGGCAAGGAGGCCCTCGCCGCGACCGCTCTGCAGGTCACGGCCGAGCACCTCGTCGCACGCGGCGAGGTGCTGCTGGCCGGTGACGGGCCGAGTGTCGCGCGACTGTCGGCGTATCTGCTGCGCCAGCG
>QHCE01000079.1:4736-26552 GCA_003243955.1 Acidimicrobiales bacterium | reverse complement strand
CCTTGGAATAGATCATCTAGCTGTCGAAGAACGCTTCTCTTAAGCGTTTTAGAGGGAATCCGGTGTGTAATCCGGAGCTGTCCCGCAGCGGTAAGTGGGAACGAAAGCCGTCAATAGCACTGGGCGCCCGCGCGCCTGGGAAGCGGCGGCAAAGTAGGTGCCATAGCGGCGTGCCCATGAGCCCGAAAACCTGCCCGCGATCGCGCGTCTTACGCGCGCCATCTGAGTTCTCGAGGAAGGACACCATGAACGCTGTACCTACATCAACACCTACATCAACAATCCTTGGATATCCGAGGATCGGCCCGAACCGCGAACTGAAAAAAGCGTTAGAGGCCTACTGGGCTGGGAAGATTACCGCGAAAACGTTGACGGACACCGCCGAGGAGATCCGCACCGCCACCTGGACCACGCTTCGAGAAGCGGGGCTGGACGAAGCGCCATCCAACACCTTCTCCTATTACGACCACGTCTTGGACACTGCCGTCGCGGTGGGGGCAATCCCGACCCGTTTCCGCGACTTGGGGTTATCTGAGCTGGATACCTACTTCGCCATGGCGCGGGGTACGGATCAGATTTCTCCGTTAGAGCTCACCAAGTGGTTTGACACCAACTATCACTACTTAGTCCCCGAACTGACACCGAAAACTAACTTCACGCCTAACCCAGCCAAAGCGGTGGCAGAGTTCGTGGCTGCACGCTCGCGCGGCATCACCACTCGACCGGTGTTGGTCGGCCCGCTCACGTTCCTGCTCCTAGCAAAGCCCGGTCTTGACGCTCCGTCGGTGTTTCGTCCGCTGGATCTGCTGAATCCGCTAGTGGAGTGCTACGCGGAGATCGTGCGCGCTTTGGCGCGGGCAGGCGCGGATTGGGTGCAACTGGATGAGCCCGCGCTCACCGCGGATCGGACCGACGAAGAACTGGCGATGGCTGGCCGCGTTTATGCCCGGCTAGGCGGGTTAACCGACCGTCCCAAGCTGCTGGTCGCGAGTTACTTCGGCGAGCTGGGGGCGACGCTTCCGGTGCTGCTCCGCACGCCTATAGAGGGAGTTGGCCTCGATCTAGTGGCAGGCGCCGGTGATCTTCCTCTGCTGCTGGAGGGTGGCCAGCTAGACGGACGGCGAGTAGTAGCCGGCCTCGTCGACGGCCGGAACGTATGGCGGACCGATATGGGTGCCGCATGCGAAACAGCTCGGGCGTTGCAGGACGCCACCGATGATCTAGTTATCGGCACCTCCTGCTCATTACTGCATGTTCCCTTGGACCTTGCCGTCGAAACCGAGCTGGATCCACGCGTGAAGGCTCATTTGGCGTTCGCACAAGAGAAAGTTGCTGAAGTAGTCACCGTGGCGCGGGCATTAGCTGGCGACGCCGAGGCGGTGCAAGAAACGCTGAAGAGCTCGGAAGCTGTGGCACAGTGGCGGAACGCGCCGTGGCGTCACCACGGCTCGGTACGGAATCGGATAGCTGAACTCACCGCGGATCAGCGCACACGCTCCTCGTATTCCGCTCGGGTAACCGCGCAGCGCGACCTGAACCTTCCACCGTTGGCCACCACCACGATCGGTTCGTTTCCGCAAACCGCGCAAGTGCGGGCGGCTCGGGCAGACTTCCGCGCTGGGCGCATCGACGAAGCCGGATATATCGCGCAGATGAAAGCCGAGATAGCTTCGGTGATCGAGCTGCAGGAAGAGCTGGGCCTGGACGTGTTGGTCCACGGCGAACCCGAGCGAAACGACATGGTGCAGTACTTCGCCGAGGCCTTGGACGGTTTCGCCGCCACTATTCACGGTTGGGTGCAGTCGTATGGAAGCAGGTGCGTGCGACCACCGATCCTGTTTGGTGACGTGTCCCGCCCAGCGCCCATTACTGTCGACTGGGCAACCTACGCGCAGTCGCTCACCACACGTCCGGTGAAGGGAATGCTGACCGGCCCGGTAACGATCCTGGCGTGGTCCTTCGTTCGTGACGATCAACCGCTAGCCCAGACCGCGGACCAGGTGGCATTGGCGCTGCGAGACGAAACTCGGGACTTGGAATCAGCCGGTATTAGGATCATTCAGGTGGATGAACCGGCCCTCCGGGAACTCCTCCCACCCCGCGCGCAGCAGCGTCCGGCGTACCTAGCGTGGGCGGTGGGAGCGTTCCGTGCCGCGACCAGCGGCGTCGCCGATGCAACTCAGATCCACACCCACCTGTGCTACTCAGAGTTTGGCGAGGTGCTGGGAGCGATCAACGACCTAGATGCTGACGTGACCAGTATTGAGGCATCCAGGTCGCGGATGGAGATCGTGCACGAACTGGCGAACTTCGGTCGAGGAATCGGCCCTGGGGTGTATGACATCCACTCCCCCAGAGTACCTGCGTTATCGGAAGTGACCGAGGCGCTCCGCTTGGCGAGTAAGGCAGTCCCGGCGGAGCGGCTGTGGGTGAACCCGGACTGCGGATTGAAGACTCGAGAGTACACCGAAGTCCGCCCAGCCCTAGCCGCACTAGTCAACGCCGCCCGGCAAGTCAGGACAGAGATAGGCGCGTAAGACGGTTGTCTGACGGTCCGCTGTTTACCCATGCGGATTAGGGTGCTGGGTGTTCAGGTGGATGGATCGCAAGGTGCGAGGAAGACCCAGGTAGCGGTGTTCTACCTGGGTCTTCGACAACGCCGCAAGGCGCCACCTGAGCCCCAGCACACGAACGACGATATCGATTACACGACACCAGCGGGGTAGTTGTGGTAAATGCGTCCTTTTCCAGTGCAAGCGTCGTTGAAACCTAACGCGAATCCGGGATTTCCCTTATCGCGCCCCCTGAGCTGGCAAAATCCAGGTTCTGGGTGCCACCGCGTATACTCATAGTGACCCAAATCGTAACCACGATTGTAGTCATCAACTGTCCAAGACCCTGGCTGCTGAGCAACAGTAGAGAGTTGCCGACCCGAATGCTGTGGCGGGTGCGACTGATTCGTGGTTTGGGCGTTTGCTACGAGGCCGCCGGCCAGGGCGCTCGTAGCCACCACCGCCAAGATACCCAGCTTGACTGGAAGATTTAATCTCATAATTTCTATTCGTTCCCTTTCTTCAGGGGTTCACGCTATTGCTCAGGACTATTGGAAACTATCAGCCTCACTGGTGAATCACTGCCCGTTTAGATCGGCCAAATGGGCAATTCTCGCTAGCCCTTTAACAGAGCACGAACCCGCCATGTTGTCAGGCTCGGCGCTGTCCATGCAGGCGCCGCGCTCCAGTCCACCGGACCGAAGAAGGCGAAGAAGATGACGCTTCGATAGCGCGGACATGGCCGTTGAGCACTATGCTCAGCGGTCATGTCCCGTGTTGTGGTGTGCGGAAGCATCAACGCCGACCTGGTAGTCAAGGTCAGTCGTCTGCCCCGCCCTGGAGAGACTGTTTCTGGTTCGGGATTTGCCCGTTATCCAGGCGGAAAAGGCGCGAATCAAGCTATCGCGGCGGCCAAGGCCGGAGCGCATGTCAGCATGCTCGGGGCTGTGGGTGCCGATATTTACGGCGCGGAGCTCGTTTCTTTCCTTGCCAAGAGTGGTGTCGACACCTCACAGCTCATCGAACGCGAGCGGGTGCCTACTGGAACCTCCCTGATTGTGGTTGAGGAGACCGGAGAGAACGTCATCGTATTCGTGGCGGGAGCTAACGCTACGGTCGACAACGCTTCGGCTACCGCATTGGCCCTGCGCGAAAACGATGTGCTGCTAGCCCAGTTTGAAACTCCAATGGACGCCACGTTGGCGTTCTTTCATCACGGCAAACGCGCCGGGGCTACCCGAATTCTCAATCCGTCTCCGGCTGCGGAGCTTTCTCGCGAGCTATGTGAGCTCACTGACGTGCTGGTGGTGAATGAAACCGAGCTGGCGTTCTTCACCGGGCACAGACTTACTCCCGAAACTTCCAAGTCGCAGCTGCGCGAGGCGCGGGCGGCGTTAGCCGGAGCGGGTTTTCGCGGCTCACTGATCGTGACGCTGGGTGCCAGCGGCGTGGGGGTTTGGCCGAGAACCAATTCTTCGGCATTACTGGCCATGCTGTGCGGGCCATAGACACCACCGGGGCCGGAGACTGTTTTGTGGGCTGTTTAGCGGCGCAGCTGTGCGAAGGCGTTGAGCTTGATGCGGCGTTGCGATACGCCAATGCCGCCAGCGCACTGGCTGTACAAAAGCACGGTGCCGGTGCTTCTCTGCCAACCCGAGAACAGGTCGAAGCTTTCCTGAATAGCTAACGCAACTGGAGCAAAAACGTTGATGGGTGCCGCCCGTAGGCAGCACCCATCAATCGATTATTTAGCAAGATTGTTACTGGTGGTAAGCACACTGGAATTCATGGGCGTCGCCCTGGTTCATCGTTACGTTACAGTCGTCGGTCGTCCCTGCGTAACTACCATTGAAGAACCACTCAATCGTCACCGGTCCTACCCACCACCATGCACTTAGCTTTGTATAATTTGCGTTTGATTTGAGCTGAACCTTCTTATCAACTTTGTGACGGTTACCGTATTCATCAGTCTGGTTCCAGCCGTGGATCTTAGCGTACCCAGACTGAACCGCCGGGTGGTTCAAAACTATCTGTTGGCCATCGGTGCCCTGCGGATGGAGCGGAACAGCGCTTACTGCCGTGGCGGACAATGCCAACGCTCCAGCTGCGGCAAGGGCCGCCGTGGCACCTATCACAGTTTTCTTTAAGCCAGAAAACAACGTGGATCTCCTTGATCGAGTCAATGGAACTGGACAAAACGAAACAACCGTATTCACTGAATACATCTACAGCGGTTGTTATTTACGAAATTGAACGGTAACAGCTGCGACAGCAACGTTAAGCAGGAATGAAATTTTTTCATTCTGTTACTTCGATCACATAACGCTGCCCTTTTGCCGCGCCGACTCTGGCTCACGGGCCACTCTGCGGTGCCGCCGGCCGGCGGCACCGCTAAATGGTTTGCTCGGTGTACTAATTATTCTTCCGCTCATCGTAGTTGCAGAAGAAGTCATCGTCATTAGGCTGGTTGACTGGCACCTTACACTGATTTGTTTTATTGGGGCCATCCCATACACGCCAATTAATCGTTACGGTTCCCGCCCATCGCAAGTCGGCGTTCGGAGCTACAGCGGTGCAGTACTGGTGGAGTTCAATCCCCACGATATGGGCGTTGGGGTGGTTAGTATCAATGATGTCCGCACTGCCGCCCCTAAGGCCGTCGGGGAGACACAGGTGGACCCGTTGGCCGTTGGGACCCTTTGATTGAATGGGAGTAGCACTTACGGCCGTGGCAGATAATGCCAACGCTCCAGCTGCGGCAAGGGCCGCCGTGGCACCTACAGCAGTTTTCTTTAGACCGGAAAACAACATACCATCTCCTTGATCAAGCCAATGGGGGGTTGATAACACGAAACAGCTGCATTCACATGAACACATCTATATGGCTGTTATTTTTATGCGATTAAACGGTAACAGCTGCGGCGGCGCGAATCAGGGGAAATGAAATTTTTCCTGAGTTCGGCCTCTATGGCATAGCGCTGCCCCGCACTCGCAGGGCCTTAAAACCTTGATTTCACCAGATTTAGCCCGATGGGGGCCGAGGCCTGCGGGAACGGCGATCGGAGTCAACAGCTCCCGTCCGCTGATCGCGCGCCGAACCCAGGCGTTGGGTCCTTTGCGTGGCGCTCGGAGCCACATCGCCTCCATTCAATTGGCGACGGATGTTCTCTGCAACATCCTTGGCTGGGCTTGGCTGTAGGTCTAGAACACTTACTGGAATGCCAAGGGCTTGGCCTCGCAAGAAGAAACTCTTCTCATATTCACCATAGCTAGGATAAGACAGCTGAGGTAGCAGGAAAACTCGTGCCGCACTGCTATCGACCATGACCGTGGCAACTTTATCGTGATGAGTAGCCACATCTGGAGCGTTCATATAGGGAGCTGGTGTCAACAGCACTGCTACCCCGGGGTAGCTGTGCTGATAATAAAGCTGCGTATCTAACGTGCATCCACAGGTGTTGGTAAGGATTGCCATTTCCGATCATGACAACACGATCCGAAGCGCTTGGGTCACCCCATGCCACAGTAGCTATCGAATGTGGCTTGCCCGCATCGGAAGAACTTGAGTCAGCCAGCGCCGAGCCCAACTTAAACGTGGGAATCTTTAGATCTTCTAATATCCCCCACTTCTCGAGGTAAGCTATATGCTCTAGCGCCTCCCCGAGCCGCCTAACGCCACCTTCGTTACCTTCCAGAACTTTTTCAGTGAACCGCATGCCACCAGACTAAACGTTGAAACACCAAAACACGCGGCTGATTGCAAACACGCCGTCGACTAGGAATCAACGCCTGGCCAGTTCATCCTCGCAGGCTCTTCCGGTGCTCGGCGGCTTGGCACTGCCGGTTTCTCAGCGGTGTCGACGCGCTAAGGGTGAAATCGGCTCCGATCGGAGTTCTCCGCGGCCGTCAGTGTCAAAAGGATGGCTCAAGCGGCGGCAGAGTTTAGGCTCTCCACCGAAGGCGCAGAATGCAGGAAGGCCTGTATCTACGCATCCTCAAGAACTCATCATGGAAAGACATTCATGAAAAGTGCACAGGTGGTAACTGAACTGACTGCAATCGTCGGTTCAGGGAACGTGCTTACACAATCAGCAGATCGAGACCCGTTCGAACGCGACTGGACCGGTCGCTATGTGGGCGCTACACCCGCGGTAGTCCTGCCAGGCTCAACGGAAGAGGTTTCAACCGTCCTTGCATTCTGCAACCAACACCTGGTTTCGGTCGTTCCGCAGGGCGGTAATACGGGACAAGTCGGCGGTTCGGTCCCACTCAGCGGTGAAATCGTTCTCAGTCTACGACGATTGAAAAGAATCGATTCCGTCAACGATGATGTGCCTTCAGTCATAGTGGGCGCCGGAGTGACGCTCGACGAAGTGCTCGAACTGGCTAATCAGCATGGGCTCACCTTCGGTGTTGACTTGAGTCCCAAAGAGGATGCGACCGTCGGTGGAATGATCGCAACAAATGCCGGCGGTCTTCGCTTCTTGCGGTATGGATCGATGCGCAATCAGCTGCTGGGTATCGAGGCTGTGCTGGCGGATGGAACTGTCATCTCACACTTGCGTGGTCTGCCCAAAGACAACAGTGGATACGACCTTCCCTCGCTCTTCTGCGGAAGTGAGGGAACACTCGGCGTAATTACTGCCGCTTCAATCAAGCTGGTCCCCCAACAACCTTTGCATGCGGTTGCGCTCGTTGGGCTCGAATCGTTCAACGATGCGCTCGCAACAGTTCGCCTACTCCGCGCAACCGGGATGCTTGAATCCGCAGAGGTCATACTTCCCGCGGGCGTCGACCTTGTCGCTGATTTCCTGCAAGCGAGCCCTCCTTTCAATGGGGCGAAGGTGTATCTCGTTGTGGAACTGGCAGGCATCAGCCAAGTCACTAAAACCCTGGAAAAAGAACTACGAGCCCAACAAAAACAGTTCGTACTCGCGTCCGACTCAAAGGAACGGGAAGAGCTGTGGCGCTGGCGTAGGACTCACAGCAAGGCAATTAGTTGGCATTGCCATCGCGAGGGTTACTCAGCTCCGCAAAAATATGACGTATCGATTCCGTTGCAGAATACGGTGCCGTTCCTGCACGAGATAGAAGAAGCGTGTTCTGGATTAAACACAGCAAAAGTCATAGTGTTTGGGCACATTGGCGACGGGAACCTGCACATAAATGTCTTAGGCACATTCGATCAGGCTTTCAGCAACCGCATCGATGAAACCGTTTTACAAACAACGATCGACTACGGCGGAAGCATTAGCGCTGAACATGGCATCGGCACATCAAAATCTCGATACCTGCCGCAGTACCGGACACCAGAAGAGCTGCGTCTATTCGATACGTTGAAATGCGCGCTCGACCCTCACCGAATCCTCAACCCAAACGTTCTACACGTCAATGGAGCAAATCAATGAACGACCTGGTCAGGTCTGATGCAATGGGAGTACGGCCTGAAGCAGAATTTCAGATCCATCGAATGACTACACTTGCGCTTGGCTGCGAGGAACATAGAAACCGTATCTTGCTCCGCGTCGCTAACGAACGCCGGATGCACATAGTTTGCGCTGCTGTCGACCATGGTCTCGACAGTTGTATTCAGCAGACCGCCTTAGGTCCTCGGCCTCCGTGGGTTCCGATTATCGCGGCCCGACGTGCCCCAGCGACCGCCCAACCCGCTTGGAGTAAGGCGCCCTCGTATCGTTGTGCTAGCACGCTTGAGCCGATCAGTGACCTCGCCTGCAATACTTTTAGGCGTGTGTTTCGGAGTCAGCGAGACATGCAACGGCACATCTGTATACCGCGCTTGTCCCCGTATGGCCGCCACTAAATCTCGAGTCTGTGCGTGCCCCCTTTGAGAGTGCAGAACTATTTCTTCAGGACCTTCCGTCACTACTCTAGCAACATCACGGCGGTAGTCGTCTTCAGGAATCGGCTGCTGATACGATGCGGCGGCAGGGACAAGAAAGACTGCACTGAGCTGCTCCGGCGCAAGCCCATGGAACGCCCGAATACGTTTCCTTTCGGCTAATGTGGACACCACCCCTTCAGCGAAATCAATATCGCTTATGAGTTCTTCCGGGGTTTCCGCTCCAATAACTACATGCCGATTTGGCGCATTCGGATTACCCCACACGATGACAGGAACTGAAGGCTCATTCAAGACAACTAAACCATGCTGAAAACGGCTATCCGTAGCGGCGAAACCTACTTTAGGTCCATCTGGATTCGTGCCATCGTTTTCACTTTTAAGCGCCCATCGAAGGTCCCCGAGATCGTTAGGGCTTTTGCCAACGACGTCAACATCAATCTCATATGGACACCCTACACTGACTTATTTCGCTGTCGTAGCTAAACATTGAAGCCCAGGGCGCGGAGCTGCTCGCGACCATCGTCGGTAATCTTGTCCGGGCCCCACGGCGGCATCCAGACCCAGTTGATCCGAAAGTCGGCACACAGTCCACCGGTGGCGCCAGTGGTGAGCACCGCACGTATCTGATCCTCGATCACATCGGTGAGTGGACAAGCGGCCGACGTCAGCGTCATGTCGATGGTCGCCACGTTGGATTCATCCACGTGGATGCCGTACACGAGGCCAAGATCAACCACGTTGATCCCCAGCTCCGGATCCACGACATCTCGCATTGCCTCTTCCACGTCGTCGACGGCCGCGATCGCCACCGCGGTCGTGGGAGGCGAGGCCTGCGTATCAAGCACCACTGCGGTATCGGTTGTTTCAGTCATCGGTTCATCCCTTCACATCGGCCGCGAGTGCAGCCACTGTTGCTGCTTTGAACGCCGCCCAGCCCAGCAGAGCGCACTTTACTCTCGCTGGATATTTCGACACCCCGGCAAACGCGATTCCATCGCCAAGTGCATCCTCATCCGGCTCCAACTGACCGCGGCTGGCCATCAGTTCAGCGAAGCTGTCGAACATCTTCATAGCGTCGCTGACGCCGGCACCGATGACCTGTTCGTGCAGTACTGAAGCGGCAGCTTGGCTGATCGAGCAGCCAAGTGCTTCGTAGGAGACGTCGGCGATCTTCCCCCCCGCCAGCCGCACGCGGAGCTTGATCTCATCCCCGCATGCGGGGTTGTACTGCTGTGATTCGCCATCGAACGGCTCTCGTAGTCCGCTACCGCGCGGATGCTTGTAATGGTCCAGGATGATGTCTTGGTACAGCTGCTGGAGCTGCACGGGTGTGTCCGCTGTGCTCACCGGGTGCTCACCTGCTGCTTCACCTCTGCACTCCCCCGCACGCCAAAGAATCGCTGCGCCTTTCGCACCCCTGCCAGCAACTGGTCTACCTCGGCCGTAGTGTTGTACAGCGCAAATGTGGCCCGAATCGATGCCTGGATTCCGAGTCGCCGGTGCAGCGGCCACGCACAGTGGTGGCCTACCCGCACCGCGATCCCAAGCGAGTCCAGTACTTGCCCGGCGTCGTGCGGATGCACTCCGTCGATAGTGAAGGCCACTGTCCCACCACGGTTGACCATTCGCGTGGGGCCCACGATCTGCACTCCGGCAATCGCCTCTAATCCAGCCAAGGTCCGCTCGGTGAGCGTACGCTCGTGCGCGGCCACCCGATCCATCCCGACGGCACAAAGGTAATCCACCGCCGCACCCAATCCCACAGCTTGCGACGTCATCGGCACCCCGGCCTCGAAACGCTGCGGCGGCGGCGCATAGGTAGTGCGTTCCATCCGAACAAGCTCGATCATGGAGCCACCGGTTAAGAACGGCGGCATCGCTTCTAGCAGCTCACGGCGGCCGTATAGCACCCCGATCCCGGAAGGCCCCAACATCTTGTGTCCAGAGAACACCGCGAAATCCACGCCCAGCTCGGCAAAATTCACCGGTGCGTTCGGAACGGATTGGCAGGCGTCTAACAGCACCAGTGCACCCACCTGGCGCGCTCGAGTCACCAGCTCGTTCACCGGCGAGATAGCGCCCGTGACGTTGGACTGATGAGTGAACGCAACCAGTTTCGTACGAGGGGACAGCTGCAGCGAGTCCAGATCAATACGGCCGTCATCGGTGACCCCGTACCAGCGCAGCGTGGCACCGGTACGGGCGCACAGCTCCTGCCACGGCACCAGATTCGCGTGGTGCTCGGCCTCGGTAATCACGATTTCGTCGCCGGGTACGACTTCGAAAGCCGCCGCTGCTGGGTCGCGCACCGCGGTCGCGTTACTCATTGAGTAAGCGACTAGGTTGATGGCTTCGGTGGCGTTCTTCGTGAATACAACCTCATCGGCGCCCACACCCACAAACGAAGCAATGCGCTCTCGCGCCGCTTCGTATGCGTCCGTTGCCTCTTCAGCGAGCTGATGCGCCCCGCGATGCACGGCGGCGTTGTGCTCTTCAAGGAAACTACGCTCGGCGTCAAGCACCTGGTGGGGGCGCTGAGATGTTGCGCCTGAATCCAAATACACCAGCGGCTTACCGTCACGCACAGTTCGGGTCAGGATCGGAAAGTCCGCCCGGATCGCGGCAGTATCCAGCGGCATAGAGGAGCCCGGCGTCTGAGGTTGGTCGGTTTTTCCAATTCCGGTTGAGGTCATAGCGTCACCGAGAGGGCAGCCTTAACTGGAATGAAACGCTCGTAGCCTTCGGCCTCGAGTCGCTCCGCCAGCTCCGGGCCGCCCTCTTCTACGATTGCGCCGCCCACGAAAACGTGCACCATGTCGGGCTTGATGTAGCGCAGGATGCGGGTGTAGTGCGTAATCAGCAGCACGCCCGTATCACCGGTCTCGCGCACCCGGTTCACGCCTTCAGATACCACACGCAGCGCATCAATATCTAGCCCGGAGTCGGTTTCGTCCAGGATCGCAAACCGTGGCTTGAGCAGCTCTAGCTGCAAGATTTCATGCCGTTTCTTCTCTCCACCGGAGAAACCTTCGTTGACGTTGCGCTCGGAAAACGCTGGATCCATGCCCAACTTATCCATCGCGGCTTTAACTTCTTTCACCCACGTACGCACTGCCGGCGCCTGGCCACGCAGTGCGGTGGCAGCCGTGCGTAAAAAGTTCGCCACACTGACACCGGCAACCTCTACCGGATATTGCATGGCCAAAAATAGCCCGGCACGGGCACGCTCATCTACCGAAAGCGCCAGCACGTCTTGACCGTCGAGGGTAATTGAGCCGCTGGTGACCGTGTATCGCGGATGCCCCGCGATCGCATATGCGAGCGTGGATTTACCCGATCCGTTGGGTCCCATCACAGCGTGAGTCTGGCCTGAGTTCACCACCAGGTTCACCCCGTTAAGGATGGCCTTTTCCTCGCCATCGCCGGTGGTGACGTTGACATGCAGGTCTTTGATTTCAAGCGTGCTCACTGCTACTGACTCCTGTGGCTAGGCCGTTTGTAGATGAATATTTACTTCAGGGGCGGTGTGAGCGCCACGAGAATGTCGTCTCCTGAAACCTGTACTGCATAGGTCTGTACCGGCTCGGTAGCGGGAAGTTCTAGTGGGGTACCGGTCCGCAGGTCGAACCGCGAACCATGCAGCCAGCATTCCACCGTGCAACCTTCTATCTCTCCATCAGACAACGCTACTTCAGCATGCGAGCACACATCCCGCAACGCAAAGTATCTGCCTTCGGTGTGCACCACCATGATGGGGTGACCGTCGATTTCTAGGCCTACCGCCTTACCTTCACCAACGTCTGATACACCGCATATGCGCTGGTAAGAGTCTGCTTTAGCTGTTTGTGCTGAGGGGACGCCGCTGGTCATTGCCTACGTCACACTCCCCGCACCGCAAGCCGAGCCTCAATGGCGCTTGAGAGGCGATCCTGTATATCGGGGAGCCCAATCTTGTTTACCAGCTCGGCGAAGAAGCCACGCACGACTAACCTGCGAGCTTCCGCCTCAGGGATGCCACGAGCTTGCAGATAAAACAGCTGCTCGTCATCGAAGCGACCTGTGGCGCTGGCGTGACCGGCGCTGACGACCTCGCCGGTCTGGATCTCCAGATTCGGCACACTATCGGCTCGAGCACCGTCGGTAAGCACCAAGTTGCGGTTGATTTCATACGTTTGGGTACCGGTCGCCTCGGGCCGGATCAACACATCACCCACCCACACCGTGTGCGCATCTTGACCCTGCAGCGCGCCGCGATATCCCACATTGCTGCGGCAATCGGGTACACCGTGATCCATGAGCAGGCGGTGCTCTAAGTGCTGGCCAGCGTCGGCGAAGTAGATGCCATAGGCGTCTACTTGCGCCCCGCGGCCGGCAAACTCCACGCTGGTGTACTGCCGCACCACGTCACCGCCGAGAGTGACCGCGATGTGCGTGAGCGAAGCGTCTCGATCTAGCCGAGCTTTGTGATGCTGTAGCTGCACCGCGTCACGGTCCCAGTCGGCGATGCTGATCAGACGCAGCGACGCGTTCGCACCAACGCTGATCTCCACGTTGTCTGCCAGCGTCGCCGAGCCCACATGATCAAGCACCACAACTGCCTGCGCTGATGCGCCCACATTCAGCACGGTGTGGCCGAACGCCACCCCATGATGCGCGCCTTTTCCCTCGACCCGCAGCACGATCGGCTCGGTAGGCGCAGCGTTTGGGGCCACCTCTACCGTTACCGCATCGGTGGCACTGGTCATCGCCTGTGCGCTCACCCGATCGAATGGAGTCAACACAGCTCCGAACTGGGCAGACTCGCGCGGCGTACAAGTGACGGTTACGCCATCGGGGATGCTGAGGCTGTGATAGCTGAGCCCGACTGGCGCGGGCACGAACGTGCCGTTGCTCAGTCCACGCAGCCGTCGAATCGGAGTGAATCGCCACTCCTCTTCGCGGCCAGTAACGATTGGGAAATCGGCTACGTCCCTCGAACGCAGTAACTGCGCGCGTGTGGTGGCCGGCGCGCCCACGCCATGGCTGTGCTCGGCGAGCACAGCACCAGCAGCGCTACCAATTGGCTCTCCCATCAACCCACCGCTCCTTCCATCTGCAGCTCAATGAGCCGATTGAGCTCCAACGCGTATTCCATGGGCAGCTCACGCGCGATCGGCTCTACGAAGCCGCGCACAATCATCGCCATGGCCTCGTCCTCAGAGAGACCGCGGCTTCTCAGATAGAACAGCTGCTCATCACTGACTTTGGAAACGGTGGCTTCGTGCCCCATCTGCACATCGTCTTCCCGCACATCTACATAGGGATAGGTGTCCGAGCGACTGATTGAGTCCACCAGCAGCGCATCGCACTTCACCGTGGATTTTGACCCGGTAGATCCGTCGAGTACCTGGACCAGACCGCGGTAACTGGTTCGCCCGCCGCCTCGCGCCACGGACTTACTCACGATCGTCGACGACGTATTCGGCGCGGCATGCACCATTTTGGCGCCGGCGTCTTGGTGCTGCCCCTCCCCGGCAAACGCAATCGACATGACCTCACCCTTGGCATGCTCACCGGTCAGAAATACCGACGGATACTTCATGGTGACCTTGGAGCCAATGTTGCCGTCAATCCATTCCATGGTGGCACCAGCATGGGCGACCGCCCGCTTGGTGACCAGGTTATAGACGTTGTTCGACCAGTTCTGAATCGTGGTGTAGCGACAGCGTGCGCCCGGTTTCACCACAATCTCCACGACAGCGCTATGCAGTGAATCGGAGCTGTAAATCGGTGCGGTACATCCTTCGACATAATGGACATATGCGCCCTCATCCACAATGATCATCGTCCGCTCGAACTGGCCCATGTTCTCGGTGTTGATCCGGAAGTAGGCCTGCAACGGAATGTCCACGTGCACGCCTTTGGGAATGTAAATGAACGACCCGCCCGACCACACTGCCGTGTTCAGCGCCGCGAACTTATTATCCCCGGATGGGATAATCGAGCCGAAATACTCTTGGAACAGCTCAGGATGTTCCTTGAGCCCGGTGTCGGTATCGAGGAAGATCACGCCTTGCTCTTCAAGGTCTTCTCGGATTTTGTGGTACACAACTTCACTTTCATATTGCGCGGCCACTCCGGAGACGAGGCGTTCTTTCTCCGCCTCGGGGATGCCGAGTCGGTCGTAAGTGTTTTTGATGTCTTCAGGCAGGTCTTCCCAGGTGGCGGCTTGCTTCTCGGTGGAGCGCACAAAGTACTTGATGTTGTCAAAGTCGATGCCCGATAGATCCGATCCCCAGTTTGGCATCGGTTTCTTATAGAACAGCTTCAACGCCTTAAGGCGACGCTGCAGCATCCACTCCGGTTCGCTTTTCTTTGCCGAAATATCGCGCACAACCTCTTCGCTCAAACCACGGCGAGCACCGGTCCCGGCCACATCGGAATCGGCCCAGCCAAATCGATAGTTGCCCATGGCCGCGATCTGCTCGTCTTGGGTCAGCGGCACCGCAACTGTGGCAACGGGCAGCTCAGTTGACTCGGTGCTGCGGGTGAGCTCGGTAGAAATAGTGCTCATGAAGTCTTCCTCCCAGTAGGGGTGGACATAGCAAAAGTGGAGATGACCGGGGTGGTAACGGACGGCCGGCCCGTTGCTGCTGGAGCAGCCAACGGAATGTGCGTGGTGCACACCCCATCACCGTGCGCGATGGTCGCTAAACGTTGTACGTGCCGGCCAGATAGCCGCGCGATCGCCGCGGTCTCCACCTCGCATAGTTGTGGAAACTCCGCAGCTACCGTTGCAACCGGGCAATGGTGCTGGCAGAGCTGCGCCCCGCTGGCGATAGCGGAGACATCCGCAGCGTATCCCTCGGCACTCAGCACCGTGGCAAGCGCATTGATCCGCGCATGAGGACTTGAACCCGCAGCCGTCATAGCCGCTTCGCAGCGTCGCTCGATTCGCGAAAATCGATGTCTCGCAAGCTCAGTGACCGCTTGAGTTCCCGCGATTTCGCGAAGCTGGCGTAGCGCGGCTAGTGCAAGATCATCATAGGCGTGCGGAAATTCTGACCGCCCTACGGGTGTGAGCACGAAATCACAAGCCGGCCTGCCACGATGTCGTTGCCCATGTACTGCTGGGTCGCGTCGTTCAACCCGGCCTTGCGCGGTCAAACCGTCTAGATGTCGACGAATAGCCGCGGGCCCTAGGCCTAAAGCTTCACCTAGCTCGGCGGCGGTGGCTCTACCACGTTCCAGCAGCAAGTGGCGTACCCGATCGCGAGTGCGCCGAAGCTCGCCGAGAACATCCTCGTCGATAGCCTCAACGTAAGTGGAGGCCGTAACGTTTTTCACAACACTATTGTGACCTATTTAATGGCATACCGCCAACCGCGCCTCGGTGAACTGTCTCACGAAGGGTTGGCTAACCCGATACTCATGACGGCCGCGCTTATTTAAATCATCGGCCCACCCGCGCATTAAGCTATAAACCAGACGCCGTTACCTTACGACAACTTGTGCCAAGTTGTCGTAAGGTAACGCCAGTACACAGCACTTCACGCAGAACATGCACTGATTGCGTGACACTAGCCACAACAGAGCCAATTTAAGGGGACAGTGGTGGGTGGGTTAGAAAACTTTGCCGCCTCACCCTGGCTGTTTCCCGCTATGGCCGTTTTAGCCATGTTTGACGCGTTGCTGCCACCTATTCCCAGTGACGAAATCATGGCGGCACTGGCTGCGCTAGCGGCCTCCAATCACACGCCCGGCCTACTATGGGTCGTTCCGGCAACCGGGGCCGGAGCCTTCGTTGGCGACATGCTCTGCTATCGGGTCGGTCGCGCGGGCGCCCCAGCAGTGTTGCGCCGATGGGAGCATAAACCCGCGGTTGCCAAAAGTTATGAATGGGCGCAGCGCAACATTTCCCGCCGTGGTTGGCTATTTATTCTCACCGCCCGCTATCTCCCTTTCGGTCGATGCACCACGATGCTGACCTGCGGTGCGTTGAAATATCCATTTGCACGATTCTGTGCGCTCGACGCGTTGTCAGTCAGCATCGCCGTAACAATTGGGGCACTAGTTGGATACGGTGGTGGAGCACTATTTGTCAACGCGCCCTTGAGCGGGATGTTTGTGGCCGTGGCAGCGATCACCTGCGTGAGTATGGTCCGCGCCTTAATGAAGACTTACCGCAAAATACGCGGCCACGAGCACGAGCAGGTTTCGTCGCCAGAAATTGTCACTAACTAGCGAAATACCACTGTCCGGTCGCCATTGAGCAGCACCCTACGTTCGGTATGCCACCGTACCGCGCGCGCTAGTGCCAGGCACTCCACGTCTCGGCCTACCGCAACGAGACGCTCCGGGGTGTACCCATGATCTACGCGGGCGATTTCCTGCTCAATAATCGGCCCCTCATCAAGCACAGCGGTGACATAGTGCGCGGTCGCACCGATGAGTTTCACGCCTCGCTCATGCGCTTGGTGGTAGGGGCGGGCGCCGGCAAAGCTCGGCAAGAATGAGTGGTGAATGTTGATCGCTCGACCGGCCAGCTCATCGCAGAGCCCAGGCGAGAGGATCTGCATATATCGAGCGAGTACCACCAGATCGATACGCTGTTCAGCAATAATTTTCAGCAACTGCCGCTCGGCCTCGTGCCGGTTGTCGGAATCGACAGGCAAATGGTGGAAATCGATGCCGTGCCAGCGCGCCAGGCCGGCAAACGTGGGGTGATTGCTCACCACTGCAGCCACATCGAGAGGTAGATCTCCAGTCTCGGTGCGAAAGAGCAGATCGTTCAGGCAGTGTCCATATTGCGAGACCATGATCAGTACCCGCTGGTGCTGGTTGATGTCATCGATCCGCCACGTCATGCCGAACTCATCAGCGACCACATCAAACCCGGACCGGAGAACCTGCAACGCCGCCTCGCGGTTACCACTGTGCTGGGCGAGGCTCACGTGCACCCGCATGAAGAATCGCTCGCTGTAGGGATCGCCGAACTGTTGGCTGTCGGCAATGTTGCCCCCAGCCCGATGCAGATATGCGGCCACCGCGTGCACAATCCCAGGCCGATCGGGGCAGGACAGGGTGAGCACGTATTGGTCATCGCCAGCGCTTGCTGGTGTGGATGGGGCCATGGGCACTAAGTCTAGGACCATCTGGGCAATAGCATGACAGCCATGTTCGCGCCTTTTTCCATAGCCACCGGCAGGCTGCAATGCGCGTCTCGACTTCTTCGCGGACTCAGTGTAGCGACACTAGCCGCGAACGTGCTGATTGTGGTGACCGGTGGGACGGTACGGCTGACAGCATCGGGGTTGGGTTGCCCCACCTGGCCGCGCTGTACAGATGACAGCTACATCACCACGCCTGAGAACGGCCTGCACGGCTACGTCGAGTTCGGCAATCGAATTTTGACGTTCGTGCTGGCCGTGGTGGTAATCAGCACCCTGATAGTTGCTTGGCTACAGCGACCACGGCGCCGCAGCGTACTGTTGCTCGCTGGGGTTCAGGTCGCTGGGATTGCTGGGCAAGCTGCGCTCGGCGGAGTCACGGTGCTCACCGGACTGAACCCCTGGACGGTTGCCAGCCACTTTCTGTTGTCGATGGCGCTGATCTTTGGAGCGTATGCGCTGTACCGCCGGGTTCGTGAAGGTGACGGTGAACCACTCCGATTGGTGACCGAGCCGTTGCGCTGGTTGATGCGCGGCATCGTGGCCGTCACCGTCATCGTTCTCGTGTTGGGAACAGTGGTGACTGGCAGCGGACCCCACTCTGGCAGCGGCAATGCCCCACGTACTGGACTGGACCCGAACGTGATGAGTCAAATCCACGCCGACGCGGTCTTCGTGCTGTTTGGGCTCACGGTCGGTGCGTGGTTCGCGCTGCGAACGGTTGCTGCCCCCATCAAGCTGCAGCAAGCAGTGACCGTCTTGCTCGGCGTTCAGCTCGCCCAGGGGGCAATCGGCATTACGCAGTACCTCACTGACTTACCGATGGCCTTGGTGGCCATGCACATGCTCGGCGCCTGCGCAGTCTGGGTAGCAACGCTTGCTGTGCTGGTCGAGACAAGGAGCCGGCCTGCGAGCGTGTCACCGAGCTCAACGAGAGGCGCACCTCGCGCACCGTGCACGTGATGGCGGTGCCGGTCTCCGGCGACAGCGCCACCCAATCGACTCAAATATGGGCCAGTCTCCCTAGAAAATTCCAAATAGTCCGCCACGGCCTGCACGTTTGCGTCAATATGAATGCATCTGAGCCTGGGATGTACTGCATGGGAGACGAGCAGCGTGGCGAATGAGCTCAACGTCACCGACGATAGCCTGCCGACCCCTCAACCACCGCATAGAGTGCTCGCCGACCTGCTCTCCACTACCCGAAACCAGCTAATCGGCTTGGCCGGGAGTAATCAGGGTCTCCGACTCGGAGATATAGCGGAGACTTTGGAAGTCCTCCCGCATCAGCTGAACGACCTCGAAGGCCTGTGGCGCAACAAGCGGCTTGGCAATATCGGCCTCGCGTATCGGATGGTCGGTCACCTTGAGTCAGCCGCTACAACATTAGATGAGGAGCAGCGACGCCAATTCCGGGAGGAATGCGAACGACTACGGGGACAGATCGCTCACGTTCGAGACACTGAACGGGAGAATCTGCGTAGACAACTTGGGCCCTGGCTTTCTGTGGATCCTCCGGAGCTGGCCGAGGCGAAACTTCGGGTCGCGTTCGGACTCCGGGAGCTACAGGCGATTGCCGGGGCGACCCGCCGCAAGATAGTGCAGCTTCCGCGGGCGGCAACCGGCGCCCGTCTTGCCGAGTACGAGAACGGTATCGGCTTTAGCGACGACGACGTCGAGTCGGTTCGATCCATCGTCGAGGCGTTTCCCAACCCATTTGTCGAGACCCAGTATCTCTACGACGATGTGAGCGCCGCTATCTCCGCGGTGGGCCAGCACCCCGATAGGGCACGCAACACCTCGCTTCAGACCGAACGGCGCAGGAGTCATAAGGGCGGTCGAACGCCACAAACAATCCAGGTCGGGAACACACTCAAGCAGGCGCGCGAAGCAGCTGACGCCGAGACGACACTTACCGTCTCGGCGTATGTCGACTCGCTGGTCAGTGGCAGATTTCTGCTTAGTAGCATCTACCGGGGCGACTACGATTCACCGCAGATACATGCCGTCGCGGTAAACCTGCTAGCTGCTCTCGCTGCGACGGTTCCAGAGCCGGAACTAGCCGCCTCGCGCGCCACTTTAGGTGGCGTCTTAGAACGCCTGGAGCACGAATTTAGGGCACACCGAAGCGCATACCTAAAAACGTCCGATACCGAGCTCGCTTCGCGTCAGCTCCGACTTGCTTGGCTTGCTCATCGAGGCCTTGAGCTTGACGCCCTCCACGGATATCCCAAGGTAGCGGGACTCCCGAATTCGGGGGTACGCCGTATCGACTATCCCTCCTACTACGGCGATCCCGGGATGCTGACAGACGTAATGCGGTTCGTAGCGAACTCGACTCTGCCGCGATTGGAACGGGACGAGGCGACCTCATTGGCGATGGATCTTCGGGCACGGATACCCGGTGCTCCGGCCCTAACCCCCACCGAATCGGTGACCTTAGCCATCAAAAATGCCCGCATGGCACATTCCGACGACACCCAGGAAGATGCCGCGCGATTTCTCGCCCAGCAACTACTCCCCGATCGGTACGACCATTACTACAACATGGTTCGGCTGATTGAAAACGGCGCCCGCCTCGATGACTTCGAGAAACTCTACTGCGCGCGGATACTCCTGAAACGTTATGTTCCGGAAGGCCCTCACCAACCGGAGGAACCGGACCTTGCGGAACTCCAGGCAACCATCGACGAGTTGGTCAATCAGCTGCGAGTAGCGCGCACCCAGGAATTACTGGACGGCGGCCGTATCGCCGTGCCGAAAGACACAGACGACCGAGAAGGCACGGCTTCTCTCGCCGCTCACGTCAGCATCGCCGTTTCGATTCAGGAAGCCCGAGAGCTCGCGGACCTGAGTTACGAGCAGCTGGCTGCCAAGATCAGCGATTCGGCAGATGTTCAATCGCCCGTAAATAAGTCGTTGGTCAGGTCGTTAGAGCACGAACTTCCGTATACGCTCCGGCAACTCTCGCTTGCGCTTAAAGCGCTCAACGAATGCCAGACGCCCTGGCACGATAAGGAACGAGTGGAAACGGCCGTACGAACGGAGACGGCCGTACGAACGTCAATCGAGCAAAAGATTGCCGCTCAATTGAACCGGTTGGGAAGACCGGATCCGAACAGAGCCTCCCGGAAACACGAGGCAACCGAAGACCCCGCGCCTTCGGAGGCTCGCTACCGCTGGATGCAGACGCATCGTGAAGATTTGCTCGCCGATATGCTCGAAGCCGGTATTGAACTCGATGATTTCTTTTCTGCGGTCGAACGTGCCATCGCAGATCGAGAAGCCGAGATTGACCAACAGCGACGTGCCGAAATTTCGGCACGTCTGAGCCAAAGCCGCTCCCTCTTCCCACGCCGCCATGGAGAACTGACCAAGACGCAGCAAGCTCAGATCAGGTTGCGAAGCGAAATCGCGATGATTGTGAGTAAGGCCCGACTCCAACAGTCGCGTTCCTTAACGCAACGCCTAGCAAGCACAGAAACGGGCATCCTTTACTCACAGTTAAGACATGTCGAGGCCGGAACCTGGCCAGACGTAGTGCCTGCAGACGCGATCTTACGGTTGTTGGACCACTACGGATCCGACAATTCAATGCGGCAGGAACTGCAGCGGCTGATCGACCTAGACAAGGTGGGATTTAATGAGCTTCCCGGCCTCATCGATCAGCTACCCTCAGTTTCTCAACCGCCTACCGCGAAGACGGTAGCCGGTCAGATCTCCCCCGAGCTAGCAGCACAGCCGACCAGAATCCGGCCTGTCGGAGACCCCGATAACGATCAGGTCCTAGTCGGATGGATGACTCGCCTTATGTTAGCGAGCCGCTATCCAGGGGATTACGTGGCTCATTTCGTTGCTGATACCGGCCTCGATGCCGACGGGGTGAGAACGTTTCTTGACCCCACCACAGGCGAGCGCAACCTCGATGCAGCGGAGGCCGTAACGCGCGCCGTCGTCGAGCTGTTGCGCGATCGCGACGTCCCGACTGTCAGCCCCGCGTTAGGGAACGAAAGAACGTCGAATGAAGAAGGCATTCCGCGGTTGCGGTACTACTTCACCGTATTGGCGTCGTCGCACGCCGCGTTCCTGCGCAGAAGCGGCGTGAGAAGTCCACTACTTTACGGGCCGCTGACCGGAGAGGCGTTCCGGCGACTTAGCCTACCAGGACAACCAGACTTCTATCATGAAGCCACCGCGCTGCTAGAGCACTGGCAGGGGCTCTATGAACGGGAGCAACCCGCCGCGGAGCAAC
>QHCE01000079.1:0-4614 GCA_003243955.1 Acidimicrobiales bacterium | reverse complement strand
GCAACCCGCCGCGGAGCAACCCGTATCAACCCAAAACCTGGCAGTTACTCCGCGACCCTCGGACACACCGCCGGACACCAGACAACAGCCGGACCCAGCCAAGGATCGCGATGGCTGGCTGACCTACGGCTGGTTCCACGCCAGCTACTGCAACGCGCTTGGGCTGACGAACAAGGCGGTAGCAAACCGGATCAACGCAAAGGAAGACGACGTCGCCCGGATGAGAAAGGGAGACGGCAAGAAACTGAACCTTATCGCCGCCCATACCCTGGCGCTGGCCGACTACATGCGCGCCCATCCCAACGGCGGCTCTCCTCGGCTGGTCCCCAGACCGGTCGAGAAACCCGGATGGTTTTACGCCGCCAAACTTGCCCGAAGCATTCGGCTCGGCCTCGGTGAGAGCCTCGAAGCCACTGCAAGGGCGCTCAAGGTGCCTCCCAGCGTTCTGGAGCGACTCGAGAACGGTGACGTGAGCGGAGAAACCCTAATCCTAAGCCGGATGCTCACCCACTACCAGGAGTTATTGCCGATGCTTGACTCGTCGACGCAATCGACCACAACGGCCCCCGCGCCCCAAGCCGGGAGGCAGGGCGGCAGGCTGCCTTCCACTCCACCAATGGCCTACGGTACCGGATATCCGACTCGCACTACAGCATCTGGAAACGGCACAAATTGCCGCGAAGGCAGCGGAGCGACGCGATCGAGCCCAGCAGGGCGCTTCCGGCGGACAACCTCGCGCCGCAGCCTCCACTCCGCAGGTTACAACGCCAACCCCACCGGCCGCCCCACCGGCCGATACTCCTACTCCGCACACACACGTAACCGCCACCACAGACAGCTCCCCCACAGACAGTGACGCCACGCCCCCGTCCCCCGATACTGCTCCGGTAGATATCGATACCGCAGCCAGCTCGGCCCTCCTAGCCGAACTCGCCGAACTCGCCGAACTCGCCGAAATTGGGCCCGGCGACGATGCTCAAGCGCAGTGGTCCGCGTTCGGCGCAATAGTTAGCGCGGCTCGCAGAAGAAGCGGGCAGATCCGCAACAAGCTGGCAGCGATGCTGGATACATCCCCCATGGCTATCCTGGGCGTGGAATCTGGCCTAGGATTCGAGGCCGAGTTCTCCACCGCCGCAGGGAAAACGGACCTTAGGGAAGTCAGCAAGATCCTCCTGGACTGGCTAGAGCGGTCTAGCGAAGGCGTGCAGCTCGGCGCGGCGACTGCGTTGCAGCGCCATTGCCCGGCTGTGATGCAGGCATGCCGGCAGCTGGACGCGGCACAGGAAATATCGTCCCCCGGCTCCCCATCGCGACCCCCACGAAATTCACCGTTCACGCCTTCGGGTCCTGGCAGCCATGAACCACGGCGGCCGGCACGATGACCACCGACGACACCCGCGCCCGTTGGCTCGAAATCGGCACGCTGGTACGGGAAGGTCGGCAGCAACGGGAGGTCTCGCGAGCTCAGCTCGCCGCGGAGCTTGAGGTCGACGTCTCCTGCATCTCGGAGATAGAGGACGGGCTGGGAAACCAGGACAGCTTTACGTGCCTTACCGTGGGAAACACGCGCGAGGTAGTGACTATTGATCTCCGGGATGTCACTCATATGACGTTACTGTGGCTGCGCAGCACACGGTGGGGCCCAAGGCCGACTACCGTCGAAAACATCGACCGGTTGCGTGACGTAGTTACGGCGCATATGCGGCAGCAAGCTCAACCGGAATCAGCGGCACCCTCGGTAGCCGAGGACACAGCCGCGATGGGCACGGAACCCCCACCCGCATCCGCCGACTCAAGGTTGGGCACGGAACCCGTTTCGGCTCCGCCATCGAGCGCGGAGCCGGCCGCCCCTGCCACAGAGAACGTAGCCGCAGAAGCGGCACTGGATGTTGCCGACACCGGATGGCCCTTAGTAGCGGCAACGCTTCGAAACGCTCGGCTACGCGCCGGCAGAAGCTTGGCAGAACAAGTCGAACTCGACGGGGAGATAGCCCAGCGCGCAGAAGACGGCCTCGGCCACGCGTCCTACGCAGATGTGCTGGCGGCACATGCCTACGCCGTTCGGCGGCTGGAGCACGGCGAACTCCAGGAGCTCACCGAGAGCTTCATGGCGCTGATGCAACCGCATCTTAACAGCGGCACATCCCGCCTGGCCTCTAGTTCAAAACGGCCTCATTTCCCGGGCTGGTTGACATCGGAATGGCCGCGAGCAGGCGTCCTTATCGCGACCGCGATGGACCTTCAGGGCGTCACCAGCAGCGATCTCGCGAGTAGACACGGCCTTCCGGTTGCTGTCGTGGAGTACATCCGGGAGGGCGGTGGATACGACCCCAGGCACCGGAGCTGGGACCCTGTTACCGGTCGGCACACCGATCTCGATCTCAGGCAGGTCACCGGCGACATAGTCGGTAGCAAACCAGCCAACGGCGACGAAACCTCCGGCGTCTTCACCGTCCCACTGGCCAAGCTACTCACCGAGCCCCTGGGCGACCTCGTGCACGACGAGCGGCGTCGTGAGTGGCATACCTATCTAGCTCAGCTGGAGGCCAGCCAGCCACGGGCCGGGGCAGACTGGCTGAGGTTGGCGCTTCGTGTATACCGGCAACGGCACGCCGAGAACGCGACTGTTCAGACATTCAGTTCCGCCTATCAGGTTCCCACACAACTTGTCCGGCAGACCGAAGCCGCGGAGGAACCGGACACCCATCGTGGCTACTACCGACTGCACAACATGCTCAACGTCATCGATCCCGACCATAGTGACACTCAGACGTGGGAGATGCTTGCTCGTCATAAAGTCGAGCTCGACAACGGATACCTCAGCGAACTTGCGTCCCAGTCCGAGCCCTTCTCAGGGTGGGCAGAGGCGGGGTTTCCCGAGTTGGGTTTGGCACTGCACGACAGCCGCACGAGCTCCGGGGAAACAACCGCACGGGTTGCCCGGAGCATCGGTAGGCCGGAAGCTTGGCTGATCGACGCGGAGCGCGGCTTCGCCGGGACCAAAAGTGTGAAGGGCGCGGAGTTGCGCGCGTTGATAGACCGGCTGGGCTGGTCGGACACCGAACGGGAGCGTCACCGGGCCGCCCTTGATGCGGTGGGAGCGTACGCCGCAACGCCCCCACCGGCTCCCGGCACCGCCACCGCCGATCCCACCGGGAGCCATCGGACCGCGGGCGATGACGCGGTGGTGGGTCTCCTTCGCCAAGCCGGCGGAAGTCGATCCCGTTCCATAGTCAGACGGCAGCCCAACGCGGACGAATTCGCCGATGCACTACGGCAACCGCTGCCCACCGTCACCGACGATCCCCATGGCTGGCGAACCTACGGGTGGCTACATAGGTTAAATCGCACGGCCCACGGCTTCACGACCGCCGACATCGCGCGTGTCATTCGCTGCCCCGAAGAAGTGGTGATAGCGATGGAGCGCGGCGAGCGTGTGGGTTCCTCCGATCTCGATTCGGTTGTCGCTCGAAGCGCCGAGCTTGCCTTCACCGTGCGGCTATTTCAAGACACCAAGTATTTCGACCCATCGAGTGACTTCTCCGTCGGTAGGGGTGGCTGGTTTCACAGCGCGAGGATAGCCACTGGACTGCGACGAGAGATGATGTTCGGCGCCAAGGACTTCGCCGAGCGCCATGGGCTCGATGTCGAACTTGGCAACGCAGTCGAGGCCACGAAGCCTAAGATCGCCGGGCGAGAGCAGGGCATTATCGCGATCGCTCGCGCGCTCGGCACCGAGTTGCACGGCCGCCTTAACGTGACGGCCACGCCGAGCGCGCCTGTGCCCACAACGCAAAACGAACAACGTCTACCGGAGCTACGGCCGGTGGCGGATCGAGAGCCCTCGGTCGACACGCCCAAGGTCGGGGGTGAGCGGGCGGAAAACTCACCGCCAGAACCGTCCCCACGGGAGATTGCTGCCGCAAACCTGGCCGAGACGGATCGCGCGATCACCGAAAGCGGTGCCACCGCGGAGCTGCAGCAGTGGAAAAGGGTCGGCGCGCTGCTGGCCGGGACTCGGCGGCTGCGGGGCCTATCCACCTCCGAGCTTGCCAAGGAGTTACGCACCCACAACTACTGCATAGATGAGATCGAAGCCGGTCTCGGCTACGTCGACGGCTTCATGTACTACCCCAGCCCGGAAAGTCGAAAGCCGGTCGCGATTGACCTCCGTGTTATCAGCGGCAAGGCACTGTCATGGGTCCACAATCCGGCTGAGGGCTCAAGCCCCGCGGCGGACGAACACATTCGGCAGCTCCGTGACTTCGTGGCCACTCAGATTCCCGCCGATGCCGGCGTAGCCTCGGCCTCAACTAGCGCCGCCAAAGCGGCGACAGCTCGACGTACCCGTAAATCGGTGTCCGCACCGCCGCAGCCTCGCACAGTTCTAGCCGCGCCGCCGCCGACTCCGACCCCCTACACGAGCCCCGGCGCGGGAGAAGATTTCCAGACCCGGCTCGAGAACACCATGCTCCGTCGGGGTCAGCGATCCGCGGTCGAGGCGGGGTGGGTCGCCTTCGCCGCGACGTTGCGCCGGCAACGCACCGACAGCGGGAACATGCCTGCCGAAACCGGCGGCCCCGCCGCCGAAACCGAGGCCGTCGCTCTGCGCAT
>QHCE01000073.1 GCA_003243955.1 Acidimicrobiales bacterium | reverse complement strand
TCCAGCGGCGACCGAGAAGGCCTCGGGGGATTGAAAGAGCTCGCTCCCCGAATCAAAGAACCAGACACTCTCACCAAAACTCTCATAGGCAAAGGAGGCCACAACTTTGGCATGTGGCGACGCGCATTACCCCAAGCATTTATCTGGATAGGGAAACACTGCGAGCACACAGCCCAGTAAAACTCGCGCCATTGCTATGCAAGGATTGGTCTGGCCTATTTGGCTATGGAGCCAGCAACGCGACGTCCAAACGTGCTTGCCAGCAACTCTTCAGGAAACCGTCTTAACGGCGATGCGGGCGAAGCTGGCGATGCGAGCTTCGAGGCTGCCACCCGGGAGGAATGGAAAGGGCACTAGGTGCTGTACCCCCCGGCTTCTTCCATAGTCCAAAGTCATCTAACGATGGTAGCTGCGCAAGTGTGGGAATCAGCGCCGAGCTGGCTACCGCTCCGCTGGGCCAATCCCACCACGTCTGCGCGACGGCAAGGGAAGCCGTTTCCCAACCTGGTGGCAATGCACAATCCAAGCTCACCGGCACGCACGGAACCACTCCAGCCTTGGGGAGCACTAGCTCCTGGCCTTCAACGAGGCCGATCCGGTTGCCATGCGAAGAGATGTGGTGTAGAGCTCGCAAAGTTTCGTTGAGTACCCAGTCATCATTCATATGCCAGTATCCGCTGAGGATACAGCCCACGCGGTCCTGCATACGGGAAACTACGTCGTGGCGCCACTTGAAGTGATGTACGGGAATGAGCGGCAAATTAGCGCCGTGGTGCCCTTTGATCTCGTGGTTTCCCGGCGCCAGCTCATAGCCGGATTGCGCCAGTACAACCTTGGTTGGTTCGCCACCCAACACGTAGTGGGTAAGAAACCCACCTAATGGATAGTCCGAATCCAACTTCTGAGCGACGAATAAGGACGGGAAGTCACCTTGAGCAAATCGATCAAAAAGCAATCCTTCAACGACCGGGGTACCCTCCTCTTCAGCCTGTGCTATCAACTTAGAAACTGGCTCCGGGTAAACATGGAATTCATCGCTGTCGGCGATCATGTGCCAACCCTTCCCTGCTTCCTCTCGCAGCCGGGCGTAAAGCTTAGGGTTTACTTCCTCATGCGATGGGCCAAAGCTCACCCGCTTCGATTCCACGCCCAATTCTTTGGCCGTATCAAGCAAACGGTCGTTTGCAGGCACGTCTTCGGGAAAGTGAAACGCGAGCAGAAATTTCTTTACACCGAGCTTTCGGTAGTGTGCGACGAACGCTTCGAGCAACGCCGGTTCCACCGGTCCGATTACCGACAGCAGCGGAACCGACATCTACTCCCCTTAAATGCCTAACCACGCGGCCAGATGGAATCGCCGATCCCGATCGCTTGCCGGCGCTAACTGGACGCTTGGGAGCGGACTACGGGTTACGGAGCCAGCTCATCTAACAATGGATCCAAACCTACAGTGAGACCTGGGCGATGCAGCACTGCACGCACCGCAAGTAGCACTCCCGGCATGAAAGCGGCCCGGTCATAGGTGTCGTGGCGAATGGTGAGTGTCTCTCCTACCCCGCCGAGCAGCACCTCCTGGTGTGCCACTAGGCCGCGTAACCGCACCGAGTGCACAGGGACACCGGAGATACCCGCGCCACGCGCACCAGCAATCACATCCGTGGTCGCGTCAGGCGCGGGCTGTTGTCCGGCATCTTTACGGGCTTGGGCAATTAACTCCGCCGTGCGCGTTGCCGTACCACTGGGCGCATCAACTTTGTCCGGGTGATGTAGCTCCACCACTTCGGCGGATTCATAGAACCGAGCCGCCTTCGCCGCGTACTGCATCATTAACACCGCGCCAATGGCAAAATTAGGAGCAATGATCACGCCTACCTTTGGCTGAAGTTTCAACCACTCCCGAACGGTCTCCAGCTTCGCTGAATCAAATCCTGAGGTACCTACCACAACTGAGATACCTTGGTCGACGCACCATCGAATATTGTCCAGCACCACGTCGGGTCGAGTGAAATCCACCACGACCTGGGCGCCAGCATCAGCAACCTCAAAGATCCATTCACCAGCATCAGCCATCGCGACCAACTCGGTATCCGCGGCGGCATCGATGGCCTTACATACCTGGCTACCCATTCTGCCGCGAGCGCCCAGGACGCCTACTCGAATCGGTTCGTTGGCGGTGAAAGTGTCAGTCATCAACAGTGCCCTATCCCTTAAGCGTCGCTGGTCCGACCAGCCCAACTATGTACGGCTCAACGAGCAGCTGCTCGGCCACATGTGCTACATCGTCGAGGGTCACCGCCGCAACCTTGTCCAAATAGTCATCTACCGAAGAATAGTCGGAGAAATACAACTCGCGGTAACCAATTCGACTCATTCGAGAAGCTGTGTCCTCGGTGTCGAGCACAGTGGCGCCGCTGATCATGCCTTTAGCGCGAGCAAGCTCAGACACCGAAACCCCACTTCGGGCGGCAAGCTCGAGCTCAGCCATCACCACATCCGTCAGTTCGGCCAGCTTCGTCGGTGAGCAACCAGCGTAAATCCCCAGAAAACCTATATCGTCATAACAATTCACGAACGCGCTCACCGCGTACGCGAGCCCCCGGCGCTCCCGGACTTCCTGAAACAGCCGGCTACTCATCCCGCCGCCAAGAATCTGGCTCAGCACGGAAACAGCGTACCGACGCTCATCATGCCTGGCCACGCCCAGAACACCCAGCGTCAAATGTGCCTGCTCGGTATCTTTGATTCGCTGGACAGTGCAATCGGCAGCGGGCCGCGACGGGGCGAGTTGCCGCCTGTCGCGCAATGTTTTCTGGCCTGCAACCATATTTAGCTCACCGAAAGCGAAACCTTCGTCCACTAGCTGGACAAAAGTATCGTGTTCCAGGCTGCCTGCCGCGGCTACCACCAGCCGTTGCGGCACGTAATGGGATTGATAGAAACCAAACACCGCGTCGCGGGTCATGGTCGCGATCGAGTCGTTAGTGCCCAAGATCGGCTGCGCAAGCGGATGCTTTCCCAGGGCGGCTTCGTCAAACAGCTCGGCGGCTATATCGGCCGGCTCGTCCTCGCCCGCTGCGATCTCTTCAAAGATCACACCACGCTCGATATCGAACTCACGCTCATCTAGTACCGAACAGGTGATCATGTCGCAAAGTACATCGACCGCCAACGGGAGGTCCCGACCCAGTACCTGAGTGTGGAAGCAGGTGTGTTCTTTGCTGGTGTAGGCGTTACTGTCGCCGCCCACCGCCTCAACCTCGGCCGAGATTTGCAGCGCGGAGCGCCGCTTAGTTCCCTTAAATAGCACATGCTCAAGAAAATGCGAGGCACCAGCCAGCTCTGGTGTCTCATCGCGGGAGCCGACATCTGCATATATGCCTACGCTTGCGCTGCGCACACCTGGCACCTCTTCGGTGATGACGCGTAGCCCACTGGGCAGGACGGTACGACGAACCGTGCCGTACCGTCCCTGCTCCAGGAGTTGGGTTGTCATATCACCTTCGCAGTCCGGGCGGGTCCAATAGGTTCCTGCCAAGGCCGCAGGAGCCGCCGCCTACGGAATGGTAGGCAAGGCGACGAGAACGCCGGCAGGAGCCTATTGGACCCGAACCGGCACGAGGCTGATTTTGCCGCGCGCGTCAATCTCAACGATCTCCACCTGAATTTTGTCGCCCACGTTAGCAACATCCTCAGTTCTTGCTACGCGCTGTCCGCTACCCAACTTGGAAATGTGCACCAGCCCATCCTTACCCGGTAGCAGGGAAACGAAAGCACCGAACGCGGCCGTTTTCACGACCGTGCCCAAGTACCGCTCTCCAACTTTGGGCATCTGCGGATTAGCAATCGCATTGATTCGGTCTACCGCGGCACTGGCCGATGACCCATCGGTAGCGCCCACGTAAATCGTTCCATCGTCTTCAATGGAGATTTCAGCGCCAGTCTCATCTTGAATTGCGTTGATCGTCTGGCCCTTGGGGCCGATCACCGCACCAATCTTGTCCACGGGAACGGTTACCGTGACCACCCGGGGAGCCAGCGGTGACATCTCGTCTGGGCCGTCGATCGCCTCGGCGATCACGTCCAGAATGGCCAGACGAGCGTCGCGCGCTTGGGTCAGCGCTGCCGCCAGCACCGCTGACGGGATGCCGTCGAGTTTGGTGTCCAGCTGCAGCGCGGTGACGAAGTCCTTGGTGCCAGCAACTTTAAAGTCCATGTCGCCGTAGGCATCTTCGACACCGAGAATGTCGGTGAGCGTCACATATTGCACGCTCAAGTTCCCGCCTGCATCCTCAATTTCATCGCTGATCAGACCCATCGCGATACCAGCCACCGGGGCTTTCAGCGGCACACCGGCGTTTAGCATGCTCAACGTGCTGGCACACACCGAACCCATAGAGGTAGAGCCGTTAGAGCCCAGTGCCTCCGATACTTGCCGGATGGCGTACGGGAAATCTTCCCGGCTGGGCAGCACAGGTACTAGTGCTCGCTCGGCCAGCGCCCCGTGCCCAATCTCGCGACGTTTGGGCGACCCCACCCGGCCAGTCTCACCAGTGGAGTAAGGCGGAAAGTTGTAATTGTGCATGTACCGCTTGCGAGTCTGTGGTGACAACGTATCCAACTGCTGCTCCATGCGAAGCATGTTCAGTGTCGTTACGCCCAAAATTTGGGTCTCGCCGCGCTCGAACAACGCCGAGCCGTGCACCCGCGGTAGCACTTCGACCTCCGCCGAGAGCGTCCGAATATCGGTGAGGCCTCGGCCATCGATGCGTATCTTGTCCTGCAGCACCCGTTGCCGTACCAGCTTCTTGGTCAGCGCTTTCAGCGCACCGGAGACCTCAGCCTCTCGGCCTACAAAGTCGGCGCCAACTCGTTCAAAGGCCAGCTTCTTGACTCGATCGAGCTCGCTTTCACGCTCCTGCTTAGCGGCGATACGCAACGCGGAACCCAACTCGCTGGACACAGCGCTGGTTACAGCAGCCAGCACATCGCCTTGATAGTCGGGGAAGAGTGGGAACTCCGCGGTTTCCTTCGCTGTCTTAGCCGCAAGCTGCGACTGCGCAGCACACAGCGAGCGGATGGCAGGCTTTGCGGCCTCTAGGCCCTGCGCAACCACTTCTTCGGTAGGTGCTGGGCTGCCGCCCTCTATCAGGGTGAGCGTGCGCTCGGGAGCCTCAGCTTCGACCATCATGATCGCTACCGAATCATCGTCGAGTACGCGCCCAGCGACCACCATGTCAAAAGTAGCTTCTTCAAGCTCGGAATGCGTAGGGAAGGCAACCCAATCCCTACCGATGTAGGCCACTCGAGTGGCTCCGATCGGACCAGAGAATGGCAAACCAGCCAGCTGAGTGGACATAGAAGCGGCGTTGATGGCCACAACGTCATACAGTGTTCCAGGCTCTAACGCCAGCACGGTACACACCACTTGCACCTCGTTGCGCAGACCCTTTACGAAACTCGGCCGTAGCGGACGGTCGATAAGTCGACAGGTGAGGATGGCGTCCTCGCTAGGGCGCCCTTCTCTGCGGAAGAAGGAGCCAGGAATGCGGCCCGCAGCATACATGCGCTCTTCTACATCTACAGTTAGCGGGAAGAAGTCAAAGTGGTCTTTTGGGTGCTTGCCGACAGTTGTGGCCGACAAGATAAGCGTGTCACCCAACTGGGCTGTTGCTGAACCGGCAGCTTGGCGGGCAAGCCGGCCGGTGGAAAAGGTCACTTCACGGGTACCGCGAGTGCCATTGTCGATGACAGCTACCACCGATTCGGGGGCAGATTCAACGGAGTTGCCGGAATGAGCCGACATATGTGTTGCTCCTTGTCAGGTAAGGCCGGCCTCAGCAGGAATCACATATGGGAGCGCCGGTCTTCGATCGAAGTGCGCGGATCATTTCGCGGTGAAATTTCTCCGCAAGTCCGAGCACCACTACCGAGGACCGAGAAACGCCCAAACCATAGCGGGTCAGGTAAGTCCAGCGGCGTGCTGCGCATCAAGGAAACGGCAGAAGTCTCAACCGTTCTTCATGCACATACCGGGAGCGGCACCATGCCGCTCCCGGGTGTACGTCTTCGTTATCGCCGTAGTCCCAGGGCTTCAATCAACGACCGGTAACGGGCGATGTCTACATTCGTTAAGTACTTGAGTAGCCTACGGCGCTGCCCGACCAACAGCAGCAAACCACGGCGGCTGTGGTGATCGTGCGGATGCGTCTTGAGATGTCCAGTAAGGTGATTGATCCGCTCAGTGAGCAGCGCAACTTGCACCTCGGGCGAACCAGTATCACCCTCGCCGATAGCAAATTTCGCGATGATGTCGCTTTTGCTCTGCATTGGTACGGAAGCCACGCTTTTCTGGCTTCGTTTGCTTGTCCTGCCAGCAGCAGCCTCTTTGCCAGTAGAACGGTTACCAGTGGGGCGGCTACTCGTGGTGCTTGCGACCTCTGGTGCACTTTGGGTGGCTGTGGCCACTGATGGCTCCCTTGAGCTAGTAGAAACGATCCCCGGTCTTCGTCACGGAGGCCGCTGGTGCAGGTACATTCCACAGCCAGGTTATCAGGCAGGCCCAGTGAGAACCCGCCGGGTGTTCTCGACATCCGCGGCGATCGCGGCTACGAGCTGTTCCGTAGTGTCAAAGCGACGCATCGGTCGCAGCCAGTCGACGAAATCCAGCGTTACCTGCTCGCCATAGAGGTCCGCGGCGAAGTCCAGAAGGTGCGCTTCCACGCGGCGGGCCTGGCCGGCGAAAGTGGGATTGCTGCCCACGCTGATCGCCGCCGGGATGGGCTCGTCTTTGCGGGCGCGCCGTAGCCAACCAGCATAAATCCCATCCGCTGGCAACGCGGTGAATGCCGGCGGCGCAAGGTTAGCTGTGGGAAATCCCAGTTCGCTACCTCGCTGGTCCCCTCGCACCACAAGCCCCTCGATCCGATGTGGGCGCCCCAGCGCGGCAGCGGAGCTGACCATATCGCCGGCAGCCACACAGGCACGAATATAGGTCGAAGAGTAAATCGGCTGCTCGACGTTGTTGATACCATCGACGCCCCGGCGCTCCAGCATGCATCCTTCAACAATGAAACCGAACCGTTCTCCGAGCTTACGCAACAAGCCCACATCGCCGGTTGCCCGATGGCCAAAACGGAAGTTTTCTCCTACGACCACCACCGCGGCATGCAGCGCTGACACTAAGATTTCATGCGTAAATTCATCCGGGCCGCGGTGACTCAACTCCACGGTGAACGGAAGTACGCACACCGCGTCGATGCCCAGCTGGCGCAACAGTTCCGTCTTTCGGCCCACCGGAGTCAACACCGGAGGATGCTTGCCCGGCCGTAGCACCTCTACCGGATGCGGATCGAACGTCACTACGACTGAGCACAGCCCGCGTGCGGTCGCCGTGGCGACCGCACGGGATATCACCTGCTGGTGGCCCCGGTGCACACCATCGAACACTCCGACCGTGACCACAGATCGACCCCAATCGAGCGGGGTCTGATCCGCGCCACGCCAAATCTTCACGTGTCGTTCTTACCGCATGGTCAGCCACAGGCCGCCTTCAGCGTCTGAGGACCTTTCGACAACTTGTGCCAAGTTGTCGAAAGGTGAGCACCTCATGCACCCCAGAATCCATCCTGCTAAATTCTGGCTGTGTCCCATCCAGAGTTTCTAGCTCGCGTTCGAGCGCTACTGGATGTCGGACGAAATGATGAAGCGTTGGGCCTGCTCATGCCAGCAAGCATGAACAGTTCTTCCTCGCAGCTGCACGGCCTTATCGTTGTGACGCTTTCCAGACTTGGTCGAGCGGCAGAAGCAGCGCAAGCAGCCGAACGCGGGCTTGCCTTAGCTGGTCTGGAGCCAAGCTTGGCATGTACTGCTAGCTACGCATTCCTTGGCACCAAACAGCATGCAAAAGCACTTGCAGCGGCCCAAGCCGCTGTTGACGGAGCGCCAGGATGGACGCCGGCACTGCTAGCCCTGGCCACTATGCAGTCGGCGATGGGTAAGCGGAAAGTCGCCGCGGCGGCGGTGGAAACGGCTCTAGGGCTAAGCTCCGAGGACGCTAATACTCACATCACGGCTGGCGCCGTGGCCACTGATGCGCGATGTTACAAGGCCGCAAAAGCCCACTACTAGACGCGCTGCGAATCGAGCCGGAAAATATCGACGCGCTAAGCGGCCTCGGTTTCACTGAACAGCAGCGCGGCCGCTTGGGGAAAGCTGGCGGCTGGTACACGGCCGCCCTGTTAATCCGTCCAGGCGACGCTCGGCTCGGAGCTCAGCTGCATGGACTACTCGGCCAAATTCTGGGCTACATCGCCGCGGCTGCCCTTATGCTCAACTTTGCCCTACTTATAGCGTTCATGATGCAGGCTGACCCAGCGCCGAAACAATCAGCGCCCAGCGTCCTGGTGTCTATTGCGATAGCTGCTGGGATGGGAGTGATCGTCGGACTACTCCTGTGGGCAAGTCTGCGCGCTTTCCCGCCAGAAGCGCGAGAAGCACTGCGATCAGACATGCGGCTGTATTCCAGCGCTAGGAGATGTGTCCGGCGGACACTCGTTCAGCTCGTCCTACTAGGCATCGCGATAGTCATCGCCGCGAATCCGACCGGAACGCCCCACGACCATCTACCGCTGTTTTTTATAACGTGGCTGCTCGGAATGTTAGTTGCCATCGTTAACCTGATTGGCCTACGGCGCACATTTGGCTACGGACTTGTGCGCCCAGCTCGCAGCAACTAGCTGCGCTTACTAAAACTGTATACGACCGGCAAGCGGTGCTGGCGATCCATCGGGTGGGCGTGACGCATGGCACTGTCGAACTCGCACGTATATGCCGACGGCTTCGCAAGTCCCTCCGCGTGGGGCCGTAGCTGGCATATTTAGATTTCTGGACGATTGAGCTGGCGTATATCAGGCGATGGACGCGGCGCGGGCAGGGCATGTAGCGTGGCTGACCGAGCAAGAGCGTGAGGTCTTAGCAGTGCTTGCCCGCCGGGTTAACCCACGCCGCGTTAGAGGCTCTGGAGAGCACGGAAGAAGACGCGTGGGCCGAGCGGATGGGGCCTGTCATAGATGCGTCCCGTGCTCGCCGCGCCGCAGGTGAAAAGGGCATCCCATGGGAGACATTGCGAGCCGAGATCGATGCCGAGCTAGCCGAAACAGACGTGTGAGCGCAGCACATCACGTTGTACGACGATGAGCTGGTGGTTTGGGTGATCGAGCTTGAGCACCGCCGAGAGATTTACCGCTAGAACCCGGCGCTGCTCGCCAATCCACCATTACATCAAGCCCTTGGCTACGGCCGCGCCGAGGTCTGGGTCCACGTTCTGCCAATAAATCAGCGCTCGCTCCAGCACAGGCTGGGAGACACCAGCGCTTAAGTGCCCGGCGATGTTGCCGGCCAACCGTGCTCGAGCCGCATCGTCGAGCACGTCACGCACTAGAGTTCCCGGCTGACCGAAGTCGTCGTCTTCGGCGTGCAGGGAATATGCTGAGCGCACCATTTCGCCGTCCACGCTCCAGCCCAAATCGGCACCGGTCTGCTCGTTCGCTACCGGGCCGCCGTAGGAGTTCGGCGAGTACACCGGACTAGGACCAGAGTGGTGGTAGCGCATAGCGCCATCGAACTCGTAGGTGTTCACTGGCGTCTTCGGCTGATTCACCGGTAGCTGCTGGTAGTTGGTGCCGATCCGGTAGCGATGCGTGTCGGCGTAGGCGAACATGCGGCCCAACAGCATCTTGTCGGGGGAAACTCCAATTCCAGGTACCAAGGCGGACGGTTCAAAGGCGGCCTGCTCAATCTGGGCGAAAAAGTTCTCCGGATTGCGGTTCAGAGTCAACCGGCCCACTCGGCGCAGCGGATAGTCGCTATGCGGCCACACCTTGGTTAGGTCAAACGGGTTAAATCGGTAACTCACGGCGTCGGTATAGGGCATAACCTGCACTGACATCGTCCAGGAGGGATACTGACCGCGCTTGATGTGCTCGAACAGATCGCGCCGGTGAAAGTCCGGATCCCCAGCAGCGATGGCCGCAGCTTGATCGGCGGCAAAGAACTCAATACCTTGCTCAGTCTGAAAGTGGTATTTCACCCAGAACTTTTCACCGGCGGCATTCGCCCACATGTAGGTGTGCGAACCGAAACCGTCCATGTGCCGCCACGATGCCGGAATACCCCTATCTCCCATCAAGTACGTGACCTGGTGAGCCGACTCGGGGTTAAGGGTCCAAAAGTCCCACTGCATGTTGTTGTCGCGCACGCCACTGTCCGGAAGCCGTTTTTGCGAGCGGATGAAGTGCGGAAACTTCATCGGGTCACGGATAAAGAACACCGGAGTGTTATTGCCGACCAGGTCGTAATTGCCTTCGCTGGTGTAGAACTTGCAAGCGAAACCACGCGGGTCACGCACGGTATCTGCCGAACCTTGCTCCCCAGCAACGGTAGAAAAGCGCAACAGTGTTTCAGTCAAAGCACTCGGCGCGAAAACCGCGGCTTTGGTGAACGCACTGACATCATCGGTGACCTCAAAGCTGCCAAACGCACCGCCGCCCTTGGCATGCACGTTCCGCTCGGGTACGCGCTCCCGGTTGAAATGCGCCATTTGAGCGATGAAGTGGTGATCATGCAGCAGAATCGGGCCATTCGCCCCGACGCTGAGCGCAAACGCGTCACTGGGCGCCGGCGCACCGGTCTCAGTCGTTGATACCGGTGCTAAACCAGCCATTGCCGCACTCCCCTGTTCGTCGACTCACGTCGCTACCGAGGCTACCTGACTGTGTGCGGTATCCCAGCGACGAGAGGGTGCGGTTCTAGTGCGGCCAAGGCCGTAGCTACAGACCCACACGCTCTATTGGCTGACCAGTGGACTGGGCTATCAGTTCAAAGTCATTATCGAGATGAAAAACTGTTAGAGAGCCCGGCAAGTTCATTCGAGGCAGTTCAGCTGACCGCTAGTCCAGATCGAAGGCGGCTTTAATCGCCTCAGTCAGTGCCGATTCTTGGTCGGCCCGCAAGTACCCCACCAGGCGTCCAATTTTGTCGACTTCGATCGTATGAATGTTGTCGCAGCTGATAACACACTCATGGTCAAGGCCGTTAGCCGCTCCGAGAGTGATTTCGGTGGCAAGCCCGCGAACAGTGCTGGTGATAGGCGCGACCGTAACCCACTTGCGATACGGGACAACGATCTCTCGAGTGAGGACCAGCGCCGGCCGTAGCTTGTCGAGCTTCACAACGTGGATAGGACGCATCAGTCAAGGTCCAAATGCGATCCTGACAAATGGGCGATCATAGGTTCAAACTCTTCCACCTCGCCGTGCGCAAGATAAATTGCCGCGTCGCGTTCGGCGATTTCTCGCCGCCGTTGAAGTTCAAGCGCACGGGCAACAGCCGCCGCACGGGAGGACGCGAGCCCGCTTTGGACCTGCCGATCTACATACGTGACCAGATCATTAGGTAGTCGCACTGCTATCTGAACCGTCATACCATAACGGTACCATGTCGGTATGGCCAAAGCATGGTACCGCTGCGGCAAGTTCAGGCCGCTCTAGGAAGGTGTAGTACGTGCGAAGCCGTCCGGATGATTCACGATGAGCCGCCGCATGATCAAGTCGGGAAGGATGCCGCGTACTTGACGCGGGGTCATCCGGCAGGACGCTGCCAGCTGCTCCACGCTGGCAGCTTGCCGAGCGGGAAACGCCTTAAGTAGCCTGGCGTGCTGCGAGTCGGGATCATTACATGCATCAGCATGGCCAGATTCAGCCTGCTCAGCAAATACATCACCCAGACTGCCGACTTCGGCAATAACGTCGGCGGCACTGGTAACCAGAGTTGCCTGCCAATCTCGGATCAGTTCGTGCGGCCCCACCGACATCGCTGAAGTCACCGGACCGGGCAGCGCCATCACCGGTCGGCCCAGTTCTTGTGCCCGTCGCGCCGTGACTCGGCTTCCACTGCGCCGAGCAGCCTCGGTAACCACCACTCCTCGACCGAGCGCCGCTATTACCCGATTTCGGATCAAGAACCTGTGGCGAAGCGGCATACTTGCCGGAGGCCACTCGCTGATCACCAAGCCGGTTTCAGATATTCGCTGCAACAATCGGGCGTGGCCTGCGGGATAGGCGCGATCTACCCCGCAGGCGAGCACCGCCACTGTGGCACCTTCGGCTGCGAGTGCACCCCGGTGTGCGGCACCATCCACCCCGTAAGCAGCACCGGAGATAACGGTCCAGCCCCGGCGCGCCAAACCAGCCGCAAGCTCGGTGGTTGCGTGCATACCGTAGCTGGTAGCGGCACGCGCACCCACGATGGAGACCGAACGTTGGCACACATCGCGCAGCGGTAGCTCTCCACGCAGCCATAGCGCGATTGGCGGAGCGGCGGCGCAATCATCGCAGCTCAAGCTAGCCAAATCGGTGAGCTGCTGCGGCCACTGCGCATCCTGCGGCGTGAGCAGCCGAGCTCCGCAACGCTGCGCCTGGTCAATCAACTCCGCTCCCCGTGCATACGCATCACGCCGCCCCAGCTTCGCGATCGCTGTTCGCGACAGTTGTACTGAACCGGCAGCTGCAAGCAGTCGATCCAGCGTGGCAGCGGCGCCGTGCTCTACGACGAGCGCATACAACTCCAGCTGCCCGGGTTCGATCAGCTCTGACAGCACCGCCGCGGCGCACCGCTCCCGATGACTCATGCGTGCCGCCGAAGCCGCAGCGCCATTGCCTCATTTACATCGCTGGCCGCTGGCGAGTTTGCCCCGCGCAGATCGGCAAGCGTCCAGGACAAACGCAATACTCGGTCATATCCTCGCGCCGATAGCTCGCCAAGGTCGAGGGCATGCTCGGCGACGGCGGTAACTGCGCGCGAGAGCCGCCGCACTCCACGCAGCGTTTGGCCTGGTATCGCGCTGTTGGTCTTCCAGCCCGAACCTGCCCACCGAGCCGCGGCGGCGGTACGCGCATCAGCTACCCGTTTGGCGACCACGGCACTGGCCTCCACCCACTCCCGATCAGCTAGCAGCGCACTGGGAGTAATCGGCCCAAGCTCCAGCTGAATATCGACCCGATCCAGCAGCGGACCCGAAAGCCGGCTTCGGAATCTACGAAGCGCGGCCGGCCCACATTCACAGCTAATTTCCCTCCCAGCCGCACAGGCACACGGGTTGCTCGCCAGTACTAGCTGGATCAGCGCCGGGTAAACCGTGACGCCGCCGGAGCGAGCCAGCACCACTTCGCCCCGCTCCAGCGGCTGGCGCAGTGCATCCAGCACGCCACGTCGAAACTCTCCGGCCTCGTCGAGAAACAACACTCCGCGGTGCGCAAGGCTCACCGCACCCGGCCGAGCCAAAGCCGAGCCACCCCCAATGATTGCCGCGACGGACGCAGTGTGATGCGGAGCCTGGTAGGGAGGTTGATCACTGTAGGTCCCCCCTACTGTGAGCTCACCAGCCACTGAACGTACCGCCGCTACCTCCAACGCGGCCTCGGTATCTAGCGGAGGCAGCAGCCCGGGCAGCCGCTCCGCAAGCATCGTCTTACCGGCTCCTGGCGGTCCGAACAGTGCCACATGGTGGGCACCGGCCGCGGCGACTTCAACCCCAAACCTGCCGAGTTCTTGGCCCGCAACGTCTGCAAGGTCCAGCTCGATTGCGCCAGCCGCATCGGGCGTAGAGTCACTTTCGCCTGGAGTCTGTAGAGGTAGCTCCTCGGCAATTGGTTCTCCACGCAGCAGCGCTACGAGTTCTCCGAGACGCCGCACAGTTTGCACTGACACGTCAGGAACAAGCGCCGCCTCAACCCGGTTGCCTACCGGAACAACCACATGTGTCGCACCAGCACGACGGGCAGCGAGCACCGCGGGAAGCACCCCGCGCACTGGGCGAACTCCACCATCGAGACCAAGCTCGCCAACAAACACCCAGCCATCCAGCGCTTGCGGAGCAAGTTTGCCGTCGGCGGCAAGCAGGGCTACAGCAACAGCGAGGTCATAGCCGCTGCCATGCTTGGGTAACCAGGCGGGACCCAGCCCGATCGTGATTCGCCCTTGCGGCCAGCTGTAACCGGAGTTGAGCACGGCGGCACGCACTCGGTCGCGGGCTTGCGCCACGGCCGCGTCTGGCAGCCCGGTAACCAACACGGCAGGAAGCCCCTGTGCCAGGTGGACTTCGACCTGTACGGGATGCCCCTGTACACCAATCAACGCCATTGCTCGAGTGGCGGCGAAACCCATCAGAACGCCGAACGAATGTGATCGAGATGCACGCCTGAGGAGCGGAGCCAGACACCGATCACGTCGAACCGCATCTGTTGCGGGCGCAGCTGGTTGTGGCTTAACCACACAAGCGCTAATTGATGGATGCGGCGCGCCTTAGCTGGCACCACGGCTTCAACCGGAAGCCCAAAACGTGTGCCGCGACGGGTTTTGACTTCACAAAACACGATGGTGGCACCCTCGCGGGCCACAATATCGAGCTCACCTCGCAGCTCATGCTGCCAGCAGCGCCAATTCCGGTCCAGCACGACGTGTCCAGCGCCCACCAGGTAACGCGCCGCCGCGGCCTCACCAACGGCCCCGATCGCCTGATTGCTGTTGCTATCCATTCGGTTAGCTTGCAACGATTTCGGGCAACGCCTAGCTCATATGGCGCCCCACCGTGGATAAGGTTCGTCCCTGTGGAAAGCCGGTGAGAGCGTTCCCTATGCCCTAATTTCATGCGCTCTAAGCGAAAACACTTTCCGGTTTTCTGGTTTTCCGTATACGATGTCTACATGAGGAAGCGAAAACTTACTGTGAACGTGGACGCAGATTTGATAACGGCGCTAAAGGTCTCGGCGGCGCGGTCACATCGCCGGGACTACGAAGTGGTAGAGGAAGCGCTACGGCAGCACCTGGGACTCCAGAACGTGGTAGATCGGATCTGGGCGGGGCTCGAAAATACGGCGCTGCCGGAGAACGAGGCCATCACTGTAGCTACGGCTGAGGTAAAAATGAATCGGGCACAGCGGCAGGCAAAGGCCCGCTAATGCGGGTCGTAGTGGACACCAGCGTATGGGTGTCGGCGTTGATCTCCACGATCGGAGCGCCCACTCAAGTGGTGACAGCAATGGTGACGGGTCGGATCATTGTTGTGGCGAGCCCCCACCTGTTGGAGGAGCTCTCAGACGTACTGAATCGAGAAAAGTTCCGTTCTTGGTTCAGCGTTGAGGATGGAGGAGAATTTGTCACTCAGCTAGCCCACCGGGTAGAGCTTCGTCCCGATGTGAATAACCCTACGGCAGCTACTCGAGATAAGGACGATGACTATCTCGTCGCCCTGGCATACGCCTACAACGCAAGACTGGTGAGCGTAGACAAAGATTTGCTGGATGCAAACCTAAACCCGAAAGCGCTTTCACCCCGCGAGCTACTCCAGCTTCTCCGCGAACAGTAACCGCTCAGCGTGCCCTGCCCGCCTATGTCCCTGGTAGGGAAATATCAGGCTTATCCAGTTCCTCGACATTAACGTCTTTGAACGTGACCACCCGCACGTGCTTAACGAAACGTGCGGGTCTATACATGTCCCACACCCAAGCGTCAGACATTTCCAGCTCGAAGTACACCTCGCCGGACGCATTACGGACGTGGAGATCCACGGAATTGGCAAGGTAAAAACGCCGCTCGGTCTCCACAACGTAGGTGAACTGTCGAACAATATCGCGGTACTCGCGATACAGCTGCAGCTCCATGTCGGTCTCGTACTTTTCGAGATCTTCGGCACTCATTGTCTCACCTCAGCTGTCATTGTGGCCCAGGGCCGCGAGTGAGCGCTGGCGGCCCCCGGACTGGTCCGAAAACTCGATCCGAGCTGGCTCGCGCGCCACTGCGTCGCGGCTTCTTTTACATTGGTGAAACTCCACCGATGTTGCGAGCATGGCCCGTGTTCACGCAGGGCCACGCTGTGGCTAGTCGTGATGTACCCTTTATGCCGCGAAAAGTCATAGGCCGGGAAGCTGTCTCCAAGTCGGCACATCATGTGGTCACGAGTAACTTTTGCCACCACGGAAGCCGCCGCGACACATGCACTCACCTGGTCACCTTTCCAAATACCCAGGGTGGGCACAGTCATACCTCTCACACTGAACCCGTCGGTAAGCGCATAATCCACTGGTCCAGACAACCCCGCGACCGCGCGCCGCAGTGCGGCGAGGTTGGCGCGATGCACCCCAGTCGCATCGACTTCAGCCGCGGAAACAACCACTACCGCATAGCTGTGCGCGTGCAGCAATATCTGCTCGTAGAGCCGCTCCCGACGCAGTGGGCTCAGCAGCTTGGAGTCGGTAAGGCCCTTAAGTCTGCGCGCACCTCGAGGCGGCAAAACTACCGCGGCAGCCACAAGTGGCCCGGCGCATGCACCTCGCCCTGCCTCATCCGCACCAGCAACGTGTTCGAATCCGCGACAGCGCAACCGGCGCTCTAACACGTAGAGATCGTAGCTATCGTCTGGTTTGCCGTGCATCCCATCAGCTACCCGGTGGATCCGGTACCTGTTTCAATGTGCTCGGTATAGGCAGGTTATCGATACGATTCAGCGGCCAGTAGATGGCAAAAGCCCGACCCACAATTGCCGATTTCGGAATCGTTCCCGACTGCACAGTTAAGTTGTATCGGGAATCCCCCGATACGGCGCGATGGTCGCCCAGCATGAAGTACCGATTGCTGGGCACCGTGACATCGAATCTAATATGCGACGGCACATTTCCGGGGAATAAATAGCTCTCATTGAGCGCATATCCATTGATGGTAATTCGACCCTTAGTGTCGCAGCAGATTATATGGTCACCACCAATTCCAATGATGCGCTTAATGAAATCGTCATCTTTACCGGGATGCTGCCACGCCGAAGGTGGTTTGAACACCACAACCTCGCCGCGCTCCGGGTCGCGAGTCTCGTAGACAATTTTGTTCACTATCACTCGATCACCGACCAGCAGTGTTTTTTCCATTGATGGGCTGGGAATATAGAACGTCTGTAATAAGAACTCACGAACCAGTAGTGCCACCACTACCACTACGACCAACAAAATGGGTAGCTCAATCCAGGCGGATCGCTTCTTTTTCGGCTTATGCTTACCCCGCGGAATCGGCGTACCTTTGGCCGGAGAGCTCCGCGGCGTTCTGCGCGATGGCCGGTCGAGTGTCGACGTAGCGGTATCCTCAGATGCTTCGCTCAGCGAGTCTCCAGGCTGATTGCGGGGGTCCTGCCCGGTTTCAGGAAATCGTCCGGGATCGCGGTTATCTGGCACCGCTAAAGACTACGGCAAGCCTCGCCGGGGCCATCGCCAGGATCGCTGCATCATTGCATGCACGGCTAGCGGTGGGGGTTGAGCGACAGCAGGCTGATTATCCGACGCGGCCCCTTGGCCTTTAGGACGTGCTGGAGGGCCGTCCACACTTCCCAGCGCGCTCGGTACGGGCACGGTCCCCCAATGCGTCACTGGCCACACCTTGACGAAAGCCCGACCAATGACATTTTGCCGTGGAATCGTGCCGGATACCCCGTCCGCCAAATACGCCCGGGAGTCTTTGGAGCGACCTCGATGGTCCCCCATCACAAACAAGCGATCTTTGGGAACCGTAATCGGCCCGAATGAACGCTGCTCAAGAGGATTATTATCAAATATGTACGGTTCGGTTAGCCCGTGCCCATTCACCGTGAATCGGCCAGCCGAATCGCAACACCCCACCACATCGCCAGGAAGCCCGATAACACGCTTGACAAAATCTTTCTCACCGGGGGGGCCGAAACCGATCAGCTTGCCAACTCCACGCACCGCAACGCTCAGCGCGTTTGCGTTACGGCTGTCCTGCTGTTCAGGAGCCCACGAGTCCGTGCCGCGGAACACTACGATTTCGCCGCGGCGCGGATCCCGAAAGTCATACACCAGTTTGTTCACCACGACTCGATCACCAATAAGCAGCGTCTGCTCCATGGAACCGCTGGGAATGTAAAACGACTCCAATAGGAACGTCCGGACAAACAGTGAGAGGCCAAGCGCGATCACAATAAGCAACGGAACTTCTAGCAATGCTGGGAGCCGACGCCTACGCTTGCCGCGATCGCCAGCAGAATCCCTGGCTTTGCCGCAATGATCCCCGCGATACCCTGCTGGTCGGGTTAACGGCGCAACAGCTGCGCGACCAATGTTGCGTCTCATCGCGCTAGCGGCGCGACCGCCAGCTCAGAGCCAAGGATCTCCGAGTGTCGATTAAGAGCGGCCGCCAATAGGCCCCTGCCGTCGTTCTCGTCGCCTTGCCTACCTCCGTAGGCGGCGGCTCTAAGAGGCAGACGCGACAGGGGTCTTCGGCTGAAGAATTTCCCGCTTCTCTTTGATCTTGGCGGCTTTACCTCGCAGATCACGCAAGTAGTAGAGCTTTGCTCGACGTACGTCACCACGACTCACCACTTCGATCTTGTCGATCACTGGAGTGTGCACCGGAAATGTACGCTCTACGCCTACACCAAAGCTCACCTTGCGAACCGTAAAGGTCTCCCGAACGCCACCACCTTGACGGCGAATCACCGCACCCTGAAAGACTTGGATGCGGGAGCGATTACCTTCCACCACTCGCACGTGCACCTTAACGGTGTCACCTGGGCGAAAGCGGGGCACGTCAGCGCGAATCGAATCGGCGTCTAGAACGTCGAGCGTGTTCATGGCGAGAACTCTTAACTTTCTTTCAGCGAAGCAACTCTTCTACTGTGCCACACGGCTTAGAACAGCGTGCCAGCGGCCAGCCCTCTTACTCCGGACCTGCCGGTCCCTCATGTGGGCTAGGGATCGCAATCCTGTGCAGCATCAGCGAAGAGATCGGGGCGGTACCGCATAGTGCGCTCCAGCGATTGTTCGCGCCGCCACGCGGCGATCGCGGCGTGATCACCGGAGGTGAGCACCGTGGGAACTTCCCAGCCTCGCCAGGAGTGCGGTCGAGTGTATACCGGACCTTCTAAAAGGCCGCTGGCAAAAGAATCCTCGGCAACGCTGACGGCATTGCCCACTACGCCTGGGATCAGGCGGGTGATGGCCTCGATCATCACCAACGCGGCGGCTTCACCGCCCGCCAGTACATAGTCGCCGATGCTGACTTCATCGACGGGCATGCGTGTGCTCGCGTCTTGGATTACCCGATAGTCGATCCCCTCATAGCGACCGCATGCGAACGCTAGCCGCGGAAGCTGGGCGTACTGCTCGGCTATTGCGTGAGTGAAAGGCCGGCCGGATGGAGTTGGCACGATCAGACGCGCGATCGACTCCCCGGCAACGCGTGGGGGGGCGCACACTTCGTCGATTGCTTCGCCCCACGGCTGTGGCAACATCACCATTCCGCCACCTCCGCCATAAGGCGTGTCATCGACGCTGCGGTGCAGGTCAGTGGTCCAGTGACGTAGGTCGTGCACGGATATGGAGAGCAGGCCTGCCGCGCGAGCCTTGCCCAGTAGCGCTTGGTTTAGCGGGCTAAAATAGTCGGGAAAGATGGAGATGATGTCAATACGCACGAGTTACAACTCCAGTAGACCTTCGGGTGGGTCTATCACTATTGCACCGCCGGCAACATCGACCACGGGCACAATCGCCAAAACGAATGGCACCAGCACCTCACGCCCGCGATAAGCGATCACCAGCTGATCCCCGGCAGCACCATGGTTCATTGCTAGCACCTCGCCGAGGAAGTCGCCGGTTTCCAGCTCGACCCGCAACCCGATCAGTTGATGATCAGCAAACGTTTCCGGGTCGGTAGGCGGTGGAATCTGGTCAGAGTCCACCAGCACTTTAACTGCGCGCAGTTGCTCCGCGGATTTCCGGTCGGCAACGCCCTGGATGCCGAGCAACAAGCGATCACCATGCCGCCGCATGTGAGTTACGGTGATTGGACCATGCGCCGCCGGCTCAGTGAGCAGCGACGAACCGACGGCAAAACGCTGTTCTGGCTCGTCGGTAGTTGGCTCTACGGTAATCAAACCGCGAACGCCGTGCGGCCGACCTAAACGACCCACCAGGAGCAGCATCGATACAACGCGTTTACTCAGAGCCCACGGCTGTGGGGTTCCCAGTGGATTCGCCCGTATCCTCAACTCCATCGCCAAGGACGTCGTCAAGAATTTCCACCCTGATGCCACGTCCCCCGACGCTGCCCATTACTTGCCGAAGTGCCTTCACGGTACGACCGTTTCGACCAATGACTTTACCCACGTCGTCGTGGTGCACCTGCACTTCGAGTAGCCGGTTACGTCCTTGCGGAACCAGCTCTACCACAACATCGTCTGGATGGTCGACAACCCCGCGGACGAGGTGATCCAGGGCTTGAGCGAGCACTAGCCCTGACCGTCAGCCGTCTTGTCTGGCACAGCCTTATCGGACACCGTCTTGTCTGGCACAGTGTCAGCGGTGACGCTGGCCTTGCTAGCGGCGGCTTCTCTAGGCGCCTTTTCCTTAGCCGGCGCCTCTTTGGTGGCCTTACTCTTGGCACCAGCTTCGTCGTCGGTCTTCTTGGCCCTTTTCTTCTCGGCTTTGAGTCTCTCCTGCGCTACGGCGAGCTCACTTACCCGAGCGGCGGCAAGCTCAGCGCGAGAGCCCCGAGACTGTTTGGGTTCGGCGAGCTTGACCCGGTTTTCGGCGGGTATGCCCTTGAACTGCTGCCAGTCACCGGTGAGCTTCAACAGCGCAAGTACCGGCTCGCTCGGCTGCGCCCCGACAGAGAGCCAGTACTGGGCACGCTCGGAGTTCACCAAGATGAAAGAGGGATCCTCCTTCGGCCGGTACTGGCCGATGGCCTCGATGTACTGACCATCGCGCTTGTTGCGAGAGTCAGAGATGACAATCCGGTACTGAGGTGTGCGGATCTTGCCAAGCCGCATCAGTCTGATCTTGGTGGCCACGGTAGTTCGATTACTCCTGAGAAGTAGTTCACGAATACGCGGCACGCCACGAGTGGGGCGCGTTGGCAGCTGCCGCGTGAAAGGACTCACCGCGCTGAAGGTGAGAGGGCCCGAAGCGCGGTGCAGTTCGTTGAAACAGCTTAACGCAGGGCAGCTGATCGTGAACGCGCCAACCCCCCAGTGCTAGTTAACGCTGCGCAGCCCGCACCGTTTCTGCCGACGAACTTTCGACAAAGCGCGAGTTTAGCCACTGAAAACAGCAGAATTGTCGAGTTCGTCGATTGCTACTCCTCACGTCCGCACCATTCCGCGGCTTGACCGTGTGAGAATATCGCCATATGCGCTCGGCCCTCCACTCGCTGTGGCTGAGCTACCTGGCCGTTGAGCGAACCGGATATCGTGCTCGTTCGCTGACAGCCCTAGCCGAGCTCCTCGCCGAGGTAGCATCCCTCGAGGACCGCGACGCTCTGGCCGTGGCGGCGTTTCGAGCACACGAGCGGCACCAGCTCAAGAAGCTACGCGAGCCGCTGCGTGTACACGTGCTGCGGCCATACGTGCAAGAGCACCTCGCTGAACCACAAGCCATCTGGTGGGCGCTGCAGAGTCGGATCGGCGACTACACGCTGCTAGAAGCGTACTTGAAGTACGACCGGGTCGACGGCAGCCCCGTTGCCGGCGCCATCACCTATGCACTGGCAGTCACCGGCGAGCCACGATGGTGGCGCAAGCTCCTGAACCACCGCCTAACCGCTGTCAACTACGGGACTCACCATTTGGATGAGGGTCGCGGCGTCGTGGACGGAAGTGTCGTTGAATACGTACTGCTGCTGTGCGCCGCGGTCGCAATCCTGAACCAGGCCCCGGCCGGAGCCATCAGCACAGGGCAGCACGATGAGCTGGTGGAACTGTGGTCGCTGCTGCGGGACTGGGTACGCTACGACGCCAGCGGACGGCCAGGCGGCGATTTCCCACAGTGGACGCGCGCACAAGGCAGCGATCACTGGGTCGCCCGCCACACCGGAACGAAGCACTACTACTACCGGGCATAAGCAGCATTACGTGACCTGAATGTCCGCCAGGTAGTGACCGAGTTGAGCTACGGTCGCGGGGCTGCCGACCACTAGTACGCTCGAGCCAAGTAGGCAAGGAGGTTCGGTTCGTCTTCGCTGTCGGGAACGCTGTCGTCGGAGCGGGTCAGGCAGCGAACCGTAATGCCTTGCCCAGCAAGCCGCGCCTCGCCGTCGCCGCGCACTAGGTCCCACGATGTCCGGGCCCAACCAACCGCGACGGCCTCGGGCACCTCCGCGAGCGTGTCCACGTCGGCGGTGCGTTGTTCGCGGGAGCGTAGCGCCTGATCGAACAACGCCTGCTGGCCGTCCTCCAGAGCGTTCACCGTCGCGGCCACCGCACCATCGAGGGTGATCGGCGTCTTGTCCCCCACGAGTCGTCGGACGAGCACGACGTTGCCCTCGGCAAGATCTCGTGGACCGAGCTCCAGCCGCACCGGCACACCTTTGAGCTCAGCGTCTACCGCTCGTCGACCAAATGGCGTGTCCACACGATCGTCAAGCTCAACGCGGACTCCCGCGCCAGCCAGCGCTTCCCGCAGCTTGTTCGCGGCAGCCGTGACCTCGCCGGATTCGGTGTCTTTGACCACCATCACGAGCGCCTGGGTGGGAGCCAACTTCGGCGGGAGCCGAAGGCCGTTGTCGTCACCATGCATCATGATCAGGGCACCGATAAGACGTGAACTCACCGCCCATGACGTAGTCCAGGCCAGCTCTTGGCACCCGGCAGCGGAAAGGTAACCAATGTCAAAAACGCGGGCGAAGTTCTGGCCTAGTTCGTGGCTGGTACCCATCTGCAGCGCTTTACCGTCGGCCATCATGGATTCCAACGTGAATGTATTGGTGGCGCCAGCGAATCGTTCTTGCTTGCTTTTGCACCCCAAAATGACTGGGGCTGCGAGGACATTAATAAGAAAGTCTTCATAGACTTCGTGCAAAATTCTACGGGCATACGCCCGCGCATCTGCCTCTGTAGCGTGCGCGGTGTGCCCTTCCTGCCATAAAAATTCGCTAGTACGCAGGAAGATGCGGGGCCGCAGCTCCCAGCGCACTACGTTCGCCCATTGATTAAGTAGCAGCGGAAGGTCGCGGTAGCTCTGGGTCCACTTAGCCATGAACTCGCCGATCACCGTCTCACTGGTGGGGCGGACCACGACAGGCTCTTCCAACTGCTTCCCGCCGCCGTGGGTAACCACGGCAAGCTCGGGACTGAAGCCTTCCACATGCTCAGCTTCCCGATGCATGTAGCTTTCGGGGATGAACAGCGGGAAGTAGGCGTTCTTCGCACCGGTGGCCTTGATCCGAGCGTCGACCTCGGTTTGCATCTGCTCCCAGATTGCGTATCCGGTCGGGCGAATCACCATCGTGCCGCGAACTGGACCGTTATCGGCCAGCTCAGCCTTGGTGACTACATCTTGATACCAACGAGGAAAATTTTCTGACTGCGGCGTCAGCACGGCTGCACGAGGTGACATGAGGCCAGATGATATTCGTCTGCACGTCGGACGCATTTCGCGGCATCGACGCGGCGCCTATCGAGCCACCCTGTGTCGCGGCGTTTTCCCTGAAAACGCCAGTTCAGAGGAGGTTTTGTGGACGTTTTCAGGGAAAACGTCGCTAAGGATGGGTCGCACGTACCGCCTGGTTCTGAAACGGTGACAGCATGAGCAGAAGACTGCAAGCCACTAACTCCGATGCCGAGTTGGTTGATGTTTCAGTGGCGCAACGTTGGCTCGATCATCACGGGCAGCAAGCCCGAGCCTGGCTGGATGAGGCTCCAGGCATAGCACAATCGTGGGCGCGGAAGTGGCACTTCACTGTGGAAGCACCGCTTGCGGGCGGATCGGTCAGCGTGGTGCTTTCCGTAAAGCGTGCGGGCACTCCAGCGGTGCTCAAGCTAGCGCCGCCGTGGTCGCGGTGGTCTCAGGAGGAAGCAGCCGCGCTACGAGCGTGGGATGGTCACGGTGCTGCCGCTCTACTGGCTGCTTCCGATGACGCACGCGCCTTGTTGCTGGAGCGGGTATGGCCGGGCACGCCTGCAGATAGCAGAACGGCCGAAGACCTCGCCACTCTACTGACGAAGCTCTCTCGCCCCGCGGTTCCGCCCGGGATGCCCTCATTGGCGGACGCGTTAAAACTACGCTTTGACCGAGCGGCCGAAAATCGCCATGGACTGCTCTCTCTAGAGCAGCTCGAGCGAGCGCGGCGTGACGCCATCGACCTTGCTCAGACGCTCCAAGGACAGCCTCTGCTGTGCCATGGAGACCTGCAAAGCAAAAACATCCTCCTATCCTCTGATCGAGATCTGCTTGTTATCGACCCCAACCCCTGTGCCGGACAACCGGTGTATGACGCCGCGCTGTGGGCGCTCACGCAGCTCCCCATCCCGGCCGCACCCGAGCGGACGGCCACCATCGCGGCGCTGCTGGGCCTGCCCGAAAACGAAGTGTTGCGATGGGTCATTCTATTGGCTGCCGTGGAGGTGTGTCTGGCGTCTTTGGACCGAGCAGAGGCCTACCTTGAGCTTGCCGAACACCTCAACGCGGAATGGCTGCGCGACGTTAGGGGTCATTAGGATGGTTAGAACGCCAGACGATGGGCATAAAGATGGCAGATCATTTGCCTCTAGGAGATGGTATAAGCATGGCTGCCTCAACTGAGCACACGTCCGCACACCAACCTTCCACAGCTGATCCTGATCCAAGCAAGCCGTCGGAGCTGCCCAAACGGTCATGGTGGGCAGCGACTAAGCGCACAATCCGAGCTGTAGGAAGCAACAACCTCAGTGACTGGGCGGCGGCTCTGACCTACTACAGCGTGCTGTCAATTTTTCCGGCGCTGCTGGCGGCGGTATCAACGATCGGTCTGCTGAGCTCTTCAGCAACCCGCACCATTGTGGACAACATTTCCCAGCTGGCCCCCGGAGCGGTGCGCGATATTCTCACCAGCACAGTGCGAAACCTGGAAGGCTCATCTGGCACGGCAAGCATCCTGGTCATTGTGGGCATTGTGGCGGCCTGGTGGTCGGCCTCAGGCTACATTGCCGCCTTCATGCGAGCGTCCAACGCGATCTACTCCATGGAGGAAGGCCGCCCAATGTGGAAAACGGCGCCGCTGCGGCTGGCTATCACGTTACTGGCCGGAGCGATCCTAGCGATCAGCGCGCTTGTGGTAGCGCTTACCGGGGCGATCGCCAAGCAGGTGGGGTCATCGCTGGGTTTGGGTTCGGGGTTGGTCACCGGGTGGGACTTCGCTAAATGGCCGGTGCTGGTACTGGCGATTAGTCTGTTGTTCGCGGTGCTGTACTGGGCTTCGCCGAATGTGCGACAGGGCGGTTTCGTCTGGGTTACGCCCGGCAGCATAGTAGCCGTGCTCATCTGGGTCCTGGCGTCGGCGGCTTTTGGTTTCTACGTCGCACATTTCGGCTCATACAACAAGACCTACGGCACACTAGCTACGCCGATCATCTTTCTAGTTTGGCTGTGGATCACTAATCTTGCGATTCTATTCGGTGCCCAGCTCAATGCCGAGCTAGAGCGGAGCCGCACCCTCGCAACAGGGCAAGACGCCGACGCCGATCCTTTCTTGCCGCCGAGAGACACTCGCGCGTTTGATGATAAAAACCAAGCCCTGAAGGAAACCCGCACTGCTGATCAGTAGCCCATCAGCAGATAGAGGAAAATATGACCGTCGCACATGAAGGTTATACAGGCAGCACGCAGTTTCCGGCGGAGGCGAAAACTCCGGTTATTCTAGTGATCCACACACGATCACCAGCTCGTCACAAACGCTTCTGAGCAGCTTTCTAATGTGGAGACGCTTTAGCCATGAGTTCTTCTACGGTAATGCCGGCCTGCCGGCAAATAGCACGCAGTAACCCGGGCCCCAATTCTCGTCTGCCGTGCACAGGCACAGGAAATGTTTTCCCATTGCCGCGCATGATGTGATGCGATCCTGTGGTTCGGATTAGCCCGAAGCCGGCACGTTGGAGTGCTTTTACTACCTCGGCACCAGCTAGGTGGGGTATTTTCGTCATGCAGGCACTGGTACATCCGTGACCACATGTGTTGATGAATCTATCGCATTTGGGTCGGCTTCCAGTAGGCCAGCCACGGCGGTAGCAAGATTACGCAGTGCTTCGGCTTCGGTACTGCCTTGATCAACGGCGGAATATCCCTCACGCAGTCCTATTGCTTCAGCGATCCACCAGCCCTCCTCATCTTGAGTAACGGCGGCGGCGATATTCACAGTTCTCATGCCAGCAATCCTATCGTGCTACTCAAGCCGCGCTCTGGAATCAACGCCGGGAGTAGAAAACCCTTGCTGGGGTACTTCTGACGTTGGATGTGCGTCATGCCGCAGTCGCTAACCGCGCCACTTCATCCGCGCATCCCCACGACAGCGCCACACCGGCACCTCCATGGCCGTAATTGTGGATCAGCCGCCCATGCGTCACGTTACGGTCAACCTCCAGCCGGATACCAGGCCTGCCCGGCCGAAGACCGACTTGATGCTCTAGCACGACGGCGTTGGCTAGACGAGGCTCAAGCTGAATGCATCTGGTGAGAATTCCGGCAGCGGTTTGCTCATTGGGGACCAGGCTCTCATCGTTAGGTTCCGCGGTGCCGCCCAGCACACAATCGCGAGAACGCGGAACAATGTAGGTCAGCCCGGCGGCTCCGTGCTGATCCAGCAGAATCCGCTCGATACCTACCTGGCTCACCCTGACTACCTGCCCACGGATCGGAATCATCGTCTGATCACCGACCAGCTCTCGAGCCCCTATACCGGTGCAGTTGACGATCACATCGTGATCATTCAACAGCTCGGTCACCGAATCTACAGTCCGTATGCGGACCGTACCGCCCAGGTCCTCGAACCGCCGTTGCAGGTAGGCCAGGTATATCGGCATCTCAGCTACTGGGCAGGCGAAAAGGTAGCCGTCGTAGTATCCCGTAGGCAGCTGGGCGGCGATGAAACGCTGGAAATCATCCACAATCTTCCGCCACCACGGTTGCGCGGCTGAGCCAGGAAACATCTCCAGCAGCTCGCGGACGACTACTCCGGTATCTGCGATGGCCGCTAGCTTGACCAGCTCGGTGTACGTCGCGGCTGCCCAGTTAAGAACGAGGTCTTCCGGGTACACCTTGTACGGATACCAGAAAGCCGCGGCCACGTTGGAGGTAGTTTCCACCGCCGGTTCACGAGTCCAAATCTCGGTATCGATACCGCTTTCCAACAGGCGTATGCCGGATGAGAGCCCGGAGACGCCACACCCGATTACCACCGCGTTCATGGTCGCTCCTACAACTTGGCCCTACCAGCTGACGTATCCTACTAACATGACGAGTTCACATATCCGAAGAGTGCGTGAGACCGACGTCGAAGCGGTGACCGGCCTGGTGCATGAGCTGGCCGAGTACGAGAAAGCTCCACAGGAGTGCCACCTAGTACCTCAGCAGGGTCTGTAACAGCAATGGTGTTTTTGGCGGTTTTCATTAGTAGGTTTCTGGGGCTGGCCAGCGGTCGGCGAAGGTGAT
>QHCE01000012.1 GCA_003243955.1 Acidimicrobiales bacterium | reverse complement strand
AAGTTTCAAAACACCCTCTAAGACACGCAGGCTCATTACTGCCACCGCAAGCATGACACTAGCTGCGGGCATAGCTCTCGCAGTGCCAGGTACCGCACTTGCCAGTCCCGACTATGTGCGCATTACCCCGGTAGGAAACAACGGCTACGGATGGACCCAAGGCCCCAACCCGCAGTATGTTCAGGTGTCCAATCCAAACTTTTCACATGAAGGGTACGTTGGTTAACTAGCGCACCACTACTACTACGCAGAGCAGCGCTGCGTCATTTCAACTGTTAATTCCATAGCAACATGAAGGTTCGACCTCAGCCTGAAATTCTGAGCTACCGAGATATTAGGACCAGCGTCCATCGAGGTCAGACGCGGTGGAGAGCGATTCCCGGTAAGTGGTGACAGCCCGTTGAGTGTCCTCGGCCATCAGGTCGGCGTTGATGGCTGCCGCTGCGGCAGCACCTGTCGCGGCGGCGCCTAGGACCTGCGCAATGAGGTCGGTGACGTTGCCCGCCACCCAGACACCAGGGACAGCGGTTAGCCCAGTCTCGTCGGCGGCGATGTACTCACCCACCCCGAGCGGATGGGCAGCGGGCTTCAGGCCTAGGCAGGCCAGCACGTCAGCGCGGGCGGCAAAGCGCGGTCCGACGACCAGCGCCTGACAGGCGACCGTTTTACCGCCGTGAAGCCGCACCCCGGCAAGGCGATCATCGATAATCTCGAGGGACTCCACTTCGCCCTGCACGACGCGGATGCCGCGGGCGGCCAGCTGCTCGGCCTGGTCGTCCGTCGGTGGCGGTGTGGTGTGCCGAAAGAGGATGATGTCAGCGCTCCACTGACGAAACAGCAAGGCTTGATGTACTGCCATGGGTCCGCTGGCCAGGACGCCGATGGCCTGGTCGCGGACCTCCCAGCCGTGGCAGTACGGACAATGCAACACATCGCGGCCCCAACGTTCCCATAGCCCGGGCACGCCGGGAAGTTCGTCGACCAACCCAGTCGTGACCAGCAGACGCCGCGCACCGACCGTCCGATTGTCGGCAAGTGTCATGGTGAACCCGACGCGGTCGCGGATCGCCGTACTGACTTTCCCTTCCACGACGTGGCCGCCGTAACGACGGACCTCGCTCCGGCCGATCTCCAGCAACGCGACCGGGCTCACGCCCTCGCGGGACAAGAACCCATGCACGCCTGTAGCCGGGGCGTTGCGAGGGGCACCCGCGTCAATCACCACCACTGAACGCCGCGCGCGGGCCAGCATCAGCGCGCCACTGAGGCCGGCGGAACCGCCGCCGACGACCACCACGTCATAGGTTTGCGCCATGTCATCGGTCACCAGGACCACCTCCACAACAATCATGTGTTCCAGCTGACATCGGCAACAAGCTTTGTTGCCGGTCTGGCAAGCTGAAGGTATGGACGACGATCTGGACACGATCCTTAGCGCGGTCGGACCCCGATTACACATGTTCCGCCAGCAACGCGGCATCACATTGGCGGACCTAGCCACAGCGACTGGCATCTCCATCAGCACCCTGTCGCGGCTGGAGTCCGGCCAACGGCGGCCGAACCTCGAACTGCTGTTACCGCTGGCCAAAGCCCATGGAGTGCCCCTCGACGAACTCGTTGGCGCGCCACCCACCGGCGACCCGCGCATCCACCTACGCCCGATCACTCGTCACGGGAGGACAGTGGTGCCTTTGACGCGGCGAGCCGGCGGCGTCCAGGCCTTCAAGCAAGTCATCCCCACCAGCCCGCACCCCCAAAAACCAGAGCTTCAAATCCACGAGGGCTATGAATGGCTCTATGTCCTCAACGGAGGACTGAGGCTCTTACTCGGCGAACAGGACCTGGTGCTCTCACCCGGCGAGGCGGCGGAGTTCGACACTCGTGTACCACACTGGTTCGGCAGCGCCGGTAGAGAACCCGTCGAGTTCCTATGTCTATTCGGCAGGCAAGGCGAACGCGCGCACCTCCGCGCGCGACCCCAAGCCAAGTAACATCCCCATCAGATCGACAACCGGGCAATCAGCCGCGGCAACAGCTCTGGGCGGAGTCGCTCCCTCGGCGGTGTTGAGATAAAACCGACCGTCCGATGGCGGGGAATTCCGCCCGGACCGCTTCCCAGTCAGGCAGATCTAAAGCTTGTTCCATAGCTCTCACGTTAATGGTGCCGAGCCGATTCCTGCGCCTCAGCGGCTCTTTCCGATCGCGCCTCTGCGATGCTTGAAGACCGATCTAACGCGGGTCGCCCGTAGCAACGGGACGTTCAATGGCGTGGCTGTACTGCGACCATGAGCCAGGGTAGAGCCGGCCTGAACCAAGACCAGCGAACTCAAGGGCGAGCAGGTTGTGACAGGCAGTGACACCAGAGCCGCAATAGGACACTATGGAGGCACTAGAGACGCTGTCGGTTACACCCACATCTTCAAAACGTTCGCGGAGCTGCTCAACAGGCAGGAATCGCCCTTTTCCGTCAAGGTTGTTTCGGCATGGCAAGTTGCGAGCCCCAGGTATGTGTCCGGGGCGCGGGTCCACAGGTTCGTGTTCCCCAAGGTAGCGGTCTCGGTTGCGGGCGTCCAGGACGGTGTTCGCCGGGTTGGCGGCGTCCTCGATGTCAGCGAGCCGGTTCGTAGGCCATGGGCGAGGAGCGAAAACCGCCCGAGGGCGAGGTGGGGTGTGCTGTTGGAGGGGACCGTCGTAGGCGCCTAGCCCACCGTCGAGAAGCGCGGCCTGATGCCCGGTCACCCGCAGCATCCAGACCAGACGAGCGGCGATGACTCCCCCAGCGTCGTCATAGGCCACCACCGTGTCTTTATCGCCGATACCGAGCTCCGCCATACCTTCGGCGAAGGCATGTGGTTCCGGAAACGGGTGTCGACCTTCCTGCGGACTGCCCTCGCGGGACAACTGACGGTCCAGATCAACGAACACCGCTCCTGGCAAGTGCCCCTGATTGTAGGCCTCACGCCCGGAGCGTTCCTCCCAGTACCAATACCAGCGGACATCGGCCAGAGCAACCCGATCGCGCCGATTTTGCCACCACGCCAGACCGACAACAGGAAGGATCATGCTCCCACTCTAGGGGAAATTACAGCGTCAATAAAACGTTCCCATGCGAGCGCTTGCTATCCAGGCCGCAAAGCCTCGCTATCGAGTGGGCTCATCCAAGAGCCTCCGGTGCAATTCGGTAGTGAGCGCATGAACCGCGCGAGTCAGCTCCGTGTTGGTCTTAAGTTCCAGCTCCTGTTCATTGAAGTCATGGTCGGCCTTGGCTTGTTGAAAAGCTGATTGCCGGTTCTGCCCAATCATGACAAAGGTGGACAGGAAAATCGCCTCTAGCGACACGACCAGCGTCAGCATCGGCCACGGATTGGACTCGGCAAACACCATCCAGAGGCCGAACAGCACGGCGTGAATGTAGACGAACGGCATGGACCCTGCGAAGGCATTAATCCCATCAGCGATACGTAATTGCAGGTCTGCTGCCCGTTGCGCCCTGTGCGCCAGGACAACAGGGTGCGGCTGGCGGTTCTTCGACTGCGTGATGTGCATGCCCTCTCCAAGCTCAATTCGCCGACCCGGCCAAAAACGCTCTCAAGCATCCCCACGCCACACCAGCCTCCATAGACTACGTAGATTTGCGACATGAAGAAGGCGCCCAGATTCGCCGTTGTCAGCATGGTAGCGATGAGCATCGCCATGACCGTCACGCCGGCGACGGCTCAAACTGAGCCCGCCAAGCCCAACCGTTATTCCAGTCAACAACTGGCTTGGCAGCCCTGTACGGCAGGATCACCATTGCTATGCGCGCCGATGACCGTCCCAAGCGACTGGCATCACCCAGGTAAAGGCCCGGACATAACTGTGGAGGTGTCCCGCCTACCGGCGAGCAAACCCTCCACTCAACACCCCGCAATCTTGATGACCGCCGCCGGCGGCCCAGGTGGCTCCGGACTCAAGAGACCATTGAACCTCGCGGGCACCCCCGTGGCAGCGGCTTACGACGTCGTCGGCTTTGACCAGCGCGGCGTTGGGCGAAGCACATCAGTGCACTGCCAGACAGATCAAGAATTCAACGACATGTTCGTCGAGGACCTGCGAGACCACTCCCCAAGCAGCGTCGAGCGCCGTCTCCGCCGAGATCAACAAATCGCGAACAACTGCCAAGCCCGCACCGGTAACCTGCTGCGCTTCGTCAACACCGATCAGACCGTCCACGACATGGACCTTTTCCGTGCGCTGCTCGGCGCGCCGAAGATCTCCTACTACGGCCCCTCCTACGCAACGATGCTCGGCGCCTACTACGCAACCGAGTTTCCTCAGCGAGTCGACCACTTCGTGCTAGATAGCAACATAGAATTCAGCAGTACCAGGCAGAAGTCCGACAGCAGAGCACCACTCAGTTTCCAACGCCGGTTCTAGGAAGACTTTCTGCCCTGGATCGCCAAGTATGACTCGGTCTATCACTACGGCACTACCGCGAGTCGAGCCAAAGCCAAATGGGAAAGCCGCCGCAGCGCCCTGCACGATCATCCACTGACAGTGGGTCAGTTCATTCTCGGTCCCAATCAGTTTGACAACGGCGTCATCGAGGCCATGTACAACGCCAGCAACTTCGAGCCTCTCGCGTTGGCGCTCGCTGGCCTCGAGCACTGGAATACCGCGACGGTGGCCGAGAAAAAGGCCGTGAACCAGCTCTACGGAACGTATTTGAGTCCATCATTCATGGCCGAGTACTACGCGGTTTCGTGCAATGACACACCCTGGAGCCGCGATCCTTCATATTGGGTGGCTCGCAGCGGCAAGGACAGCAAAGCCTATCCGCTCGTTGGCAGTCGGGAACTCGAGTTCTCCACGCCGTGCGCATACTGGCCTTATCATCCGCCTACGCCACTGAAGATCACAGGCGCGGGCTTGCCCCCAATTCTCATGCTCAACTCCACCCACGACCCGGCTACCTCCTACGAGGGTGCGGTGCGTGCGCATCGACAGCTACACAACTCGCGGCTAGTGACTGTCACCGGTGGCGGCGACCACGGCCAGTACTTGAATAAGAACACCTGCGTGGACGGCGTCGTCAATACCTTTCTGCTCACTGGCGCAGCACCACGTCAAGACACAATATGCCCGGCCAATCCCCTGCCCATCCCGCCAGGTTCCAGAAACTAACGATGGAGCAACTACCCGTCACTTGAGGACTGCGTGCACCGGCCAAGTAGCGAAAATTTCTGGCACAACACGCCCGTACCCGATCGCAGGATCGGAGCCCGCGTGTGCTTCGGCGCGGCAGCCCTGAGTGGACAGCCACGGCTGCAAGTGCGGAAACTCCCCTGGTTATGCGCGTTTTGAGCGTTCGTCTTCCCACTCCGGCGAAATCAGCGATGTTGGCGGGCTAGATCGGCACATATTGGGTCGAATACGGGGCCCGGTGTTTCTCGCCGGCCCTGTAGGCAGCTGCGCACGTAAGAAGCAGATGGATACGGCCAACCGCAAGCTGCGGCCGGCCAGCCATGGACGGTAAGTTGCGCGGGAATCCATGCAGTTCAAGATAGTCATAACACAAAAATGTGTTACGATTTGTGTTATGAGTGGGACGTTGACTGTGCGGCTTGACGACCGTACGGAGGCTGAACTGGCAAGACTCCTTGCCGACGGCGTCGGACCGAATCGGAACGCCATTGTGCGGGACGCTATCCATCAAGCAACGCGTAACCATATTGAACAGCGTCTACGAGAGCAGAGCGCGGCGATCATGAACGATCCTACCGAGCGCAAGCTCGGTGAAGAGCTCTACGAAGACATGGACAATCTGCGTGCGTGGTGACATCTACCGACTCAAAGCCAGCAGGAACACATCCGGTCACGAACAGCGCGGTTCCCGCTACGGCGTTGTGATGCAGTCTGACGCCGTTATCCGTTCTACTGTCGTCGTCATACCTACCTCAACCAGCACGATCCCATCCGATACTCGGGTCCCATTGACGTTCAACGGCATCACAACATACGCGATGACCGAACAAATGGCCGTTGTGGATCTTCGCCGCCTAGGCGACAAAGTGGGCCAAGTGGACCACCAGACGATGTCCGAAATCGAAACCGCAATTCGTCTACTGCTTGGCATGTTCTAGTGTTGGGGAATCGATATCGGCGTACGCCTTCAGCGACAACTAGTGCCTAGTTGTCGCTGGGAAACCCCAACACCAGAGCACTTCACCCAGCGCAATGCAAACGATTACGTGACACTAGAGGACTTCCAAAGCACAGGATCGTGATGCTGAACGGTGACCAGCTGCGCGAGGCGTCTGTGATGACGGAGGGGCCGTGATCGCCGGATTAGACGCGGAGTAAAGATTCGGCCAAATCCACGAGCACTGGTGGTAGCCGTTTGGGGTTCTTAGCCCAGCCGTCCAGCTCTCCTCTATCCCATCCGGGAAAGCCTGCTAACCGAAAGCTGATCCGAAGATAATTCGTGAAGGTCGTGGCGTGGTGCTCTCCTAAGAACAGTCCGTCGACGCCGGCATTCGGCGAAGCCATCGCATACGGGAGACCTCCGCTGACCTCGTCTTTGTGCAGGTAGTCCGGAGCGAGCTCTAGAACGAAGGCCCCCTGGTCCCACTCGGTACCACGGTCGACCTCCCACTGCTCATACTCCGACTGCCAATAGTCCACCGAAGTGTCAATGACTAGATGATCTATTCCAAGG
>QHCE01000005.1 GCA_003243955.1 Acidimicrobiales bacterium | reverse complement strand
GTACCGGCGGAAGCTAGTGTCGCGTAACCGATTACATGTTCTGTGTGAAGCGCTCTGAGTGTTGGGATCTCTTATCGACAACTAAGCACAAATTGTCGTAGGAGGCCCGCCCTCGCCCTTACCGGCTGGGCTTGGTTGGGGCAGGAACTGGAGGGGGTGGAGCTGTTCTGCGCTGTACATCACCCCAGGACCAGTCGCGATGGGCTCGACGTTCGTCCGCTGCGCGGCGCGCTTCCGTCGCTACTGGATGGCAGGCCACTATCCAATCGGGTACGGACAAAGGATTACTGGTACCCACCATATGCGTGAGACTATTGTCTCCGACGTCTCTGGTTGTCGCCGTTGGCTTGAGCGGATCGCCAGGAAGCGTATAGCTTCGTCTGGCCGAGTCGGTGAGTGCGCCCGGGGTAATCACTGAAACGTGCCGACCGGTACTGCCTCTCACCCAACACTGCGCAACCATAGCCCCGACTTCTTCGCCAGGTCTGTCTACGATCATGATTTCAGCGCCTGAAGTAAGGTGGCTCACGGTATGGAGAATCGACGCGGTCCGCTCAGCACGAACCGTAGGATCATCGGCGCTCGAAACAACACGAACCACGCTGAAAGACGGAACCCCACCAGACCCTCTATTTTCCGAGGCACAGATCGCGAGCTGGTTCGTGAGATCATCTGCGCCATTACCTGCACTCCGTGCTGGATCGACCACTACCGCGCCGCTATGCTTAAGCAATTCACCAGCTATCTCCGCCACCGTCACGTCTCCAGCCGCGTCAACAACATCAAGCACGCGTGCGCGACTTCGAAGAGACGGACTGCCGGCCGGCCCCGAGCTCGGCCGGATGTAGGTACCAAGGACAGCAAGTTGCCGCTCGATGGCGCTTCTACGTGGATCGTCGGCTTCCAAGGCCGCTAGAGCCGCTAAACGCCGAGCCGCCGCTTCTATAATCGCATCATTCGCCCGTAAACACTGACTTGCATACACCTCGTCTTGCGAGGAACCTGTAATAGCGGCTACGAGCGGCGCAAGATCTGCACGCCACGCTGAACCACCAGGTGACGAATACCGGTTCCGTACGGGTATCGGCGGTAGGTTGTCGTCGATATGTACGGCCTGAATATCGGAAAAGCCCCGATCACCCACAACATTGATCCAGGCTCCGTGGTCGAACGCCGATGCGGCGATCTCAGCAGCCCGGCCAGTCGATACTGCGGCTGTGCCCGCTGAAGCATACGGAACCCCATTTGTCACTAGCACGATAGCGGGGGCTTGGCCGTCGTGAGTCTCATAAGCCCGCGAGATCTCCGCAATCGCCTCCCCTAGCTCCTGCGGAGTGATCGCTTCCCTTCCCTGATACGTCTGCGCCCCCCCCCGAAGGCGCGATGAGCGTGGCTCCCGATTCGGCGGCAAGCCGAGCGTAGGTCATCGCAATCTCCGCGGTGTAGGGCGCTGGATTGTAGTTTCCGACCGCATCGCCACCCGGATCGAGCACCACCAAGGTGCGTCGCTCGCCCGGCTTTCGTTGCACCGGAAGCTCAACCAACACCAGCGGAACCCGCTCTCCACGGTCTTGGCCGTACAGCGCAAGCGCCCCATCCCGGTGAAAAGCGGCAGTCGCCGTCAACGGTAGCGGCATCGAACCAATAACCACCTGTGCGGCTTCCCGTAACTTTCGAACAGGGTTCTCGGGTGGCGGTTGAGTCATCACGCACGCTCCTGCAGTCGTACTACTCCATGTAGCTGACGGTAGATGCTAACAAGTCATCAATGTAGTCGGACTACTGAACGGCAAAATCACAAATTACGCGGCGAAAGACACGAAAAGCCATAGGCGAGTTTGTCAATGCTCCCAACCTGACAGTCTCAGGGGGCAGATCGGTGGCGGCACAGTATTAACAGCCCAAAACTTTTATTGTCAATCACAGTAGTTCCAGGTTGTGGTGAGTGCCAAAGTCTTCGAAGTCTTTAGTGTTCAGGGTGGCTAAAGGCAGTTGTTCGACAAGACAGCACGCGGCGACCCACATGTCGTTCATGGGGCGTGGTCGTCCTCGGCGTTGAGCAGCGGCAGCGAGCCTTCCCCATGTTCTGGCGACTTCCTCGTCGTATTCCAGAATGCTTTTATCGGCTAGCCATCGATTGATGGCGTACTGCTCGCTGTGGACCCCACTGCCTGAATTCCGCCCACTTAGTCAGTTCACCCACGGTCACAAAGGTCAGACAAATCGTTTGACCGATCAGACGCGCTGCAAGCTGTGGCGGCAGTTTTTGTTTAAAAGCTAACGATGCAACATCGGTATCGAGAACGACCAAACCCATGACTATGCCACATTCAAATGCCGGGACGCGTACAAGTCCTCAAGGAACTCCTCAAGCTCCTTGTCCGATTCCCACACGTCACAGGCCAGCTCCTCTATAGAGGAGATAGGCTGCTGCTTTCGTACACGAACCTGCTCCGCAGCAGTCACACGGGCACGCCTGACCGGGGACGCTGAAAAAGCCGCTACTCTCACCGCAGCCTCACTCATCACACCCACCTCCATCCACCAGTAGACATTCATCTTTGTCCGCTTTTCCACAGCGTACTCTATGAAAAGCTTTCTTACGGTTTCAAGCTGGCACCGAGCGGCCTGGCACTGGCGAGTACCTGAACACCACAACGTCAGGGGTGTATCGCTGCCGAGCTTGCAACGCCGATCTGTTCCGATCCGACGCCAAATTCGACTCGCACTGTGGCTGGCCATCGTTCTATCAGCCGTCCGACCGCGACAACGTGATTTTGCGGGAGGACCGCGGCCTCGGCACGATCCGCACCGAGGTGCTCTGCGGAACGTGTGGTTCCCACCTCGGACACGTTTTCGACGACGCCCCACAAACCCCGACCGGGGACCGGTACTGCATCAACTCCGTCAGCCTCATGCTGGACGGGCAGGACTGAGCGCCTGAGCGCCTGAGCTTCAGTATCAAGGACGGATTTCAGTCATCGGTAGGCAACAGCCGAAAAGCGGAGTGGCGGGTGAGTGGCTTCACAGCTCGATAATGCCCGTCCAGCGTCATGATCTGGTCAGTGTTGTAGTCGTGGGCCAGGATGATATTTACCGCGTCGGTAAGCCCTATTCTCAACTGTGCGTACCCAGTTTCAAGATTCCGCGCGGCGGTGATGATGGCGCCAGTGACCACTCCAACCTCATACACACCCTCGGCCAAGTCGTCGTAGAAGGGCTGTAATGCCCGACTACCGACCCGCTTCACCGCCAGATAGTCCAGCTCAGCGAGGACAAGCGGAGATATGACCAAGCCGGCATGCTGTGCAAGTGCCGCGGTACACGTAGCGTGTTCTTCTTCCTCGGTGTTAATAGCGCTCAAAAGCGCAGAAGTGTCACAAATAATGCTCACGTAGGACTTCCGCCGTGCATCCCGAAGCCCTCAGCAAGGAGCTCGTCAATCTTGTGCACGAACGGTGGCGCAGTGATGAATCCAGTTTGAGGCTTACGTCGAGCTGGCGGCGGGTCATCCAACACGCGATCAACCGCTAACCGAATCAGCTCAGCCTCAGAGGTGCCAGAACGCCGAGCAGCCGCGGAAAGCCTCGCTTTCTGCCGAGGCCGAAGGTACACATTAGTGCGAATCATGGTGTCACTCATGCAGCCATAGTACACCAGGTATGTACCGGCGGAAGCTAGTGTCGC
>QHCE01000025.1 GCA_003243955.1 Acidimicrobiales bacterium | reverse complement strand
AGTTTCAAAACACCCTCTCAGCGATGCCGGCCCAGAACTCAGCCAAATTCTGTATCGACCAGGCATGTAGCGCGGCATGATCTGCAAACTCTACGTCGTGCCGCTGGGTGATCCAGCGGCTGAATCGTGCGAGCGAACTGTCCTGCAGCGCGCCCGCCTCGGGTCGCCACAGCACAGGCGGCGGGTCAGCAGTCATCACAGATCCAGCTTTCTTGTTGGTGCATTTTGGTCTACTGAAATCGTAGTCAGTACTCGGCTGATTACACGCCTGCTGACGTGGTGTTACTACGGTCCACTGGAGCTGAATCGGTATTGCCGCTAAGGTTTAGCCCCAGCGGTTTTGGGTAACCAGGTAAGGACCGCGTAATGCGAATGTGAAAGGGAACGTCATGAGCTTTGGCGACAAAGTGCAACACAAAGCAGAAGAGCTAACTGGCCACGCTAAGGAAAAAGTTGGCGACGCCACCGATAACAGAGATCTTCAAGCTGAAGGCCAAGCCGACCAGACTAAAGGCAACTTGAAGCAAGCTGGCGATAAAATCAAGGACATCTTCAAGGACTAGAATTCTCAAGCATGAAAAGGGCCGCTGGAGCTCCGGCGGCCCTTTTCATGCTGCTTAACTAACGGGTTGAAGCTTTTCTCAGATCTTCCGCGTTGCTCGACTCGGGCCGGTCTAGGCTTCGGAGTATGAGACTGCGTTGGGCAAGGCGGTGTTGCCTGGCGGTGGTGGGAGTCTGCGGCCTGGTGCTGTCCCTCGCTCTTACCGGTTGCGAGGGAGGCGAAAGTGCTCATGCACGTCCTCCGCAGCCGACGACGAAGGTTGGAACGCCAACCCCAGTAAGTGATCCCGAGCCGCCGGTCTGTACGACGCTCGGAGGCTGCCAGCTTCGCTTCGCGGAAGCTACCGCCTACGTAGGACGGCAACCGGGTCGGCTCGGCGTGGTAGTGCGTGATCGGCAAACTGGACAGAGCTGGAGCGCCGGTGCCACGGATCGCAAAATTTGGACTGCTTCGTCGATAAAGCTTGCAATGGCCACAGACATGCTGGAACGCGATCGCTCCCGCGTGGCCGTACTCCCCGCGAGCGACAAAGCGCTCATGGCTGCGATGCTGAACTCGTCGGATAACGCAGCAACCATGGCGTTGTGGAAGAAATATGGAAACGATGCGCAGGTGGCACGTTGGAGGACCCGATTCGGCATGACTCACGTGGGTTTCGTGCCAGGTTTCCCCAGCAATTGGGGGTACATGAAGGCCAGCACCCGTGACTTCGCCGCTCTGGTGAGCTACGTCTTAGACAACGCCGCGGTACAGATTCGCGACTACCTTGTGAGCGCCATGCAAGGTGTGGCGGCTAATCAACGCTGGGGTATATGGGCCGCCGGACCCGACGAGCATCCGGGAAATAAAGACGGCTGGTCGTACGAGGCTGATGACGGCGGCCATAACTGGATTACCAACACGGTAGGTTTTGCGGGTCCGCAACAGCGCTACGTGCTGGCAGTCATGTATCAACTGCCGCCTAGTGGCACCCTTGCCCAGGGAGTACACGCTGTAAGCGACCTGGTGGCGCTACTGTTTGGTCGGCCAGTACCGACTACTGTGACCGTGCCCGAACCAGACGGATAGCCATGATCCACCAAGCAGTCTTATTCACGGTCGAAGGCAGATCTCAATCGCACAATCACATCGCTGCTGCATGAAGATTTTCTTGGTAGCGTGACGAGGTGCCACTCGGTAGCGGTCCTTCGTGCCCACCACGAACATGCGGATACCTGGCCGCCGCATGGTGTTTGATCTTCGCCGCACTTCACGTCTACTGGGCCGCTGGCGGGTCGTTCGGCTTGGCTGAATCCGCCGGACGGGATCTCGCCACGCGTCGCCCGACGGCCTTCGTGCTCTTCGGCCTCTGGGGTGTGGCGCTCCTCCTGCTGATTGGCGCCGGCCTCGGCGTCAGCCTCGCGCGGCAGTGGGGCCTCGGACCCAGTTCGACGCGTCCTCCGCGGCTGTGGATGGCTGGTCGGCGCAGGGCTGCTCGCTCGGGGCATCGTCCTACAGGTTGCGCTTCTCACCGATACGGCCGGTGTTGCTTCCACGATCGGAAACACACAGACGGTCTGGAGCCTGGGCGTATGGAATCCCTGGTTCATCATCGGCGGCATCGTCTTCGTGTTCGCGGCCTACAGCCTTTGCGGGACGCCAGGTAGGGACACTCTCCTCGGCACGCCCCGGCCGAGGTGACCCGCTCCACAAGGAGACCCCACCGCCCCGCCGCTCCCTGCTCTCCGAAGCGGTGCCGGGTGTGGGCAGAGCCCGCGATGTTCTCCGTGATGCCGCGTCGACCCTGCTCTGAGTTCAGGCGTCCTCGGTGTGTGGCCGGCAAAGCCGGCCAGCGCCGCCGGAGGCGGCGCCTTGATCTCATAGAGGCAGATTCTTCAGCGCAGACGACTCGCTACACGAGATCCCGGCCCTGACTCGACACCAGCGGGACCAGACACGCACCCGTCACCGCTCGACAGCAACCGTGACCGCAACGGCCACGTAAGGTGGCGCGAAGAACCACCTCATCGAGACCGACTACGTTTGCGTGCGTGACCGATGCCCTGCCGCTCTCGCGGACTCTCAGCGGGCCCGAGCACCAACGAGTTCGGCTTCCTGTGATCCAGGCACTTCAACAAGCTGGGTGGGATTCGGGACAACTGCGCTGGAGTCCCGAATGGCGTGTACCTGTGTCACCTCACGATGCCGCCAAGCGCGAGGCAGGCGCGACTTTCAACGGCTGGCCTGTCGATCTAGCTATATTCGACGATGCCAGCCATGCCGGTGACTGGCAGCACCTCTTGCTCATTTGCGAATTTAAGTCTCCTCGCTTGGCGCAAGGCAAATCCCAGCTTGAGATTTATCTTGCCCGCGAGCCACGTGCTCGTATGGGGTACTGGAGCAATGGCAGCGATGATGTCTGGGTATATAAGTTAGCGGACGGCGGATTCCAACATCTGCCAAATAGAGGAATACCGACGCCCAATGAGAATTTCACCAAAGCCTCCGAGCGACCTCTCAAGTTTTCAGACCTTGCCGTACCGACAAATGGACGATTGCGTTCGATCTTTGAGCGACTGTTGGATGTCATCGTCGCACGAGACAGTCGCTCCACGCGATCCGAATCACAACTCAACGCACTCTGCAACATGCTGCTGCTGAAGTTGGAATCCGACATTAACGGCCAATTCGCCCCCGACAATGTTGTTGATTTCCAGCTTGCGAGAGGAGGTGAATATCGGACGGCGCAATCCATGCGCCAGAAGTTTCAAGCACTCCGGGATCTCAGGCCCGAAATCTTCACGGAGTCTCAAGAATCAGACTTACATCTTGACGATCACACTATTCAAGAGGTAGTTTATGAGCTCTCTCACTTAAATTTGGTTGAGCTTCGACCGGACGCTATATCGGCGGCGTTTCAGGTATTTCGGCGAGCAAATTTGAAGGCCGGCGACGGTCAATACTTCACCCCTCAAAGAGTGATCCAAGCCGCGATCAAGATGCTCGATATCCGACCCCAGGATAAGATCATTGACCCGGCATGCGGGACCGCTGGCTTCCTAGTCGAAGCTTTCCTCTCAGTAGTTTCAAAAGGAACAGGTGAAGCTGGAGACGCACGTGCGCGTACATGGGCTCACCGCCAAGTCTACGGAGTAGACAAGGATTCCATCAATGTTAAGCTTGCGCGTGCAATTATGATTAGTCTCGGCGATGGCTCCGCCAACATCCACGTGGGCGACTCCATCAGGGCCGACCGCTGGAGCAGAGACTACCCACACCTTGAAGGGCCGTTACGCGACGGATCATTTACCGTGGTTGTCACGAACCCTCCGTTTGGCAAGAACCTAAAAGTTAGTACCATCGACGCGCAGCGCAACAAATACAGCATCGCGGCCGCAGCAGCGAATAGGCAGAACGATTACGCGAGCCTCGAAATCGGTCTCGTGTTCATGGAACGCGCATACAGGTTACTCGCTTCTGGTGGCCGCCTCGGCATTGTCCTTCCAGAGACGTATTTCTTTTCCTCGACGTATCGTTGGCTCCCGGATTGGCTGAAGAGTAGGTTTATCTTGCGAGGCGTCCTAAATATACCCATGGAGGCGTTTCAAGGATTCTGTCGCGCAAAGACCAACTTCTACGTTTTCGAAAAGGTGTGACCCAATGGTGCATAAGCCCAGCTGGTTCACGGATGGTCGAGTATTCGTCTCTTACGCTCCGACTGTAGGCATCAATAAGGACGGCGCTGAACTCTACGTCATTGATTCCGCTACGGGGACGCGGACCGACCGAATCGACGACAAGCTACAAGAGGACGTCGAAACCCTGGTGTCAGGCGGGACAACGGATACCAGCAGCTGGGTGGACTACGATAATCTGACCGATAGATTGGTTGCCGTACCAGCCTACTTCGATAAGCGACCACTTTCCGAGTTCGACGAACTTATGAGTCTTCCAGGCATGTCGGAGTTCGGCAGCGCAACTCTTGGCGAGTTAATATCCGACGGCCGCCTAACATATAGCACCGGTCACGGCAGTCCTTCTGCGGATTTTCGCACGGGCCATATCCCCTACATTAAGGTGTCAGACATACGCGCTGGCCAGTTGAACATCAATCCAACAAATAGAGTTCCTCGAGTTGTCGCCGAACGCTTCTGGCGAGGCGAATCATCGCAGCTTAACGCTTACGACCTTCTCAGCCCTATTCGTACGAGCAAGAACATCGGCGACTTCGCGGTATTGATGCCCGGTCAGGAGCAGGTTGTACTCACGAAAGAAATACTAGTGCTGCGAGCCACCCACCTTGCGAACTTCGACACGTTCTATTTACTGTGGGCGTTGACGCTCAAGGCAGTGCGACGTCAGTGGTCTAGAATCGTCTTCATGCAGACCAATCGGGAGGATGTAGGCGCTCGATTCAAAGAAATAAGACTACCGATTCCTCCGTCTCGCCAGGTCGGAGAAGAATACTCTCGAGCGTTTCGCGAGTACTACCTCGGTACGCAGGAGCTGCGTGATCGCTTCCTCACCTACCTGGCCATAGACAACAAACATCACGTATTTATGTCAACAGTCAGTGAGCAAGACCTTGATGGCGAAGACGTCCTTCTTTCTGAAGAATTTGACGACGAGTAGGCAGCGGGAATATCTTCGCAATCCGCGTCAAGTTTCACTGATCGACGGCCCGTCGACCCATCTTTCCGCCGCCAACTTTCTCGGAATTCACATTCGGTGGCGACTCCCAGAAGACGCTTGACGCTCAGGGTCCAGCGCACCGCCGGTCCAGCTCTGGAGTTCTCGTGCGCTCTCAGATGAGGCGCTTGGTGAAGCCGGCAGACACAAGGTCCCGGTAGGCGGTCTCGACGGTGTCTGGCACGGGCTGAGGAATGGCGAAGCCCTTCTCGGCATCGTCCTGACCGTCGAGCAGGCCGCCGATCGGCTCGGCATCGGCCGAACACTGATGTACTCGCTGGTCAGCTCGGGATCGGTGGAGTCGGTGATGATCGGTCGCCTGCGCCGCATCCCGGCTGACGCGCTCGTTCGCTATGTCGAGACGCTGCGGTCTGGGGGTGCTGCGGCATGACCAGCTCGAATCGATCGCGCCAGCCCAACCAGGCATCGTCGATCTACGAAGGCGCGGACGGCTACTGGCACGGGCGGGTCACTGTCGGGGTGAAGGACGACGGCCGACCGGACCGCCGTCACGTGATGCGGAGGTCCCGCGCCGACACCGTGAAGGCCGTCCGCGCCCTGGAACGTCAGCGGCACTCAGGGTCTGTCCGTACGGCTGGCCGGGTCTGGACGGTCGGGGAGTGGCTGACCTACTGGGTGCAGAACATCGCCGCGCCCAACGTTCGGGAGAACACTGCCGCCGGCTACCGCGTCGCGGTGAACACGCACCTAATCCCAGGTGTCGGCGCACACCGGCTGGACAAGCTCGACCGGAGCACCTGGAACGGCTCTACCAGAAGATGATCAAAGCGGGTAGCTCGCCGGGCAACGCAAACCAGGTCCACCGCACCGTTCGCGCTGCGCTCGGGGAGGCGGAGCGTCGCGGGCGGATCACCCGGAACCCGGCCGTCCTGGCGAAGGCACCGCGCCCTGACGAGCTGGAGATCGAGCCCTACACGGTCGAGGAGGTCCAGGCGCTCCTGCGGGCCGCGAGCAAGGATCGCAACAGTGCTCGGTGGGCGATCGCATTGTCACTCGGGCTCCGTCAGGGTGAGGTGCTGGGCCTGCGCTGGAAGGACGTGGATCTGGAGCTCGGGACGTTGTGGGTCCGACGTGGCCGGGGCTACAGCCCCGGTACGAGCACGGGTGCGGCGACACCTGCGCCAAGAAGGCCGGCTACTGCCCCAAACGGCGTTCGGTCCGACCGGAGACGAACGACACCAATTCGCGCGCCGGACGTCGCACCGTCGGGCTGCCGGCCGAACTGGTCACGCTCATCGAGACACATCGGGACGAGCAGGCGGCCGAACGCGAGCGGGCGGGACAGCTCTGGCGGGATTCCGGCTACGTGTTCACCACTCCGCGCGGCGAACCAGTGAACCCGAGCACCGACTACCACGCGTGGAAGCGGCTCCTGGGCGCCGCCGGCTTGCGGGATGGTCGCCTGCACGACGCCCGACACGCTGCCGCGACGGTGCTGCTAATCCTGGGTGTCCGGAGCGCGCCGTGATGGGGCTGATGGGCTGGTCGACGACCGCGATGGCGGCCCGCTACCAGCACATCACCAGGACGATCAGGAGCGACGTGGCCCAGCGGGTGGGCGGCCTGATTTGGGGCGTGGTACCCGACAAATGAGACTGAAACTGAGACTGGACGTCAAAACGCCGGGTGACCCTCGAACGGGCTCCCGGCGTTTGTGCTGTTCAGTGTGGCGGAGGATAGGGGATTCGAACCCCTGAGGGCTTGCACCCAACACGCTTTCCAAGCGTGCGCCATAGGCCTCTAGGCGAATCCTCCGCCAATGACAATACCGGGCGGTCGCCGCACGAATCGGTCTGGGTAGAGTGAAAGCAGCCCCTCGTGCGGCGTGCATCCTGTGAACTCCCCCAGGGCCGGAAGGCAGCAAGGGTCAGCGGGCTCTGACGGGTGCACGAGGGGTTCAATACATTTGGTTGCGAGGAGGTTGCTGAGGTGGCTCACCTTGCCCTCTATCGAAAATACCGGCCGCAGACATTCGACCAGCTCATTGGTGAAGAGCATGTAACCGAGCCGCTCATTGCCGCACTATCCAGCGGAAAATTACATCACGCATACTTGTTTTCTGGTCCGCGAGGCTGCGGTAAAACATCTTCGGCTCGAATTCTCGCCCGTTCGCTCAACTGCGAGCAAGGCCCGACGCCGACTCCGTGTGGTAGCTGCGAGTCTTGTGCCGCGCTCGCCATAGACGGACCAGGTTCGCTGGACGTAGTGGAGATCGACGCCGCGTCGCATGGCGGCGTCGACGACGCTCGGGAGCTACGGGAGCGCGCATTTTTTACTCCAGCCTCCAGCCGTTTCAAGGTCTACGTGATCGATGAAGCTCACATGGTCTCTCCAGCTGGTTTCAACGCGCTGCTCAAGCTGGTGGAAGAACCGCCGGAATTCGTCAGATTCGTGTTCGCCACCACCGAGCCCGACAAGGTGCTTTCCACCATCAAATCCCGCACTCACCACTATCCGTTCCGCTTGGTGTCACCCGCCGTGCTGCGTGCTCATCTGGAAAGTATCTGCGTGGCTGAGGGGTTGCGCGTAGAAGAAGGCGTGGTTCCGCTGGTCGTGCGCGCCGGCGGGGGCTCGGTCCGGGACTCGTTATCGCTGCTCGATCAGCTTGCCTCCGGTGCCTCGCAGTCAGGGATAAGTTACTCCAGCGCCGTCACGCTGCTAGGAGTCACTGACAACGCATTACTGGATCAGGCCTGTGATGCGCTCGCGGCCGTTGATGGTGCGGCGCTGTTTGCCACTGTGGACCAGGTCACTCAAGCCGGCCACGATCCGCGTCGCTTCGCGATCGATCTGCTCGAGCGACTGCGTGACCTAATTATCTTGGACAAAGTCCCCGACGCTGTGAGTAAGGGCATTATCGATGCCCCCGCCGATCAGCTGGAGCGGATGAGCACCCATACCCTGCGGCTCGGGAGCGCCTCGCTATCGCGGATGGCCGACATCGTGCATGGTGGTTTAGCGCAGATGAAGGGCACCACCTCCACTCGGCTAGTGCTGGAGCTGGTCTGTGCTCGGATGCTGCTTCCAGCCGTGGATTCTGAAACTGGCGGCGTGCTGCAGCGCCTCGAGCGGCTGGAACGCCGACTCGACATTTCCGGGCCGCCCGTTCCGGTTGCGCCAGCGGCTACTGTGCCCAAGCCGCCGCTTCCGCAGCACACGGCTTCGGAGATGCCGGTTAATCCAGAAGTTGTCGCGCCACCGCCGGATCCCCCGGCACAGCTCTCTCCAGCGGCATCTATCGAGGAACCCACCGGCGCCGAAAACGTGCCTCCATCAGCGGAGGTGCTAGCGCCGACCCCCATCACTGGCGGAGTGGATATCTCCGATGTGCGTCGGCTCTGGCCCGAATTGCTGGAGCGACTCAAGCGGCGGCGTGTGGTGTGGTCTCTGATGCAGAACGCTACGCCGATGGCAGTGGACGCCGATGAGCTCCATCTCCAGGTGCAGCATCAGGGATTGGTGAAGCGATTTGCCGATAGCGGTGTGTGCGAGTTGATCGTCGAGACCTTGCATGAGTTGCTTGGAGTTCGGTGGCGTCTGCGAGCCACTGCCTCCGGTGCTCCTGAGGCTGTGGTCGGTCCTGTTTTTGACGAACCGGAACCTACCGATGTAGACGAGCAGGCTGCCTCAGCCAACTCAGCCCTGGCGCTTTCAGCCGCATCAGACAACGGTGTGGGCCGAGGCGAGCGCGAACTCACAGCGCCACCAGCGCCGTCAGCATCTGCCCACTCGCTGCTGCAAAGCAGCTTAGGCGCGCGGGTGATCGCTGAATCCGATGGATCCGTACGAGGGCTAGGCTGATGCGCTGTGTATGAGGGCGCGGTCGGGGATTTGATTGAAGAGCTGGGCAGATTGCCCGGTGTGGGACCCAAGAGCGCCCAGCGGATCGCGTTTTACATCGTGAACACCCCCGAAGCCGATGTGAGCCGGCTAGCTCAGGTGCTGCGGCGAGTAAAGGCGGAAGTCAGGTTCTGCCGCGTCTGCTACGGCATCGCGGCCGCTGAGCTGTGCCGTATCTGCTCCAACGCTCGGCGTGGCGACGCGATCATCTGTGTGGTGGAAGAACCCAAAGACGTTATCGCGGTGGAAAAAACGCGGGAATTCTCCGGCCGCTACCACGTGCTGGGTGGTTCGATCAATCCGCTGGAAGGCATTGGCCCAGATCAGCTACGGATTCGGGAGTTGATGGAGCGGTTGCGTTCCGGGGAGGTGAGCGAGCTGATTCTGGCTACCGACCCCAACACTGAGGGCGAAGCCACTGCCACCTACATTGCGCTGCTGGTCAAGCCCATGGGGCTGCGCGTTACCCGACTGGCCAGCGGTTTGCCAGTCGGAGGAGACCTGGAGTACGCCGACGAAGTGACGTTAGGCAGAGCGTTCGAAGGCCGCCGCACGCTAGAGGTGTAAGCGTATCGGCCTTAGTTTCGCCTGGTAGTGGCCATTTTGCTACCATCGTGTCTATGGCGACTATGTTCCGTTGAGTGAGGTGAAGAACCACCTTTCGGAGTACGTGGCCGGCGTCGTCCGTACACATGAGAGAGTCACGATTATCCGGCATGGCCAGCCCACCGCAGTATTGATCTCCGCCGATGACTTAGCGGCAATCGAGGAAACTCTTGACATCCTGGGTACGCCAGGAGCACTTGAGGCAATTCGCCAAGGCCGTAGAGCGGCAGCGGCTGGTGATTTCATGGACAACGATGAACTCAAGGCTCGTTACGGTGTTGCGTGACTGGACTGTACCGAGTGGCCGTAACTTCGCCAGCCGCTCGTGACCTTGACAAGCTGCCAGAAAAGATCGCTATAGCATGCGTTGAATGTATCTTCGGGCCACTGGCGAACAACCCGCACGGGACGAGGAAGACCGGCAACAACAATTGGCAGAACAGGCAGCGGCGAGGAGGCAACTAGGTAGCGCCGGCGTGCTCCTGCCTGTGGGACTGGCTTTCACCGCTACGGCGGCTCTACTAGCTAACCCCTCTGAGGCTAATGCCGCCGCTACGAAGCTCGATTCAAGCTCTCCTCCGGCTCCTACCGTAACGCGAACTGCGGATACAGATCCCTTCTCACGTGACCTGAGCGAGGGGTTGGAAAGGCCCGGCGGCAAGCGAGTGACCCTTACCCCGCCTACGCCAGACGCTAACGGGCCCGGTTCACCGCGCACACGACCGCCTTCAGCGAAGCGGTGACGATGTTGGAGTCAATACCCACACCCCAGTACGTCCGCCCGTTGATTTCGCACTCGGTGTAGGCCGCCGCGCGAGCGTCCCCACCGGCAGAGAGCGCATGTTCGGCGTAGTCCAACACTTGCACATGCAGGCCCATGCTGCTCAGCGCGGTCACGAACGCCGCGACCGGGCCATTCCCGCTCCCGTGCACCGTGGATACCACGCCGTTCCGGGCGATATCGGCAGTCAGCTGATCGCCGCCGCCCACCTCGCCTCTGGCGGCGCTTGCCATGCTGCGGTGACCACGTAGCTCCACCGGCCCCCCCGATAAATACTCTGCGGCGAAGATTTCCCACAAACGTTGCGCGCTGACTTCTCCCCCCGCGGAGTCGGTGTGTGCCTGCACCACGTGGCTGAACTCGATTTGTAGCCGCCGCGGCAAATCCAGCTGGTGCTCGGTCTTCATCAGGTATGCCACACCGCCTTTGCCGGACTGTGAGTTGACCCGAATCACCGCTTCGTAGCTTCTTCCGACGTCGGCCGGGTCGATCGGCAGATATGGCACCGCCCAGCGCAGCTCGTCTGTCGTGCCACCGGCGTGCCCGGCCTCACGCGCCATCGCGTCAAAGCCCTTCTTGATCGCGTCTTGGTGTGACCCGGAGAAGGCGGTATACACCAGGTCCCCACCGTAGGGGTGCCGCTCGTGCACCGGCAGCTGATTGCAGTACTCCACTGTGCGGCGGATCTCGTCGATGTCGGAGAAGTCGATCTGTGGATCGATACCTTGACTGAACAGGTTCAGCCCCAGTGTGACCAGGCAGACGTTTCCGGTGCGCTCGCCATTGCCGAACAGGCAGCCTTCAATGCGGTCCGCGCCGGCCATATATCCCAGCTCGGCGGCGGCGATCGCCGTGCCGCGATCGTTGTGCGGGTGCAGCGACAGCACCACGTTGTCCCGGTAGGCCAGGTTACGGTCCATCCACTCGATGGAGTCGGCGTACACGTTCGGGGTTGCCATCTCCACCGTGGCCGGTAGGTTCACAATCACGGGCCGGTCCGCGCTGGGCTGCCAAATATCGGAGACCGCGTTGCAAATTTCGGCGGCGTACTCCAGCTCGGTGCCGGTGTAGGACTCTGGGGAGTATTCGAAGAAAATATCGCTTCGTGGCGCGGCTTCGGCCAGCTTGAGGCAGGTCTGTGCTCCGCGGGTGGCGATGTTGGTGATCCCGGCCTTATCCATTCCGAAGACGACCCGTCGCTGCAGAGCCGAGGTGGAGTTGTACAGATGCACAATGGCCCGGTCCGCGCCGGCAATCGCCTCGAAGGTCCGCGCGATCAGCTCGTCGCGGGCCTGGGTGAGTACCTGAATGGTGACGTCGTCGGGGATCAGGTCGGCCTCGATGAGCTGACGCACGAAGTCGAAGTCGGTCTGGCTGGCCGCGGGAAACCCGACCTCGATCTCCTTGTACCCCATCCGCACCAGCAGATCGAAACAGCGCCGCTTGCGTTCAGGGCTCATCGGATCGATCAGGGCTTGATTACCATCCCGTAAATCGACGGCGCACCATCGGGGTGCCGCGCTGATCACGGCGTCTGGCCAGTTGCGATCCGGCAGCGATATGGGGGTGAAAGCTTGATATTTGTGGATCGGCATCGAGCTGGGCTGCTGCGGTTGGCGAGCTACTCGGGTTGATGAAGCCAGGGATGGCGAAGCTAATGATTCGGCGGGGTGCGGCGACACGGTTTCTCCTAGTTGAGGACTATCGGCGTTGGATATTCCAGACCGGCAGGCAACGCAAGAGCCGCGACGGAGAGCCGGTCAGCTAGGACCCGTCGCGGCGAAGAAGGAGCGCCCGTGTGTGCCACACAGCTGTTACCCTACGCCGCGGTCGCCAGACCCACCTTCGGGAGGGTGGGGAGCTTCGATAATAAAATAATTGGTATCAGTAGCTGCCCCGGAGCGGCGCGCCGCGATATTGCCGCTAGTGGTTAGGGTTCTCCGTATGACGCGCCGCCGAAGGCTATGCGGATTAGCGCTGGTGGTAACGCTAGTTACCGGTGCGATAAGCGCAGGCTGTTCCGCAGCCCCGCCCGAACGTTTGCGACTGGTGCTCGGTGTGAATCTTGAGCTTTCCGGGGATGGGAGCTCGCTGGGTCAAGCGCAACGAACCGCACTGCAGCTTGCTGTGCACAATGTGCAGGATTCCCCGCGCGTGAGCGTGCTGCTGGCTTTTCGCGATAATCACAGTGACGCCGATCAGGCTCGAAGTATCACCGAAAATTTTCTGCACGATGACACGGTCTCAGCGATTGTAGGGGGAAGTTCCGCGGTGACGGCTACCGCCATGGCCGCGGCGTCAGCGGCGGGCGGCACCAACAAGCCGGTCATGTTGTTGGCCTCGGATGCGCCGACGATCAATGCTGAGCAGGCGCAGAATGTATTCGCCATGACCGCCGGTGCCGACATTGTTGCCGACGCCTTATTCGCCGGACTGCGGCTGCGCGGCATAAAGCGGGTCGTCGCGCTGGGCTCCAAAGATGACTACGGACAGGCTGGGGTTGCGGAGCTGAAAACACACGGAGCCGATTTCGGCATCACTGTTGCGGATGCACCAGGCTTCTCCTCAGAAGGCAAGGACCTTGAGCAACCGGTGCGAGCGGCGACTAAGGACTCCGCAAACGCTGTGGTGGTGTGGTCGCCTCGTGGTATAGCGGCGACCCTAGCTCGACAGCTCCATGAAGCCCGTGTCAGCACGCAGCTGTATTTTGCCCCCGGCGCCGGCACTCAGGAGCTAGCAGCCGAGCCCGGGGCCGATGGGGCATCACTGGTCTATCCGGCAATCATTGCCGCTGGCAACACCGCAGCTACCTATCCTGGCGCGTTACGTCAACGGCAGTTTCTCACTGACTACAGGCTGCGTTTAGGCGCATTGGCACCGGAGCTATCAGCGTCGTTCGACGTGGTTGATCTGTTCGTTCAGGTGGCTCACCAGGCACACAGCGTCCAATCGGGTCGGCTTCGGGAGCAGCTGAAGGAGCTATCTTTCGAAGGCTTCGGCGGAACCTACGAATTCACCTCCACTCGGCACAATGGTCTGGCGCGTAGCTCATTGGTAGTGACAACGCTGCACGGCGGGGCCTGGTCGTAGTCAAGCGCCACGCTGGTGTCCCGGCAGCGAAGGTCCGAATTTCGACAAATTGGCCTCATCGTTGCAATGCAACCCTTGTCAGGCGGTACGTTGGACGTACGTGCGGGTTAATAGTCGAAGGATGTCATTGTGCCAACGTGGGTTTGGGTTTTAATCGCGGTTGTACTGGTTGTAATTGTGGCTGGCTACCTCATCGCCGCTTACAACGGTCTGGTCCGGCTACGTAACCTGGTGCAGGAGTCATGGCGTCAGGTAGATGTGGAACTGCAGCGGCGGCACGACCTGATTCCTAACCTGATCGAGACTGTGAAAGGCTATGCCGCGCACGAACGCGGCGTACTGGTCAGCGTGATCGACGCGCGTAACCGCGCTGTGGCCGTCCGTCAAGCGCCCGGCAGCGGCCCCGCCGAGCAAGGTCAAGCGGAGTCTTTCTTGCAAGCCGCGCTGGGACGACTGTTTGCTCTCGCCGAGGCGTATCCAGACCTGAAGGCCAATCAGAACTTTCTCGCGTTACAGGGCCAGCTGGCCGAAACCGAAGACCGGGTCGCCGCCGGTCGGCGCTACTACAACGCCAACGTGAGGACTCTGAATACAAAGGTCGAATCGTTCCCGTCCAATATTGTGGCCGGAATGTTCCGATTCGCTCGCGAGCAGTACTTTGAAGTCACCGATCAAGAAACTCGCGCGGTGCCTGCGGTTGACTTCTCCGGTGTGGGGGGCAGCGGCGCCGGCCAGGGCTCGGCGGTAAGCCAGAGCCGCCCTGACTTCCCGCCGGAAATTTAGTTCTCAGAGCTCACGCGCTCGGGGGATTCCGGTATTGAGCTTTTGGTCTTCGGCGCGGCACGACGCTTGGCCCGGTACTCCCGAGTTAGCTCGAGAAAGATCGGTAGCAGCGATATGAGGACCACCAGCGCAATTACGGGCAGCAGATAGCGATCTATCGCGGCTGGCGGAATAGCGTCTCCAAGGAAGTGGCCGGCGAGGATGATTCCGTCAGTCCAGATCACGCCGCCGATGGCGTTCCACAGTAAAAATCTTCGCGCCGGCATCTCCAGCACGCCGGCCAGCGGATTGAGGAACGTTCGCACAATGGGGATGAACCGCGCGAGCACCACAGCCTTAGCTGGACCAAACTTGTTGAAGTAATGCTCGGCCTTTTCCACATATATGCGCTTGAATAATCGCGATTCGGGTCGGTCAAACATGGACCGCCCCAATTTTACGCCCAAATAATGGCCAAGCTGCGCGCCGAGGATCGCGAAAATCGGGCCACCGATCAGGAGCGCGGGCAGCCCCAGCGGTTGGCCAACCAGGCGCGCACCGACGCTAGAAGTGACAACGCCAGCCAGGAAAAGCAGCGAATCGCCCGGTAAGAAGAACCCGAGAAGCAACCCGGTCTCTGCGAAGAGCACGAACCACACACCGAGAACGCCGAACGTACTGATCAGATCCCGCGGATCAAGGGGGTTGAGCGCGCTGTGCCGCAGAGCGTCGCCTACCGCATGAAGTGTTTGGGGAATATGCACACTTTGAGGCTACCCGCCGCACGGCCACCCACCCGAAGTGACTGGGACACGATCGCCTGCGGAATACTGCGAGCAGACTCAAAGACAGTGCCACTCAAAGACACTGCCACTCAAAGACACTGCCACCAAAGACAGTGCAGCTTCAAAGACAGCGCCGTCTCAGAAGTACCGCCGTCTCACGTTTGATAGGAGTAGATCATGCCCATTGCCACGCCCGAGGTATACGCCGAAATGCTCGATCGCGCGAAAGCAGGTTCGTATGCCTATCCGGCGATCAATGTGAGCTCTTCACAGACCCTTAACGCGGCGATCCGGGGTTTTGCCGAAGCCGAGAGCGACGGCATCGTGCAGGTGTCGCACGGTGCGGCACAGTATCTGTCCGGTAGCACTGTAAAAGACATGGTTACCGGCGCCGCTGCGCTTGCCGCGTTTGCCCACGAGGTGGCGGTCAACTATTCGGTGAATATTGCGCTGCACACTGACCACTGTCCGGCCGACAAGCTGGACGGTTTTATGCGTCCCTTACTGGAAATTAGTGTGGACCGGGTGAGCTCGGGGCAGTTGCCGCTGTTTCAGTCCCATATGTGGGACGGCTCAGCGATTCCACTGGGGGAGAACCTACAGATAGCGCAGCAGCTGCTGGCGCGTTGCCGTAAAGCCAATATCGTGATGGAGCTAGAGGTCGGTGTAGTCGGCGGCGAGGAAGACGGCGTGGACAACGAAATCAACGACAAGCTCTACACCTCCGCTGACGACTACTTACGCACTCTCGACGCGCTCGGAGCCGGTGAGAGCGGCCGATACTTGCTCGCCGCCACGTTCGGCAATGTGCACGGAGTCTATAAGCCTGGCAACGTCAAGCTTAAACCGTCTATTTTGAAAGAGGGACAAGATGTGGCGGCGGCCAAGTTGGGTCTACCGGCTGGCTCGCAGCCGCTGGATCTGGTCTTCCACGGCGGCTCGGGCTCGCTGATTAGCGAAATCCACGAGGCGCTTGACTACGGTGTGGTGAAGATGAACGTTGATACCGACGCCCAGTACGCGTTCACCCGCCCGATAGCCGATCACATGTTGCGCAACTATGATGGCGTGCTCAAAATCGATGGGGACGTCGGCAACAAAAAGGCCTATGACCCGCGTGCTTATGGCAAAGCCGCTGAAGCTGGCATGGCGCAGCGCGTCGTGCGGGCATGTCAGGATCTACGTTCGGTTGGCACCGCGATCGGTAAGTAGGCGCGAAGCCTCTAAGTTGTACAAGCAGTGGCGTCGGACACATCCCAGGCTTGAGGCTGGGGTAATCGCGGTGGTTCATGTGAGTATGAGTGGTATGCAGACTGCTAAGAATCTACTAGTGGCACCGGCTCCTGTGGTGCTTCCGGAACGACTGGAAGTGCAGGAGGCACTACGGAAGGTCGCGTCGGAAACGATAAGTATCGTCGACGCCGCGGCACGTTTCCCCGCCGAAAGCGTGTTTTGGGCAGCACTTGCCGAGCGGGCGCAAGACGACCGCAACGTGATCGCCGCGTATGCCTACGCCCGCACCGGCTACCATCGTGGCCTAGATGCGCTACGCGCAAACGGCTGGAAAGGCTACGGACCAGTGCCGTGGTCCCACGAGCCCAACCGCGGATTTCTGCGCTGCGTCGCCGCACTGGCCCGTGCCGCGGCCGCGATCAACGAAACTGAGGAAGCCGCCCGCTGCACCCAACTGCTGTTTGACTGCGATCCTACCGCTGCAGAGCTGCTGATTTAGAGCCCGCTCTTAATACGTCGGCCAGGCAGCGCGGCGGCAACCCGGTCCCGAATGTGATCGAAGTTCGGGGCGAACGTGTTACCGGGGCATTCCGTTGCCGCCCAGTCGCGGTGCCGCTGCAGCGCTATTGCCGCACGCGTCGTGCCGTTCGCCGGGTTAACGTAGGTGATGTTGGCTGTGGGGTCGATACTGCATAGCCTGCACAGCGCGGTCAGGATACGCACCAACGTTTCCTGCGCCGCGGCCGTAGGGTTGACGTTGGTGAAGTCACCGAGCAAGCAGATACCGAGGTTGCCCGAATTGAACCCTTGGACGTGAGCCGCGGTGACGGCCTTGGGGTTGAAACCCCGAATGGGCACTCCATCAAAAATGGGGAACAACTCCTCGCCGGAGTGGCGCCCCTCATAAAGGTTGCCTTCCGGGTCGATGAGCAGGTGGTAGCCGATGTCACCAAACTGCTCATCCACCGCTTGGTATCGATAGATGCCGCGCACCGCGGCCTTTCGATCTTCATCTACGCTCAGCGCCGTGTGGTGCACGGTAAGAGCTTGTACCGGGTAGAACTCATCAGCAAAGAGGTTTTCCCCATTCGCGCCAAAGCGGAGGGACTCGTCGGCACCCCACCCTGCGCGAGTGTAGAACTTGGTTCCGGCGGGCTTGTGATATCCCGGAAGAGTGGTATAGGGCACGGCGAATCGGCTTTGGCTCGGCCCAGCCGTGGTATTTATCGTGACTACCTGGGCGTCGGAAACTCCGTTAGGTAGGTCAAGCTGAAATCCGGTGGAATTACGGCGTGGCACGCAGTAGTTCTGTCGTGGGTTGGTCTGACACACCGTCGCGGCCGTGGTGGGAAAAGTGCAGCGCTTGCCAAGCGCCAGGGCCGTTTTTGTTATGAAACCTGATTGCACCCGCGCGGTCCACAGGTGCATCGAACCGCAGGCCAATGTATTCAAGAGGTAGCTCCGCGGGTACCGTCGCGCGACCGGCGCGCATACGCCGCGCCAGCGTGGCTGGAGTGGAAATAGTTTCAGCCGTGGATTCGGCGGTGGGAGAGGCTGAGCGCAGCGTTTCAGCAATAGCTGGGAAGCCCTGCCCAAGTAACGCTGCGGATGTTACCGCGGTCGCACCGGTCAGAATTTGTCGACGAGTAGGCATACGTTTGGGTCTCAGCTTTCGTTTCTCGTAGCGCTCATGCGGGGGCTAAGCGCACACCTTGGGCACCCTACCGCTAACTATCGGCCAAGGTCGGCCTATACCGGAAATTAGAACGTCCGTTCTTATCCCTACAGTCCCTCAGCGACACTGCTGGCGATGCGCAACCACGCCTCTTTGCTGGCGTTGCTGATGCTCTCGTAGCGGATCGGTTCACCAGAGTCGATGATTGGTTCATACGGGGCGATCAGCACGGAACGCGTGCGGGCCAAGAAGTGCCGTTCGATGGCGGGCAGATCGAGCCCCCGCCTACTTGGCGGCATCGAAACCACGGTAACCGCATGTCGCACCAGTGAAGAGCGACCGGTCTGTTCCAGGTGATCGAGCATGCGGGCGGCCGTCTCGGCAGAGTCACCGCGTGCCGACATGGTCACCACCAGCTGATCGGTCTGGTCAATCGCAGACTGCCAGTTCTCCGCGCGTACGTTGTTACCGGTGTCCACAATGATGAGTTTGTAGAAGCGGCTCACCACTTCGCGAATATGTTTAAACGCCGCGGCGGTCAGCATCTCACCGGCCGTCGCCGATTCATCTGAGGCCAGCACATCAAACATCGCCTCGCCTTGTGAGCGGACAAAACTGGATAGGTCTCCGACTTTTCCGCCCGGCCCGAGGAACGTATCTAGGGACTGCAGCACGTCCCGCACAGTGTGGGAGTGGAAGTCTGGTTGGGCTCGCATCCCCAAGGTTCCCTGAGTCTCGTTGTTGTCCCAGGCCAAAACGTAACCACCGCGGTTCTGCCCGAATGTCATAGCCGTCATGAGGCTCGCAACGGTTTTTCCGGCACCACCCTTGGGGTTGACCACCGTGATTTGCCGTAGGCCGCCGAAGTTACGTCGAACCGTAGTGATGAATTCGCGGTGCTCTTCCTCTTTCTTCGACATAGGGGGCGCGAAGATACCAAACGTGAGCCGTTTTACCAGCCCCGGCAGCCCCATCGTTGCCTCGGGTGTATGTGGTTTATGCGCTCGCCGTGCGGCAAACTCCTCGGCGGTAGGAACGAATCGGCCAGGAATATTCTGCGGCACGCCGTAGCTGCTGCGCGGCTGCGTGGCGTTGAACTCGGCGGCGTTGAACTCGGCGGCGTTGAACTCGGCGGCGTTGAACTCGGCGGCGCTGAACTCGGCGGCGCTGAACTCGGTGGCGTTGAACTCCACAGCGCCGAATTGATCTACCTGGGCGGGTGGCTCGGTGTGCTGAGGTAGCTCAAACCCTTGCGGTGGCCCCATCGGAGGCTGGGCTTGCGTGTAGTCAGCATGTGGTGGCTGCGGATCGGCGTACGCAGCCACAGCTTGCGGCGACTGCGAGCTCGGGTAGTGCTGCTCAGGCGGCGGCGGATACTGCTGACCGCCCTCAGGCTCGATTGGTTGCTGCTGAGCTTCGGGTGGATAGCCTGAGTATTCCTGGTACTGCGCTTGCTCCTGGTAGGCGTTATATTCAGCCGCGGGCTGCAGCGAAGTGCTGCCGTGCGAAGGGTCAAACGGTGTCTGCTCCGGCGCGTAGCCAGCCGGAAATCCGGAATATTCAGTGTCCTGTGCTGACGGGAACTGCTGCACTGCTTCAAATGCCTGTTGCGGTTCGCTATACGGCTGCTGCATGTACGTAGCTTGCTCATCTACCTGTGGCTGCTGCTCAGGGTAGGTTTGTTGTCCCGCCGCGTAACCTTGTTGGTTGGCTTGTTGGTTGGCTTGTTGGTTGGCTTGTTGGTTGGCATAGTCGGGGTGCTCAGCGTAGCTAGGCTGGTTGGAATAGCCGGGCTGCTCCGGTGAAACGTAAGCGGGAAACTCCGCCGGTTGCGGTTGCTGAAAGCCGCCTGAATTTTCGTTCACGCCGGGATATTGCGTTTGCGGATTAGACGGAACCTGAGTGGCCTGATCATATGATCCTGGGTGCTGCTGTGCCTGCTGAGGCGTAAACGCGGTTGCCTGAGCGTCGTCGGGCTCTTCAGGCTGCCCCTGCGCATGGACATCGCTGGAAAGGGAAGCATCGGTAGCAATCTGGCCCGTGGCTGGCTGCTGCTGGGATCCGGCGGGCGGCAGCATGGTGGTTTCTTGTGCATCTGAGGCGTCTTCTTGTGCCGGGAAGGAGGCAAACGCCTGGCTACCGTGCATAGTGGCACCCAGACCCTCGTCGTGTAGTTCGCTCAGTGCGGCTCCGGGCGGACCAAAAGTTTCCGCGCGCGCCTCGCTGGAATTATTCGGCAGTCTCCAATCTCCGATAGCAAGCCGGGTAGTCTCGTCATCGACAGAGCTGGTGAATTCTTCGGCGGCGGCATAACGCGCCGACGGATCCACGTGCCGGGTTGCTTGCTCGTCATCGGCTCCCAGCGGTGCGCTAAAGACATCGTCGGCATCGTCTTCTGGCGAGGTCTGCGCCTCATGCGTCACGCGCTGAAAGACCGTGCGTTGATCGTCGAAAAAAGCGTTTCCTGGAGCTTGTGGCGGCGCCCAAGCTGGCTGTGGTTGAGGTGCGGCTTGGGTTTCGGAGTCAGACTCCACCGGCTGGTTAGAGTTTCGGTTGGTGTTCTGCACAGATAACACCCCTACTAGAGTTTTCGGCCGGTTTCGGCGAGCCTACCGTCATTGTGCCAGAGTTTAGACGGGCTCGTCTGTCATGCCGCTATATCCAATCATCTGACATCGCCTCACCCTAGTGTCGTGTAATCGATATCGTCGTTCGTCTGCTGGCGCTCAGGCGGCGTCTCGCGGCGTTGTCGAGAGTTCCAGGTAGAACACCGCTACCTGGAACTTCTCCGCCCTGCGATCCATCCCCCTGAACATCCAGCACCCCAAACGGAACATCGATTACACAACACTAGCGGCTTTAACTGAGCCAGATTGCGCTGTATCGCACACTATTACTCCGTGTACAGCGCCCACGCGGCTCGTTCCACCCACCACGTGCACGCGTGGCGGAGGACTCCATCTACGCCGTCATCGGTAAACGGCACACTCGGTTGCTCTCGTGGCGGGTCCGCGGCACTATCGAGAGACCGTGCGTAGGGCGCCCGGCATAACCGTATGGAGACCGCTCTGCCGTGTGCTCTGCGCACCTGAATTTCTTTATCCACCGACACTGCTAGCCCGACGGAAACTGTTCCGCTCGTTGGGTCTGCTGCGGTCAACAACGGCAGCGTTCCAAGCTGGGAATAACCAGTGGCGTTTCCGATAGCGCACGCGAGTAGGGGCTCATTGGGATCGCATAGTGCAGTGTCGTCAACGTCGATACGTGCCCACCACGCTACCGGCCTGCCCTGCGTTTCGTGATGAGCGGCGACAGCGCCACCGAGTAGGACGCCGTGCAGCGTGACGCTGCCCCGATCGTTGCGAAACAAGTCCAAGCGCCGTACCGTGCCGGTAACGACCGCCGCGGCTACCTCATGCGGGGTCATAGGTAACTGTAGGGCGCGGGCCAGATCTGGGAGGCCTGGGTCAGCATCAAGCGGAAGTAGCGCGAAGGGCGCAAGATCAGGGATCGTTCGATCGATCGCCAAGCCAGCTCGCTGCGACTTTCCCCCCAGCGCAAGCGCCCTTTTCACCATCCGTCGTACTACCGCACGGGCGATAGCATCGGAGCCGGCGACCACGAGTCGGGTTTGGGCATCATGAGTGAGTGTCAACGTGACGTCGATGTCGGCATCGGATTGCGCTGGTCGAATCTCGACCTGCTTCACCACCGGATACGCCCGCAATTCGTCGGCGCAGCTCAACACCGGCACTCGGTTATGCGAGCCCGGGGCCAAAACAACAACGTGCACGTGGGTAGCCTTTCAGGCGTGCCAGCATTGGTGATAATTGGCGCCCAGTGGGGCGACGAAGGTAAAGGTAAGGCCACCGACCTTCTCGGTGGTCGAGTTCGCTATGTCGTGCGGTATCAGGGGGGTAACAATGCCGGCCACACCGTCATCACGCCCGACGGCCAGCAATACGCCTTGCATCTGATCCCTTCGGGAATACTCACACCCGGGTGTATACCTGTGATTGGCAACGGAGTTGTGGTTGACCCGGGCGTGCTTTTGGACGAGATGCATGGCCTCGCCGAGCGCGGGGTCGATGTTTCACGGTTGCTGCTGAGCGCCGATGCGCATCTGATCATGCCCTACCACCGTGCGCTAGATAAGCTCACCGAGCGCTATCTGGGTAGCTCGCGGATCGGTACGACCGGCCGAGGGATTGGTCCAGCGTATGGCGACAAGGTTGCTCGGATTGGCATTCGTGTAGCCGACCTGCTCGATTCCAACATCTTCCGCGCCAAGCTCGAGGTGGCCCTTCGGGAGAAGAATCAGCTGCTGGTGAAGGTATATAACCGAAAAGCGATTGATGCTGATGCGGTATGTGCGGAGTACGCCGGTTATGCTCAGCGGCTCGCCGGACACATCTGCGACACTCGCCTACTGCTCAATGAGGCTTTGCAGCGTGGCGAGAACGTGCTTCTGGAAGGATCTCAGGGCACGCTGCTTGATGTCGATCACGGCACATATCCATTTGTTACTTCATCAAGCCCTACCGCGGGAGGCGCCGCGGTAGGGAGCGGGATCGGTCCTACCCAGATCAGTCGGGTCATCGGGATCCTCAAGGCATACACCACGCGGGTAGGTTCGGGTCCTTTTCCCACCGAGCTACTCGACGACAAAGGCGCGTTCTTGCGAAAGGCCGGCGGTGAGATTGGCGTCACCACCGGTCGAGACCGGCGCTGCGGCTGGTTTGATGCCCCAATAGCTCGATACGCGGCCAGGGTGAACGGCATCACCGATTTCTTTCTCACCAAACTCGACGTACTCACCGGGCTAGACAGCATTCCGGTGTGTGTCGGATACGAGGTAGATGGCAAGCGCTGCAACGACGTGCCGATGACACAGACGGAATTCCACCACGCCGTGCCGGTGTATGAGGAGCTGCCCGGCTGGAGTGTAGACATTTCGAATGCCCGGCGGTTCGAACAGCTACCCGTAGCCGCGCAGCGCTACGTGCGGCGTCTAGAAGAGCTCTCAGGGGCTCGGATCAGCGTGATCGGAGTCGGACCGGGTCGAGATCACAATGTGGTACTACACGATCTTGTGCTGGATCAGCAACCGGTTCCGGCTAGGTAAGGTTTGCTTACTACCCCATGTATGAGGAGTGCACCCAGGTGAATAACGCCAATACCGCCTTGCAGCAGGCCGACCCGGACATCGCTGAGCTGGTGCGCGCTGAGGAGCGCCGCCAAGACGAAGTGATTCGGCTGATCCCGTCGGAGAATTATGTCTCGGCTGCAGTGCTGGAAGCCACCGGCACTGTTCTGACCAACAAGTACTCTGAGGGTTATCCGGGAAAGCGCTACTACGAGGGTCAGCAGTTCATCGATCCGATCGAGCAGTTAGCTATTAACCGGGCTACCGGACTGTTTGGCGCCGATCATGCCAACGTGCAGCCGTATTCGGGCTCTCCGGCCAATCTCGCGGTGTATCTGGCGTTTCTGCGGCCCGGTGAGACCGTGATGGGTATGTCGCTTCCGATGGGCGGCCACCTTACGCACGGCTGGGCGGTTTCGGCGACGGGCACGTGGTTTAAGTCCGTTCAGTACGGAGTGCGTCGCGACACCGGTCGCCTAGATATGGACCAAGTTCGCGACCTTGCCCTGGCCGAACGCCCTAAGCTGATCTTCTGTGGCGGTACCGCAATTCCGCGTACCATTGACTTTGCGGGGTTCGCCCAGGTTGCGCGCGAGATCGACGCTGTACTGGTGGCAGATATCGCTCACATCGCTGGTTTAATCGCCGGTGGTGCGCATCCGTCGCCGGTTGGCCATGCGGATGTGATCACTACGACCACGCACAAGACGCTGCGCGGCCCACGAGGTGCGATGATCCTGTGCACTCAGCAGCACGCCAAGGCAATCGACAAGGCGGTCTTTCCTGGTTTGCAAGGTGGCCCGCACAATCACACGACTGCCGGTATCGCGGTGGCATTGAAAGAAGCGGCCACGCCGGAGTTTCGGACGTACGCTCATAATGTGGTGGCGAATGCGCGGGCACTGGCGGAGAGTCTCACCGAACGCGGCTTCGAGCTCGTCTCCGGTGGCACCGACAATCACCTAATTTTGATCGACTTGGCGTCCAAAAATGTCACGGGCAAGGCGGCCGCGAAGGCGTTAGACGCGGCTGGCATCGAAACCAACTACAACACGGTTCCCTTCGATCCGCGCAAGCCATTTGACCCCTCTGGCCTTCGGATCGGCACCCCATCGGTGACTACTCGGGGTATGGCTCCAGAGCACATGGCGCAGGTAGCGGGCTGGATGGATGAGGTCGTCACCGCGCTTGCCAAGGGGAATGTTGACGACGTTACGCCTGTAGTCCGACAGCAAGTCGTGGCACTGACCCGAGCGTTCCGGCCCCCGGCCTAGAGCATCCGTCAAAAAGTCCCTGCCGGCGCAGCTTGCAAGCCGGTTACACTACTGAGCCGATCGTTACTAAGTCAGCTTGAAAGTGGCTAAATTTGCAGTTCAAAAGCTGATCCAGTCCAACTACTTTCGACTCTTTAGCAGGAATGCTTAGCTGCCGCGTCTTACGACAGCGTGGCGCATATTGCTGTCTTTATTAGGTGGTAATACCGCAGACTCGCCAGTCGTCGTTTTCCTGGATTACTTTGAAGATATATGTGGTTTTGGTGGGTGTGTCTTGCCCGGAGAGGTTAACTACGGCGTCCACGGCAACGTCGACCCGGTACTCGGTGTCAGATTGCTTGCTGGCACGGCCAATGCTGTACTCCAGCTTACGGAAACGCTTAGCTCGATCAGCGACATCTTGCTTATTCTTGGCTAGCTCCGCGCAGAGTAGATCTTGAGCCGTATGGACGTCTTTGCTGCGGACGGCGCTCATGTATTTCCCCACTATGACGCGGGGGTTGTCTTTGGGCTGGTCCACACCCACAAGCCAGTACCAGCCCAGGGTGAAAACGCCGGCCACGGCCACGACAGCCAGAGCGATCAGAGCGCTGCGTTTGGCGCGCTCACGATCGGAGAGTTCGATGCTTGATTTCATAGGCCATCCTTCACCAGGTCGCGACCGGTTGAGAATAGCGGGTCGATCTGGTGGAGAAAGTCCCGGTGGAGGGAAGAGACCCGCAGCAGGTCTTACCCGTCAGCGATGAGCGCCGAGTGGACGCTCGCCCAACCGGCAGGATCGCTTTCGGGATTTTCTAGTCCGTAAACGACCACCGTGTTATTTCTGTCGATGCTAGCGATACCGCTATATAACATGCGTCGGTTGGAGCCGCCAGTGACGTCATTGCCCATCGTCCAGGTCGTGAGGTCACGGCTGGTCGCGTAACGGAAAGGGAACCCTTTGTGGTCCATATCGCGGTAGGCCAACGCGTATAAGCCATTGTGGAGTCGGGCGATAGTGGGCATACCGGAAGTTTTGCTGGTTATCCGCCGCGGCGTGCTCCAGGTCTGTCCTTTATCGCTGGATTGGACGAGGAAAGCCCCAGATGTGTCGCTGGCACCACGAGGCGCGTCGTACCGCAACGCCATGAGTAGCCGGCGGCCATCGGCACTATCAACCAGAAGCTGGGGCTCGGCCCACTGTCGCCCTGAAACCCTGGGAACCCCCGTTCCCCACGGTCTCCACGTTCGTCCGCCATTAGTGGAGCGGGCAAGGCGCACATACCATTTCCCGTCGTATGCCACGTCGGGGTTGTCGTTTCCATACAGCGCCGCGAGCACGCTGCCGTCGGGCAAAGTTTTCAACGACGCCGGGTAGGAGATGTCGCCGCCATAGCCAGCTTTAAGGGGTGTTAGCGGTCCCCAGGTCTTCCCGCCGTTCTTGGAGCGTATGACGTAGGAACGGAAGTCACGAGCCGATGTGGCTGACTGAGCTTCGTAGCGGACCACACCGATGAGCAGGGTTCCATCGCCAGCTTCGGTGATTCCAGCCGGCCCAATGTTGTACTTCTGGGACTGTTCGGACGCGATGATCCGAGGCTTGCTCCATCCGCACTGGGCGCGGGGGTGGATTAACTCGCTGAGCATGATCTTTCCGCCAGCGCTCTGATGCCCCGTGCCTAGCCACCAGGTAGCAAGAATACGTCCGCTACTGGTGTGCGTGACAGAAGGAAACGCGGCGTAACCATCGTTGTGCTCCCCGGACTGCAGTACGCAAGCGGAAGAAGTCTCTACCGGTTTGCTGTCTGCCATCGCCGGGCTTGCCACCAATACGAGGACGAGGAAAACAGCGGGCACGATGGTCGATAGTTTTTTCACGGCGGCCTTCGAGGTGAGTGATGAAAGTATCGCCGCATTCAGTGCGACCAATTCACTCTACGGGGTCGGGTGGCTGATCGCAGGCTCTTATGGAAGCGCCAATCGGGTGTGTGAGTGACATGGGCTTGAAAACAATGGACTGCCCAGTAGCGGACACAACACCCGTTATTGCTTTTACTACTTTTAGATTACATTTCTCACAATTGTGGTGTTCAGATCAATTAGGTCTAATACTAGTCAAGCTCGCATATCGAATTGTTAGGTGTGGCGAGAAACCAGGAGCGGCTTTAAGAGCTGTTCGGCACTGGCAGCGCCGGTGCCGCCACAAGCGGAGGTGTTCTCAACATGAGTAAACGATCAGCCGTAATCAAAGCATCGCTAGCAACCGGTCTTACCGCGGCAGCATTACTTGTTGCCCATCAAGCAGTCGCCGCTACGGAGCTGGCATCTCCCGCACCTGCCGGACTGCCGGCTTTGCCCGCGGCGGTGCCACCTGTACCAGCGGCGGTCCCGGCTTTGCCTGCGGCGGTGCCACCTGTACCAGCGGCGGTCCCGGCTTTGCCCGCGGCGGTGCCACCTGTACCAGCGAAGCTTCCTACAGATGTAGTTCCTGCGCCGGCGGGGCTTCCTGTGCCACCTGTACCGACTCCGCCGGTTGCGGTGCCGCCCGTGCCGGGTGCCCCGGCTGTACCTGCCGTCTAGTGCTTAGAGGTGGCTGCGCGGCATGGCACGCCGCGCAGCCACCCTACTTGCGCTATCACGCAACTCCGTCAGCTCAACGCCTCGTGCGTTTAGGGCTCCGGCAACACGGCGGTGATCTCGCCGCCGTGCACCTCGGTGATCCAGCCGCCAACGCGGCCGATCTTGAGTAGCTGCTCCAGGCTGGCTGGGCTGCGCTGTGGTGTACCGCTGTGAGCAGGCCACACAGTTCTCGCGGCTTGGGCAGGCTCGAACCAGCGGCTCAGCGCGGGAACGGCACCGGGGCGCCGCATGATGTGCCGGGCTTGATTGAGTTGTTCGATCATGTGCTCCAACTCAGCGTCGAGCGCGGTCAAGTTGAAGGCACAGAATTCCGCGGTCCGCTCCGCGGTAGTCCCAGCCACGCGAGTTACCTCAGCGAACGCATCGCCGCTCATAGCCAGAGACAGCGCAACCGGTGCGACCGGGGCAACGGTCGCGGTGCGGGTCACAGCGCTGGCCACCAAGTGCGGAATATGGCTAATTCGCGCCATGGATACGTCGTGGTCAACCGCGCTCATCGGCATCACCCGATAGCCCAGATCGGTGATGAGCTTAGCCAGCGCAAGCCAGTCCGCCAGGGCGCTGGAGCTTTTGGTCACCGCGTCAATGCACAGCACCCAGGGGCGCCCATCCAGCAGGTTCGCGTCGCTTGCGGTAAAGCCAGCGTTTTCAAAGCTCACGACGGGATGACCGCCGATCCAGCGCGTTCCCGGATATTTGACTCGGATGTAATTTTCCACCGGAGCTTTAATGGACGTGATGTCGGTGAGTAGACCCCGATAGCCGGTGGCGAAAATATCGCGCAGCACGTCCTCCACTTCAGGCGTAGCCACCGCTATAACTGCTAAGTCCGCGCCAACAACAGCTGCGGGGATGGTGCTCATAACCTGCTCGGCGGCGCGGTTGGAGGTGGTGGCGGCAATCGCTCGGGCCGCCGCTCGCGTTTGCGGGTTCCGGTCGAAGCCACAAACCGGATAGCCCGCGGCCACGAGGCGTTTCCAGATGGAGCCCCCCATAAGACCCATGCCCACGATAGCGATCTTGTTGAACATGGTGCTCCTTCGAATTCGAACCGTCCGTCTGTATCGCCTGACTGTTTGGACAGAAGTTGAAAACGAACGTCTTTTTGTGGCCCCGCGGAGTTAACTTTAACGTAACGGTGGCCCTAGTTTTGATGCATAAGAAATTTCATTTTGTTACGGGGCCGTACGCAAAGTGTGGGTGAGTTCCATGGTACAAAAAATGGCGGAAGTGGTGACGGCATTAGTTGCGGCCTTGGCCGCGGGGGCAGCATCGCATCATGGTGCGGTGCCAGATGGAAATGACTCTGATGTTGCTCGCACCGCGGCGGTAACGCCTATTTCCAGTTCGGCCGCCGCTCCCAAGTTCTGCCCGACATCCTTGCCGTTAGCCACTCCGGTCAATCTACCGACGCCGGCTACCGAGGGCACTGGGGTCCAGCCGGAAACCACTCCCCAATCAGCCAGCGCGTCCTCGGACGAGGTGCCCGCTGTTACCGGTGGTGAGGCGGCCAACGACGAGGTAGCCGAGCCCGGGCGGGATTATAGCTCGGCCACCGAGAGCGAAACGACGAGTCCCACCGCCACCGTTGCTGAGCAGGGTGGAGCTGACGGTTGTTTCGTGGGCACACCGGCTACGCCGATCGCTGAACCAAACACGACGGATTACATGGCGGCGACCACACCCACCAGGCGGCGAAATCACCGAGGAGAAGAGCAATCGCAAGGGGATCGCCCACAGCGAAATGGGAGCTCTCAGCAAAGAGAGGCATACCCATCCCGAGATCAGTACGATCCTAGTAACCCTTCTGGGTCTGGAGACGGATCTACACGCAGACCTACCGGCTCACGCTCACACCGGCCTACCCGCCCGTATCAGTCTGCAGACGGATCTGCGTACGGATCTGATGGCCCTTCTGGGCCTGGAGATGGGTCTGGATACCGGCCCGGTTCACACGGGTCTACCCGCCCGCAGCACGGGTCTGCAGACGGATCTGCGTACGGGACTACTCCTCAACCCGGACCTGCGGCCGGACCTATACAAAGGCCTACTCGCCGACACCAGGCTCCAGTGAACCCCGCCGCCGCCCCCGCACCTCCGGCACGACCCGGCCCTGCATCCTCGGGTGGAGGATGTGGCTCTCTAGGGTCAGGTCCGTCGAGTCCGGGGGTAGCGGCGGCAAAGTTCGCCTGTAGTAAGCAGGGCATGCCCTATGTCTGGGGCGGCAACGGTGGTAAGGGGTACGACTGCTCTGGGCTGACCGACGCGGCGTATAAAGCCGCTGGTGTCTGGCACGGCGCTCGGGGCACCGCCCAAGACCAGTATAATAAAAGTCCACGTTTGCCAGCCGGAGCTGATCACAAGCCGGGCGACTTGCTGTTCTTCGGCGACTCCCCAAACAACGTTACTCATGTCGGAATGTCGCTGGGCGGAGACCGGATGGTGAATGCGCCTGACTTCGGTCAGGTCGTGAAGGAGCAAAGCATCGCGGGTAAGCCGAAGTACATCGGCGCGACTAGACCTGCCGGTCGGTAGGGTCTGGAGTTCTGGCGGGTGGCATCTGTGGGGGCTTGGCGGGTACCTGCGCCTAGCCCCCACAGATGCCACCCGTACCCTCATATCGTGCGCGTTTTGGTGATCGGCAGTGGTGGCCGCGAACATGCGTTGTGCCTCACATTCGCGGTGGACCCCGCCGTCACAGCGTTATGCTGTGCCCCCGGCAACTCTGGTATCGCTGAGCTTGCCGAGTTGGCGCCGGTCGAGCTTTCCAGCCCGGAGCAGATTGCGCGGTTGGCGGGCCGCTGGAACGCCGACCTGGTAGTGATTGGACCCGAGGTTCCGCTGGTGGCGGGGGCAGCAGATGCGGTGCGACAAGCCGGTGTCGCCTGTTTCGGGCCGTCCGCCGCCGCGGCTCAGCTAGAAGGCTCAAAGTCCTTCGCCAAGCAGATCATGCACAAAGCTGGCGTTCCTACCGCGGTGTCTCGCACCTGCTCATCCATGGCGCAAGCCACCCAAGCTTTCGGTGAGTTTGGGCCGCCATATGTGGTGAAAGACGATGCGTTGGCCGCGGGCAAAGGAGTGGTGGTCACCACCGATCGTGACGTGGCACTCAACCACGCCATGGCGTGCGAGCGCGTCGTAATCGAGCAGTATCTAGATGGCCCAGAGGTGTCATTGCAGGTAGTCACCGATGGCGTTACGGCCGTGCCCTTGCTGCCAGCGCAGGACTTCAAACGCCTCGGCGACGGTGATGCTGGCCCTAACACTGGCGGAATGGGCGCTTACTGCCCGCTGCCATGGCTGCCATCAGGGTTTACCGAGCAGATGATGTCCAGTGTGGTGCACCCTACGCTCACTGAGCTGCGCCAGGCGGACATCCCATTTTCGGGCATGCTCTACGTCGGTCTCGCGCTTACCAGTGCCGGGCCCAAAGTCGTGGAGTTCAACGCTCGCTTCGGTGACCCTGAAGCTGAAGCCGTGCTGCCCTTACTTGCGACTCCACTGGCTAGTCTGCTACACGCCGCGGCTACCGGAACGCTCGCCCAACAGCCTGCGCCGCGGTGGCGAGAGGAATCCGCGGTCACTGTGGTGCTCGCCTCACGCGGTTACCCCACCGATACGCACTCCGGCGAGGAAATTCCCGGCTTCCTTGCGAGCGCGGATCAAGCCGTTGATGACGTACACATATTTCATGCTGGCACCACTCGCGATGATCGAAAGCGGCTCATCACTAGCGGGGGCCGCGTATTCGCGGTAACGGGTCTGGGGGGAGACCTGGCTCAAGCGCGCGATCGGGCATACCGTGCCGCGTCCACGATCACCTTCGACGGAGCGCATTTCCGCCGCGATATTGCAGCGGCGGCGATCGACGGGGTGCTCGCTGCAGGTGCGCGGCGGTGACAATGGTCCCGAACGTGCTCGCGTCGCGATATGCCTCGCCGGAGATGACCGCGATCTTCACCCCACAGCGCCGAATCATTGCCGAGCGCCGGTTGTGGATCGCGGTACTGCGCGCGCAGCATGAGCTTGGGGTTGACGTACCAGAAGGTGCGATCGCCGCCTACGAGGCTGTGGCCGAACAGGTGGACTTCGAGTCGATCGCTGCGCGGGAGCGTCGCACCCGGCACGACGTAAAGGCGCGCATCGAGGAGTTCAACGCTCTCGCTGGACACGAGCAGATCCACAAAGGTCTGACCTCGCGGGACCTCACGGAGAACGTTGAGCAGGCTCAGTTGCGTGACGCTCTGCTGTTGCTCCGCGACCGGATGATTGCCACTTTGGCCCGGCTGGCGGAGCTTGCCGCCCAGCATGCCGCGTTAGTGCTGACTGGTCGCAGTCACAATGTCGCCGCGCAACCCACCACACTCGGTAAACGGTTCGCTACGGTGGCGCAGGAACTGCTAGTGGCTTACCACCGGATAACAATGTTGATCGAGCGGTACCCGTTACGTGGAATTAAAGGCCCAGTGGGCACCGCCGCGGATATCCTCGAGCTCTTCGGTGGCGATCGAGCCAAACTCGTCGAGCTTGAGCGCCGGGTGGCGCGGCACTTGGGCTTTGATTCCGTGCTGACCAGTGTGAGTCAGGTGTATCCCCGATCGCTGGATTTCGATGTGCTCGCCGCGCTGGTGCAGGCCAGTGCCGCCCCGGCCAATCTGGCCACCACAATTCGGCTCATGGCCGGGCATGAGCTGGTAACCGAGGGGTTCCGTGCAGGGCAGGTGGGCTCCAGCGCCATGCCGCATAAGATGAACAGTCGCTCCTGTGAGCGGATCAACGGCCTTGCCGTCGTGTTGCGGGGCTACCTGTCGATGGTTAGCGAGCTGGTCGGTGACCAGTGGAATGAAGGCGACGTGTCATGTTCAGTGGTGCGGCGGGTTGCGCTGCCCGATGCTTGCTACGCCGCGGATGGCCTGTTCAACACTACGATCACGGTGCTTGATGAATTTGGGATATTTCCGGCGGTGATTAGTGCCGAGCTTGCGCGCTACCTGCCATACCTGGCCACCACGAAGGTGCTGCTGGCGGCGGTGAGCGCCGGACTTGGTCGGGAGCGCGCCCACGAGATCATCAAAGAACACTCGGTGGCGGCGGCCCTGGGCGCCCGCGAGGGCCAGGACCGCGATCTGATCGGCGCGCTGGCGGGCGACCCTCGCCTGCCGCTGTCTCGGGCGCAGTTGGAGGCGGTACTCGCTGACCCACTCTCACTCACCGGCGCAGCGGCCGAGCAGGTAGCTGCCGTAGTGGCTCAGATCGAACCGATTCTGACCGCCAACCCCCAAGCCGCCAGCTACACGCCAGGATCACTGCTATAAGCATGGCAGGGCAACATGGCTCGCTGGCGCACCCCAAGAAGTAGAGTTCACAGTCTCTTCTCCTACTTCGCTTAACTAAAAGCACCATGGGGCAGGCACGAGCACGCTACTGTAAACCGGTGACGGGGAGGTGATGTTCCTGGAAGAGATAAGTTAATCGTGTTTCCGACTGGCACCGGTTATGTCTCATTGTCTGTTGACCTTTGAACGAGGAGCTATCCCTTATGACCCGCGTCGTCGTCGACGTAATGCCCAAGCCCGAAATTTTGGATCCGCAAGGTCAAGCCATTGCGCAAGCGCTGCCCACGTTGGGCTGTGCTGGCGTGCGAAGTGTGCGGCAGGGCAAACGCTTTGAGCTGGAAATCGATGGCGTACTCACAGCTGCGCAGCGTACCGATATCGAGCGTATCGCGGCCAGCTTGCTGACCAATCCGGTGATTGAAGACTTCGTGCTGCGGATAGAAGACGACGATGTAGTAGACACCGGCCGACCCCGATGAGCGTTCGGGTAGGGGTTGTCACGTTTCCCGGTTCGCTCGACGATCGCGACGCACTGCGCGCGGTGGCCGCCGCGAGGGCCGAGCCGGTGGGTTTGTGGCACGCCGACGCCGATCTGCACGGAGTTGATGCTGTGGTGCTACCCGGCGGTTTCTCCTACGGTGACTATTTGCGTGCCGGTGCGATCGCCCGGTTCGCGCCCGTGATGCGTCTGGTTATTGAGCAGGCAGCAGCCGGGCTGCCGGTGCTGGGTATCTGCAACGGATTCCAAGTGCTCTGCGAAGCGCATCTACTGCCCGGCGCACTGGCCCGCAACGATCACCAGCGGTTTCGATGTCAGGATCAGCAGCTGATCATGGAGCGCACCAGCACCGACTGGACTCAAGGCTATCAGCCTGGCCAGGTTGTGGTGATCCCACTCAAGCACGGCGAGGGCCGTTATGTGGCCGATAGCCCAACGCTTGATGAGTTGGAAGCAGAGGGCAGGGTGGTGGTCCGTTATTTCGGTCAAAGCCCCAACGGCGCCGCGCGTGGCATCGCAGGAATCAGCAACCCAGCCGGAAACGTGGTGGGCCTGATGCCACACCCCGAGCATGCAATTGATCCGCTGACCGGTCCATCAGCCGATGGGCTGCCGTTCTTCACCTCCGTACTGCAAAGGCTGGTGGCATGAGCTCTGGTTCCGTCGACGTCATAGACACCGTGACGCTAGCCAGCCAGACTGCTGATCAGGCTCAACCGTATGCGCAGCTGGGCCTGGAAGACGACGAATATGCCCGCATCCACCAAATCCTAGGACGCCGCCCTACCCAGACTGAGCTGGCAATGTACTCGGTGATGTGGAGTGAGCATTGCTCATATAAGTCCAGCAAGGTGCACCTGCGCCAGTTTGGCGAGAAAGCGCCCGCGTCCGATGCCCTGCTCGTTGGCATGGGGGAGAACGCTGGCGTGATCGATGTGGGTGGCGGCCTTGCGGTGACATTTAAGATCGAGAGCCACAATCACCCTAGCTACGTCGAGCCGTATCAAGGTGCCGCCACTGGCGTCGGCGGAATCGTCCGCGACATTTTGACCATGGGCGCTCGCCCGGTAGCTGTGATGGATTCGCTGCGTTTTGGTGCTCCTGAGGCGCCCGACACTGCGCGGGTGGCCAACGGGATCATCGCCGGCGTTGCTGGATATGGCAATTGTCTGGGCCTGCCCAACATTGGCGGAGAGGTCGTTTTTGATCCTTGCTATCAAGGGAATCCGCTGGTAAATGCGCTCTGCGTCGGCGTGATGCCGGTTGACCGGATTCAGCGCTCCGCGGCTAGGGGCGTCGGTAACCTTGTTGTGCTGCTGGGTGCCAAGACCGGGCGCGATGGCATCGGCGGCGTGTCGGTGCTGGCCAGCGCCGCTTTTGATCAAGACACCGCGGCGCAACGGCCCAGCGTTCAAGTAGGGGACCCGTTTACCGAGAAGCTGCTCATTGAGTGTTGTTTAGAGCTTTTCGAACGCGAGCTCGTGGTGGGAATCCAAGACCTCGGTGGAGCTGGACTCACCTGTGCCACGACTGAGACCGCCGCCGCTGGCCGCTCCGGGATGCGGGTGCATCTCGAGCGAGTACCGCTACGGGAAGCCAGCATGCTCCCGCACGAGATCTTGGCCAGTGAATCCCAAGAGCGGATGCTTGCTATCGTGCGCCCAGGTGACGCGGCGTTGGTGCTTTCGTTGGCGCAACGCTGGGGCGTGCACGCGACTCTAATCGGCGAGATCACCGACGGAGAACGCTTGGTGATCACCTGGCACGGTGAAGCGGTGGTAGATGTGCCGCCGGCCAGCTTGGCCGACGAAGGCCCGGCGTATCAGCGGCCAATGCGTCGCCCGGCCGATTTCGACGCGATACGCGCCGATGATGCAGGTAAGCTTCCGCGACCGCATAGTGCTACCGAGCTTCGAGACACGCTACTGACTCTGGCCGCCAGCCCTAATCTATGCAGCCGGAAACCAGTAACGCAGCAATACGACCGATACGTGGGCGGCAACACTGTGCTCGCCCAGCCGGCCGACGCGGGCCTGCTGCGCATTGACGAGCAGACGCAGCGCGGCATCGCACTAGCTGTTGATGGTAACGGCCGTTACGCCCGGCTCGATCCCTACGCCGGGGCGCAGCTTGCGCTCGCCGAGGCGTATCGCAACGTGGCCACCAGCGGTGCCCGGCCAATCGCTGTGACGAACTGTCTGAACTTTGGTAGCCCACAAGACCCGGAAGTGATGTGGCAGTTCGAGCAAGCTGTGAGTGGGCTCGCTGACGGCTGCCGCACGCTAGGAATTCCAGTGACTGGCGGCAATGTCAGTTTTTACAATCAGACTGGCGAGACGCCGATTTCCCCCACCCCCGTGATCGGGGTGCTGGGTGTGAGCGCTGATGTCACCAAGCGGATTCCATCAGGGCTGGGAAATGTTGGCGACGCCATCGTGCTTTTGGGGCAGACCCGCGACGAGGTGTCTGGCTCTGAATGGGCATGGGTTGCGCATCAGCACCTGGGCGGTGTTCCGCCGGTGGTGGATTTTGCCGCCGAGGCGGCTTTAGCCGCGGTACTAACCGATGCCGGGGCGGCGCGACTGCTCACTGGTGTGCACGATCTCTCCGACGGCGGCCTAGCCCAAGCGCTGGTCGAGGCCTGCCTATATCGCCGGCGGGGCGCTTATATTGAGCTGCCACCCGGCGCGGATGCATTCATGCAGTTGTTCTCAGAGTCTAGTGCTCGGGCACTGGTATGTGTGCCAGACAACGCAGTCACTCAGCTGCGGCAGCTATGCGCACAGCAAGCGGTACCCTACGCCGCGCTTGGCGTAGTTACCGCTGCCGCACAGCTGGAGCTGCACCATCAATTCACGCTGAATCTGGATGAGCTGGCTAGCGCGCACGCCACAGTTCCCACTGCCTTACGCTAAGCAGCGTTGATTCTTGCGTGCTCTTGATGACAACTTATGCCAAGTTGTCGGGAGGACCCCAGGACCTCGTGCTAGTGGGAGGACAACTTGTGCCAAGTTGTCGGGAGGCATAAGGGGGCGCATGCCTAGGTCAGTAGTCGCCCCGGATGCGCTGCGCGCGGCGCTGAGAGCGCTGGATGCGGGCGAACGCCCTGATCCCGTGACTTTGCAGGCAGCGGTGCTGCATTTACTGCATGCGCTAGCCCGCAAAGCACCCGGTCGCGCCGTGGAGGTGCGCGTGCCACCGTACGGGGCTGTGCAGTGCGATACGACCCAGCGCGGTGATCCAAACAATCCAGCGGCGCTTCAGGCTCCTACTCACCGGCGCGGCACGCCGCCTAACGTGGTGGAGACTGATCCCGTGACGTGGCTGTTGGTGGCAACGGGACAGCTGAGCTGGCCTGCGGCAATCCGGGATGGCCGGCTAACCCAGAGCGGGGTCCGTGCCGACCTCTCCTCGGTGCTGGTTGGGCTGTGGTAGTGGGAGCGCGCTGATCTACCAGCCACGGATGGTCCACCGACCACTGACGGTTCGCCAATCGCCCCTCTTTAGTTTTGCTGTCCACGAGCGCTGGTGAGGCCACCAGCAATGCCACTACCTCGGTTGCGGCGGTCGCGTCCAACATCTTTGGTTCAATACCGTCGAGCACTACCGCCTCGGGCATCTGCGTCTTCTCAGATATTTGCGGGAGCTCTCCGTTAACCAATAGCGGCTCATCGCCGAGTACCCGCAGCGCGACTGAGCGGCTTAGGTCAAGCTCACCGACGAAGCCGCCCGGAATCCGCACCGCCCACACATCTGATACTCCGCTGAATTCTCGATAAATTGGGACCGCGGCCCCGCTTGCAGTGAGGTAATTCTGGTGGAGCAGCAGCATGTGTCGCAGTGCCGGATCGGCCCATCTATTGGCGATTTCACCTAGGGCACTGCTTGGCCAAACAGGGGGAGCGAAAAAGTACGTTTCGGCGAATCTATTTTCGTGTTCGATGCGCCTACCTAGTCGCTCTAAATAAGCGGTGAGCTCGGCTCGGTCGTCGGTAGGTAGCTTTTCTAATCCGGAAACGACATCAGCTCTGCGTTGTTCGTCAAGGTGGTTGAGGTAGGAAGTGAGACTCACGATAGTCCTGTAATACGCGAAGAAGGGCGCACTGGCGCCAAGGCAGTCCAAGCGTGGCGCAAATGACGAAGCGGAATGGGTGGAGCTCGCATGCAGCGCGAATTGTGATATTTACCGCGGCACTGCGACTCTTAAAGAAAGCACGTAGCTGGCTATAACTGCCAACCGAAGCCGCACGCTACTAAGGTTTGCGGTAGTAAACGCCTAACGGCGACAACAACATGCGGCGGACATGCAACACATACAGGAGGCTGCTACGTCGGCGTCGAGCTGAAACGACCGGGAAAGCTGCGAGATCTGCATACTGGCCATGAAACCATATTTGGCGAATGGATGCAATCTCGTCACTGACGGCCCAAAAGTGAGCGCTGTCAACTATGATGGGCATGTGCCCAAAGGTGACGGCAAACTCACTCACGATCTCGACCCCCACGACAAAGGCCCGCAAGACGCGTGTGGTGTCTTTGGCGTCTGGTCGCCAGGTGGTGAGGTTGCCAAGCTCGCATATTTCGGGCTGTACGCGCTACAACACCGAGGGCAGGAAGCCGCGGGTATAGCGGTAAGCGATGGTGCCAGGTTGGTGGTATTTAAAGAGCTCGGTCTGGTGGCTCAGGTGTTTGACGAGTCCACTTTGGCCTCACTCAACGGCACCTTGGCGATCGGTCACACTCGCTACTCTACGACTGGTTCCTCGGTATGGGAGAATGCGCAACCTACGCTGCGCTCCACCCCCTCTGGCACGACCGTCGCTCTAGCCCACAACGGCAATTTAGTGAACACGCCCCAGCTGGCCAAGCGGGTTGCCGACCGTAACTTGACCGACGGTGGCCCGGTTTCCACGAGCGATACCGCGCTCGTGACAGCGTTGCTGGCTGACAGTGCCGCCGGCATTCACGCCGCGGCCCTGCAGCTACTTCCGGAGCTACAGGGTGCCTTCAGTTTCGTTTTCATGGACGAAACGACGCTGTATGCGGCTCGGGATCGGCACGGAGTGCGTCCGCTGGTGTTGGGGCGGCTAGAGAGCGGTTGGGTGGTGGCAAGTGAGACCGCCGCGCTCGACATCGTGGGTGCCTCGTTTGTGCGCGAGGTCGAGCCAGGTGAGCTGTTGGCGATCGATGCCGACGGGCTGCGGTCAGCGCATTTCGCGCCGCCCTCGCCGAAGGGCTGTCTGTTCGAATACGTTTACCTCGCGCGTCCTGACACCACGCTGTCGGGTCGAAGCGTGCATGCGGCTCGGGTGGAAGTGGGTCGCACCTTGGCCCGGGAATGTCCCGTGGATGCCGATTTGGTGATTCCGGTGCCAGAGTCCGGCACGCCGGCAGCAGTGGGATATGCCCAGGAGAGCGGAATTCCATATGGCCTAGGACTGGTGAAAAATGCCTACGTTGGACGGACGTTCATTCAACCCTCGCAAAGCATCCGGCAGTTGGGCATTCGGCTCAAGCTCAACCCGTTGCGGGACGTTATTCGAGGTAAACGCCTCATAGTTGTTGACGATTCGATTGTGCGCGGCAATACGCAGCGCGCTTTAGTGCGAATGTTGCGAGAGGCAGGTGCCCTTGAAGTTCATATTCGAATTTCTTCGCCACCGGTGAAATGGCCGTGCTTCTATGGTATCGATTTCGCCAGCCCCGCTGAGCTCATCGCTAATGGGATTAGTGTTGATGAAATTCGGAAATCTGTGGGTGCCGATTCGCTGGGCTACGTTTCGTTGGAGGGTCTGATTGCCGCAACCGACCAGCCAGCCTCTCGGCTCTGCCGGGCGTGTTTTGACGGCGTGTATCCGATTGACATTCCGGGTAAAGACCGCTTAGGAAAGCATCAACTCGAACAGCATCGCCGCACCGCTGATGCTGCTAGTTCGTAGGCAATAGCGCCGTGCTGCAGATCGGAGAGGATCGAGTGTGAATAACGCCACCAGAGGTCGTAACGCGGAGGCTGCATCCGCAGCCTGGAGTAGCTCGGGCGATGTAAGTACTTACACCAGCCCATCGGGAATCACATATGCCGAATCCGGTGTTGACCTAGAGGCGGGTGACCGCGCGGTTGAGCTATTCAAACCTAAAGCGCGCAAAACGTTTCGGCCTGAAGTGGTCGGCGATCTTGGCGGGTTTGCCAGTCTGTTCGCGCTAGACATTTCCAAGTTCAGCAAGCCGCTGCTGGCGTCCTCCACCGATGGTGTGGGCACCAAACTCGTCGTGGCTCAGCGGATGGACATTCACGACACCGTGGGCATCGATTTGGTTGCCATGGTCGTTGATGACCTAGTGGTTTGCGGCGCCGAACCGCTGTTTTTACAGGACTACATTGCGTGCGGCTCAGTTGTTCCAGAAAAACTTTCCGTCATCGTGGGCGGAATCGCTGACGGCTGCCGATATGCCGGCTGCGCACTCACCGGAGGTGAGATTGCTGAGCACGGTGGAGTTATGCACCCAAATGATTATGACTTATCCGCTACTGGCGTTGGGGTGGTCAATGCCGATCGAGTGCTCGGTGGCGACCGGATCGTTGCGGGGGACGCGTTGATTGCTATGCGTTCTTCGGGTCTGCACTCCAACGGCTACTCTCTGGTCCGGCGTGTCTTACTCGATAATGCGGCTTTCAGACTCGACGCAGTGGTCGCCGATCTTGGTAGGCAGCGCACTCTAGGCGAAGAGCTACTCACACCGACTCAGATTTACTCGCCGGACTGTTTAGCGATGATGGAAGAGATCGATGTTCGGGCTTTCGTCCACATCACTGGTGGTGGTATTCCGGGAAATGTAGCTCGTCTGCTGGGTCACGACGTCGATGCGGTGATTGACCGCTCTACCTGGCAACCCGCGCCGGTGTTTGAGTTGATTGCGAGCACGGGGTCCGTTGCGGCAGCGGAGATGGAACGCACGTTCAATATGGGCGTGGGCATGGTCGCGGTCGTTCCAGCCGAGCAGGTCCGGCCAGCACTAGGGCTGCTGGCCGCGCGACACCGTGACGCATGGGTGTTAGGGGAAGTAGTAGCGGGCCGAGGTCAGGTGAGGTCGGTAAGTAAGCACCCCATGCGTGGCTAATGTCAGATTAGCTGGTACCGCCGAAATCAAGCCAGAACTCCACTAGTGTTGTGTAATCGATATCGCCGCACGCTGAAAGAACCCCAACGCCAGAGCACTTCACGCAGAGCCATGCAATCGATTACGAAACACTAGAGCCCGACCAGTTGCGCCTGCTATCGGCTGCAGGGGGCGAAAACTTCAGGGTTGGCGGAAGATGCTGTGGGTGCCGATTCGTCGCCAGATCACGTGCGGTTGACCGGGTCGTATTTCCTCGCCGTATTCCCAGGTGGCTCTGCCATCAGGAGCCCAGGTCATCTCATAGACCTGGACGCTTTTCATGCCTTCGACCCGTTTTACTCGTAGGCTTTTCCGAAAGCCTGTTCCACCTTTAAGATCAGCAACAAGTTTAGTCACTGAGACCAGAAAAAGTTTACGTTGCTGTGGAGTGAGTTTCTTCCAGTCGTCACTAAATGACGGTATTCGCTGATATGTAGGGCTCACAATTTCCCGGTTTTTACCGATGCTTCCAGCGCTGCAAGAAATTCTTCATCGCTGTAGTACACCTTGCCGCGGCCAGCGGCAATATCGGAATCAGCTTCATGTTCCTTGGTCTGCCATTGTGGGCTCCAAAACCATGCCTGTTCAGGATCAACCGGAACAATACGGGCCACCGCTCGTCCCCTGCGGGTTAGGTAAATAACCTCGCCATCCTCTTCTACTGCCGTAACCTCACTATCAGGCAGCATGACACCGCCACCCTGGGCTGGCAACTCGAAAGCATGGGCGGCAGTCATGCCGCTAGCCTACGGCACACCCGACAGGATTGCATCCTTAAACCTACGTAAGGAAGTGACGTTTTCCGCTCCAATAAACAGCGTCATCCATTAGGTGCCTAGTATTTTTGGCGGAGATCGGTGATGAGTATCTTCATCTCTCTACCGGAGTTCCGATGAGCGCGTCGGCGATGGCTCCGGCAATGTCGACGCCAGTGCGCTCGGCGATCCACGCCCACTGGCCATTGGGATTGAGATCAAGGAAAATCCACTTTCCTTCCGAGGTGACGGCGAAATCGGCTGCGGCAAACCGCAAACCAAGCGCACCCAATAGTGCGAGCATCCCATTACGCACGTGTGGTGGTGTGTCCACCGGACGGTAGCTCAGGGACGCATAGTCGGTGCGCCAGTCTACCTTCGCAGCTGCGGAATGGGCTGTGATCGCCGTGGCAAAGCAGCGCTGATCTACCATGGTGAGCCGCACTTCGTGATCCTTTCTGACCCATTCCTGAAACAAATGTGCGGTTTGGCGGATGGTGGGATCGTTGAGCTGGGCAGTGGTGACGCGATTTGTATAGACGGCTGTCCCCGGACTGGCGCCCGCGGAGGCGAGCGGTTTATACACCAGCTCCCCCACATCTTCGCCGAATTGCATAGCGGCAGCCGGGTCATTGGTGATCAGTGTGCGCGGCAGGCTGAGCCCGGCATGTACAGCGGTGGCAAACTGCACGGGCTTGTACTCGGCGTAACCGATTTGGCTCGGGTGATTAAGCCACCGCGAGGTGGTGGCCAATACGCCCCCAAAACCCAGCCGAGCCTGAAGGGCTATCCAGTCACGTGTGTCCTGGTTTGCACCGCTCGTAGCAAAGGCAGTGGGCCGTCGGTAATACGCACAGCTGATGTTCTCCAATGCCACGCTTCGGTGGGGTCCTCGAATGTGACCGAGCCAGCGTGGAGCGCTGTTGGACAACTCTGCGGTGAAGTCAAGTCCCGCTAACAGCTGCGAGGTGTCGCATCGAAAGACCGGAGCGGCTCGCTCATTGAGGGCGCGAACAACCAGGTCAGCGGTAGTGTCGTACTGGGAAGTGAGCACCAATATGGTTTCGGGCTCGCTCAATTTTTATCGAAAATTTCGTCGAAATTGGGGCTGGCTACCTCACCGGTTGATTGCACTGTGAGCGGTGCGGCGATCGTAATCAATGGCACCCACTGCCCTTGTGTATAGGTGGTGGACAGTTGTAGCCGCTCGTCGTAACGAACGGTGGCGACATCAGTGTCAGTATGCGCTCGCATGGTTGTAGCAAAACGTAACCCAAAGGGGAGTTCGTTTCGGGTTGAGCTTGGCTTATTCGGTTGAGGCAACGACGCTAGCTTACTGCCATCCAGCGGAATCGCATCGCTAAGCGGCAGATGATCGCCTGGTGCGCCGATGAAACTCATCGTCGGCGAGGTTCCCAGGCGTCATCGTCGTCAGGACCGTCTCGCACGTCATCTGGCTTGTCGTGCGATTCAGGCGGCGCATGGCTGAGTTCGCGCTGTAGCGCATCGAGGTCGGTCTGCGGCGAACTGTATTTAAGTTCCCGAGCGACCTTCGTTTGCTTGGCTTTGGCACGGCCGCGCCCCATCGGCTCGACCCCCTCGTGCGTACTGAAGTGAACATAGGTTAACCGACCGTACAAGGTTGGCGATCGGTAGAACTAAGTCTAACTGTCGTGCCTCTACCGTACCGTCCCCGTTCGACGGCCGGCCACCTCCCCTAGTAGTTTTGTGGCCGAACACCCAAACATCTAGTCTGTCTGTCATACCGTGCGGTGCACTGTCACATGAGCATCCCACCCAGCGCTTGCGGCAAGGTTCAATTGCTCTGCTGTCGCTATGCGCGCCTCGGCTAGTTGATCTGCCGCCGCACTCGGCGTTACGCGGCCAGAAGCGGCAGCAGCGAAGATCTTCTGCGTCGTCTCGAAGATACCCGCGGCGCGTTGGCGTGCCCGCTCGAAAACGAAGCCGTAAATCTCATCTGCCACCTGGATCACTCCACCGGCGTTCACCACATAGTCAGGGGCATACAGGATAGCTCGGTCGGCGAGCAGTTCAGCCACAACGGGATGGGCGAGTTGGTTATTGGCGGCGCCGCAGATTACCGCGCACTGTAGACGGGGTACGAGTTCCTTGGTTAGTGCCCGCCCCATCGCACAAGGGGCGTATATGTCCATTGGAGCTTCCGCGAGTGCGTCTGGTGACATGATTGTGACTGAGGGTTCTTGCTGCGCAATATTGATGATGGCCTGTGGATTGGTGTCGGCTATAAGAATCTTCGCGCCTTCTTCGGAAAGCAGTTTCACCAAACGTTTGCCGACCTTACCCACGCCGGCTACACCGATCGTTCGGCCGGACAGCTGAGCGTTTCCCCACTGGTGAGTCGCGGCGGCTCGCATACCCTGTAGGACGCCAAAGGCGGTGAGCACACTGGAATCACCAGCGCCGCCGTGCGAAGGTGAGCGCCCGGTAACGTAACTGGACTCGCGGGCCACGATATCCATGTCTTCGACGCATGTCCCCACATCGCAGGCCGTGATATAGCGGCCCGACAGCGATTCGACAAAACGGCCGTAGGCACGTAGCAGCTGCTCGGTCTTAGTCGTTGCCGGATCGCCCCAAATCACGGCTTTTCCACCGCCCAAATTTAAACCGGCCAGCGCGTTCTTGTAGGCCATGCCGCGGGACAGATCCAGCACATCATGGAGTGCTTGAGCCTCGGTAGCGTAAGGGTGGAATCGAGTTCCACCTAAAGCTGGGCCCAACGCCGTGGAGTAAATCGCGATGATGGCTCGCAGCCCCGTGGGTTTGTCGTAACAGAACACCACCTGTTCGTGGCCTTCATGCTTGCCCGTAGCGGCGAACACGCGCACAGCCTGCTCCTTTTGTGACCCTAGTGGGTTAGTCGCTGAGAGCCGAGCAACAGTCGGTAACGGTGGTTAGCGAACCTTAACAAGCACGCGCAGCTGTTCTGCGAGTACGGCGTCGGCGTCGAACTTGGCAGTATTGACATGGTTGAGCGCGAACCGCGTTTGGTTACCGTTCTCTGCTGCCATGTGCACCTCAACTGTTTGTGCGTTTGTGCGGAACGCCACCGTAAGGTTTCCGAGTGAGGAAGCAAGCTGCGCGTTGGGACCATATTTAAGCTTTTGAATAGTTTTTCCGCCTCGGAAATGGATTTCTCCGCGCAGTGCGCCGCCGGGAATGACGATCGGCTCAGTCAGCATCGTGTCGACCTCTACCCCAGAGTCGAATGTAGCTGTGAGCTTGCGGAAAGCCAATGGCCTGCTCCTTGTCTGCTTGGTGGGTCTACGCCTGAGTTGTACCGCTATCCATGCGCGGGTAGCCGATAAGCGAGTTTGCGCCCGGTGAACCGTTGACAATCCCCCAAATGGCGCTCACGCTCAGCTTGTCCGATACCGGGCGAATGAGGCAATTGACCTAACCATAGAGCGGTGATGGCCTGCCGATTCGTCGCTAACTTCCGCCTTTTGGTCTATGTCGGACAAGCCGGACACAAGGGACCATGGAGGCAATGCGGATCAGTTTCGGATATCCCCATATGCGTTGCAAAGGAGTCGTCATGGTAACCCGCACCCCTGATTCAGAAGCCTTGCTTACCCCCGCGGAAGTAGCGACCATGTTCCGGGTAGACCCCAAAACGGTGACCCGCTGGGCCAAGGCCGGCAAGCTCAGCGCGATTCGCACCCTGGGCGGACATCGCCGCTACCGGGAGTCCGAAGTTCGCGAACTACTGGGTGGAATTCCCCGTCAGCGCGAGAGCATGGACTAACAAACTTTTCCTACCCGCCCCCGCGGTGAATAGCTCTCCGGCCAGTTGGCCGGAGAGCTATTCTGGTCTACTCCATGGGCCTAGCGCGTCGCTCCGCCAATCCGCCGCAGCGCGGCTATAATCCCTGTCAAATATGCTGCGTGTAGAAGGGATTACTCGGTGACTGGGCTGCGGAAACTTCTTGGCCTAGATTCGGCTGCCGGCCCTGAGGAACTTCGTGCCGCGATCGCACAGCGTCGCCGAAGCTTACGTCGACGGGTAATTTCTCCAGACCTCGCTGTACGACAAGAGGCTGAGCGTGCGATGCAGCAGCTCGACGATGCCGAGCGGGGCAATCTAACCGAGACTGTAAAGCCGCAGAGCGGCGTCCGGGACAAAAATTCGCCAGTTTCTCCCGATTCTCCGAAGCTCGTGGGCCCGATAAGCCACGGTAGGATTTCGTCTGCCGCATCCAAGCGGCAAGATCGTGACGATAACCCCATCTCTCGCGCGGTTGAGCAGATGCAGCGCGGCCAACACGGTGTCGCGGTCTTCACCGCTCGCCGAGCCGTTGCCGATGATCCGGACAATTCCTATGCCTGGTCGGTGTTGGCCCAGGCGGCTAGCGCCAGCAGCGACCACGCCACGGCGCTGGATGCTATCGAGCGCGCTCTCCATGTAGATCCTGAAGACGCTCAGCTGCACGCGCAGCGCGGCGCAATGTTGCACACTGCCGCTGAACCAGCCAAAGCGTTAGCGGCGTATCAAGCGGCGGCAAGCCTGCAAGATGACGAGCCTGAATACCAGGTTGGGATCATCGAGCAGTTATTGGCCATTGGTGAGGTGGACCGCGCGGTAGCTCATGCACAGCAGGCTTACCGACAAAGCCCCGACGAGGAAGTCCTGCGCACAGCACTGGCTCGAGCTTTAGGCCGTCGAGCCAACCTTGCTCAGCATGAGCTAGCTGATGGCCGTTTGCTCATTACCACTGCCGAGCAGGCCCGCCAGGTCCAATCCTTGGCCGAACGTGGACTTTCTGTACAGCCCAGCGAGCCTACGGTTTATGCCGAGCTGCAACGGCACCGTGATTATGCGCGCAAAGCGTTACGTTCTCGGTTCAGCCTGGCGGCGCTCAAAGCCAATTATCGTTGGCCGCTGGGACTGGGCTTCATCGCGATTGCCGCAATGTGCTGCGTACCGGGCGCTCTAGCCCGCGACACCGATCTGCTCACTCGAGCGACGATTCTACTGGGAACGGTCGGTGGCCTAGCTTTATTTGGTGTTGCGCTGCTTCGGGGCTGCTTCCAGCCCCAATACGCTCGTAATGCGGTGCTAATAGAGCAATCTGAGCCGCGCCGAATGGGTCGACCGGCGCAGCCATTACACGTCAACGTCGGCGCGCACGCACAGTGAAATGTGTGTTCGGGCTGGGTATTGATTTAGGTACGACCTACTCGGTTGTAGCCGCGATCGATGCTGCTGGCGTTCCGCGGGTGCTCGACAATCGGGATGGAGAAAGCCTTACCCCGTCGGTAGTGTACTTCGACGGGGAGAAGCCGATCATTGGCTCAGCCGCGGTTGTCGCTGGTGGGGTTACCCCGCAGAACTGTATAGAGCTGGTGAAACGGCACATCGGAGATACCAGCTGGAAGCATTGCACCATCTCGGGCACCCAATACACCGCCGAGCAGATATCGGCAATCTTGCTCCGACGGCTTGCCGATGATGCTGCTCTTGCGCTTGGGCAGCCGTGTTCGGAAGTCGTCATCACGGTTCCGGCGTATTTTGACGACGCTCGGCGTAGAGCCACGGCAGACGCTGGAATTATCGCCGGGCTTGACGTGCTTAGCGTGCTCAATGAACCTACCGCCGCCGCACTGGCATACGGATTTGGTAGAGGCGCTACCAGTAGCCACGTTCCGGCTACGGTGTTGGTATATGACTGGGGCGGTGGCACATTCGATGCCACGGTTGTGCGCATCCATGATGACGAATACACGGTGTTGGCTACGGCTGGCGATCGCAACCTTGGCGGATTCGATATCGACAATGCTGTGATGCTGCACGTCGACAGTTGCGTCGTAGCGCAGGGAGGTCCCTCGAGCCTGGATTCCGACGTTGCTGAGTTGTTGCTGCGGGGCCGCTGCGAACAGGCAAAACGTGCGTTGTCGAGTGTTCCCGAGACCCTGATCACTGTTGATTGTGGTGCTGTGAGTTATCCGGTGCACCTTGCCCGGCCCACGTTTGCCAACCTGACTGCTCCACTGCTGCGTCGCACGGAGGAGATCGTCGCGGAAGTGATAATCGATGCTGGAGTGCAAGCGGGCGACCTATCGGTGGCGCTGCTGGTAGGCGGCTCGACTCGGGCTCCGATGGTCTCACGCATGCTGCAACGCGTCACCGGGGTCCCGGTGCGCCAGGATGTGCACCCTGAGCAGGCAGTGGCGCTGGGTGCGGCACTTGTGGCCGCTTCCGCAAGCGCCGCCCGTAGAGGTGTGGTATCCCGCGAGTATAAGGCCGCACCATTTGCTGGACAGCACATCACAAATCGCCTGGTGGTGCACGATGTGACCGCGCACAGCTTGGGGCTGATCGCCCGCTGCTCGCAGACTGGAGCAGAGATCAACTCGGTGCTCATTCGGCGGAATACGCCGCTGCCAGCACAGGGTCGACAGCGATTTCATACGCTGGCGGAGAATCAACGTGAAATACTGGTGGTGATCACTCAGGGCGAAGACCCCGATCCGCGGTACATCACCATCGTGGGCTCGGCGCGCATGCCGGTACCGCCCAGTGAAGAATCTGTCGAGGTAGAGGTGCTCATCGGCTATGACGAGCAGGGGCTCATTGGTGTTCGGGTCGCCGACCCCCACACTGGCGTCCCGCTGGGCGAATTCAGTATTGATCGGCAGGCCAATGTTGATGTGCAAGAAATAGAGCGCATGCGCCAGTCACTACAGACACTGAACACGAGGAAATAAGCTTATGGATTCCACACTTCTGCGGCTCAAGGGTCAAGTTGCCACACTGGCCACCAATGCCCGCGGTATGGGCGACGCCCTCGAGCGGCTCAAAACCTCTTGTGGCCAGACGGCGTCGGAGATTACGCACGCCATTTCGGGTACATCGAGACAGTCGGATCGCGCAATCATAAACACGCTGCATGCTGCCGAGGCAGAGCTTGGCCAGGCGGTCGCCGCGCTGCGCCGGGCAGCGCATGAAGCTCATCAGTTCGCCACGTCATTATGAGTTCGGTGATCTACTGTGTCGGCTAGTCGGCTTGCCGCTTCTTCCGAGGAGCAACGGTTGCGTGCGTCCTTCGGACGACTGCAACATACTGCCCACGAGCTTCTGCAATCGGCTGATGATGTCGAACGGGCCGCTGTGCGCAGTTACGCTGACGCTGAGCGTAACTGCGCACAGCACCAGCACCGCGCCGAACAGCTTGCCCTTGCTCAGGCCGCGCAGGCTCACGAGGAGATAAGCGAGGTGCTCATCAACCGAGCGCAGCGGCTCGCCTCAGGGTTGGCGGGTGCGGCATGGTCGGATCCGCGTTGGCTTAGTGGGGAGTGGCTCGGTAGTGGGGACAGCAGCTATCTGCGCTTGGGATCATGTACGGTGCCTGGCTTACCTGCCGACTTGTCCGATCAGGAAGACCTACCCGCGCTCGTGCCGCTGTTGGACTTGGGCAGTCTGACGTTGTGGGAGAGCGCCGAGCAACACTGGACATCGCCGGTGCTGCATTCACTGGTACTGCGGGTGCTTGCCGGCACGTCTGCTATGGGAGTGGAGATTTCCGTCTTCGATCCTAAGCTCACCGGAGTTATGAGTCCGTTGGGTCGGTTACGCACCGGGGCGCAAGGCGGCCAGGCCAGCGGCTACGGCGGCCAGATGCTGGGTGAGCCGCTCACCAGTACGGACGAGCTGCTGGAGTGGCTACGACAGGCACGTGGTGCGGCGTTGCGGGTGGCCGAGCTTACTGGCCTGCATGGCGCTGCAAACCTAGGGCAGCTACGCGGACACATCGGTGATGGATGTGAACCGTACAGACTGTTGATATTGCTGGGTTACCCTTACGGCTTAGACGCTCCAACTTCCACTGAGCTGCTGCGTCTTGTGCACGCCGGCCCTGCTCGCGGGGTGTCTTTCGTGCTGGTTACTGACCCAGCCGCGCTGGCCAGCAGTGAGCTGGATTGTGCGCCGGTGTTGCAACAGACGGTTGGAGTGCGAGCTGGTCGGGGCGGCCTTAGCGTTGACGGGCTGACCGACGCGCCTGGCGTCGTGGTGCTGCCTGATCCACCGCCAAGCCGTGAACTTGTCGAGCGTCTCATCGACCAGCTGCTACGGGCTGCGGTAGCGCGGTCGGCGCCGATAGTGCGGCTATCTGAGCTGCTTCCCGCCCCCGAATGTCGGTGGAGCGGCGACGCCACCGATGGGGTGAGCACCCCGATCGGAATGACCGGCACCGCGATCGCGGAGTTGCAGCTACGCAGCGCCGACCCCGCACTGCCGAATTTGCTGGTGGGTGGCGCCTCTGGGCAGGGTAAATCCAACCTTTTGCTGGTGCTATTACATGGAATCGCGGCTCGCTACAGCCCAGAGCAGGTGCAGATGTATCTGCTGGACTTCAAGGAAGGTCTAGAGTTTGATCGACTCGGCCCGAGCCAAGAGCGATCCTACTGGCTGCCGCACGTTCAAGTGCTGGGGTTGGAGGGCGATCGTTCATTCGGCTTGGCGGTGCTGCGGCACCTAGACGCCGAGTTCTCTCGACGCGCTAAGCAGTTTCGAGCTTGTGGTGCCAGCAGCTTGTCTGCGCTGCGCCGCAAGCGGCCCGATGAGATTATTCCGCGGTTACTGCTGGTGATTGACGAGTTCCAAGTGCTGGTGGCTGACGGTGACGAAATTGGCCGCGAGGCGGTTAGCATTCTCGAGACGTTGGCGCGGCGCGGCCGAGCCGTCGGCATACATTTGGTGCTCGCGTCGCAGACACTGTCCGGAATTGACACGCTAGCGAGCAAAGAACGCTCAATTTTTGGGCAGTTTCCGTGGCGAGTCAGCCTGAAAACCGAGGCCAGCGAGTCCGAGGCGGTGTTAGGTCGCGGTAATACTGAAGCAGCCCAGTTGCGGTACCGCGGTGAGGCGATCCTCAACTGCGATTATGGAGCTTCCGAGCACAACCAGCGAGCGGTTGTGGCCTACGCCGATGAAACAGAGCTCGACCTGTTACGCGAACAGCTGTGGAGAGCAAGCAGCGCCACCACTCCACCACGGGTGTTCTATGCCCGCCAACCCAGCGCGGCTACGGTGCTGGCAGACCTACTCGCGCAGCCGACAAGCTGGTGTGGATCCGACGTTGAAGAATACAGCGTTAAAGAACGTGGTGGTGCCGAACACGGTATTGACACAAACAGTATGAGTGAAAGCCGCGTGGACGGGGGTCGGGCGATACTGGGGCTACCGATCCAGGTCAGCTCGCGGCCGATCACGTTCGACCTACGCGGCGATCCGGGGTCAGCGCTTGCGTTGCTTGGCGAAGGGCGTGACGACGCGCTGGGTGTGCTGAGCAGCGCCGCTTTAGCTTTGGCGGTAGCAGAGCAGCACAGCGGCCGCTTAAATTCATCGGCGGCTCAACCGGCAAAGTTTGTGCTGCTGGACGGCGTCATGGGCAGCGGGGAGCATGCCTGGGAGTTATCCGCTCTGGCGCGGCAGCTGTGCCTAAGTGGTCACGAGGTAGAACTGGTTTCCACCGTGGAAATCAGCGAGCGGTTGCTGCGGCTTGGGGAAGTGTTGAACGCTCGGCTTGGGGACGCTGATCGGCCGCGCCCGTCGCTCGACGACGAGCCGGAGCTGTACGTGATCGGTGCTGGATTGCACCGCGCTACCCGGCTAGCTCAACTATCCATGGCCGGGAGTTCGCCCATGCACGTGCTGGCGCAGCTGGTGCGGGAAGGCCCGCTCGCTCGCATGCATCTGCTGGGTTGGTGGAACAGCGCTCGGGTCTTCACCGAGCAGCTGGGATATGAGGTGTCACCGCTGCTGGCTGGGTTGGTATTCCTGCAGGCTCCGGAGACCGACGTGCAGGCAATGTGTGGGCCGTACGTGCGATTTGCGCCACAGCCTCATCGAGCCTTGTTTGTGGACCGGGGTAGTGGCGGGCAGCCAGTGGAGTTCGTTCCCTTTCCTAGCGCCGCCCAGTCGATGGATGCCAGAGCGACAGGGGATATTTCGTGAGTGCCTCGCGTACGCCCGACGGGAGCGACGAGCTCGGCGGTGTCTCCTGGACTGACTCGGCCTGGCGGGAGTATCGCGAAGCGGTGCGGGGGTTAGGTGAGCTGCCGGAGCTGATCACCCGGCGGCAGCGGAGTATCGGCACTGAGCAGGAGACAGCGCTGGCGGCGGCGGTAGCAGCACGTGATGCTGAGCTGGATCAAACCGAGCACTGGCGGAAGCTGGCTAAACGCGCTATATCGAATGCCCAAGCCCGTCTGGTGACCGCGAAAGTACTCATTCCTGAGGTGCCAGACACTTCTGCTGCTCAGCCGCGTTCGGCCGGGCAGCTAGTAGAACAACTGCGGCAGACCTCCAACGACGTTGATCGCGATGTGGCCACCGTACGAACAGCGCGGCGCCGCGCCGCAGACGAGCAGACACGAGAACGTACCGAGCAGTTGCAGGCGCGGCACCTTCGACAGCGTCTAATCTGGGCTGGGCTTGCCTGCGCTGCTGTTGTCGTACTGCTCGCGCTGCTGTTGTTGTAGCTTGTAATGATCAACCTGGTAGTAAGCCGGGGGAGCAGCGAGCAAAAGTTTTCATCAGCAGCGGGCGAAGGCCGTGCTACAGGATATCCTCAAATCATGGCCCACCCGGGTACGTATCTATGACGACTCTGTGTTCGATCTGCAGCTCCCGTCGATCGTGCTATCGATGGGGCTGAACACGGCAAGGTGATTTATCTTCACCGCCGCCAGCATCCCACGGTGGTGGTTATGCCTGCGGCTATCGCCGAAGCTGCGCTGCAAGCGCTTGAGGATACTGAAGATTCCCGCGATGTAGCTGCTATTCGTGCCTCAAATGAACCGACCACTCCACATTCTGTGATCCTCGCCGAATTCGGCTACCTAGTTCTCAAACTCGGCCACCGCAGCCACTTGTATAACCATTAAGGACTAAACCCCTTGTGATCTACAAGTAGAAGCCCTACTGGGGGCGTTTTGTTTAGCATCCTCATGAGCATTCAGCAAGCAGGCCAATAAGCATGGTCATTCTGGGCTAATCCAGGCCTACAAAATGTGACAATGATACTGGTGCATCGACGTCGGGAGAGGAAATGACGCAGCCTGCTAGCACAGTGATCAGCGTCGAAGAGCAGGTGGAGAGCATTCCCACCCCTGGTCTTGCATCGCATCCAGGTTGTCGTTCTTTCGCAATCTTTGCAGGTGTATGCGCATTAATAGTTGGGCTGGCTTTCTCTGCCGTAGCCGGCTGGCTTCTGCAGCAGCACTCGCATCACGCCACTGGCGCTGACTCCAAGCCACAGACTCGGCAGACGCGCAGCGGCGATTTTGTGGACGGCCAGTTCGCGTTCCGACTCAACAGTGTTCGATGCGGTGTCACCGAAGTTGGAATGAGCCCCGATGTACACAAACCCCAGGGCAAGTACTGCGTGTATATCCTAGGAATTCACAACATTGGCGAGCAGCCTAGAGTTTTGACCTTCAGCAATCAGCACGCTATGGATGTACACGGCCATGTCTATACTGCCGATCTTCTGGCATCCAAGGCGGCGAGTCCTACCCGAAATCGGGTCCCGGATCTGATGTGGAGCAACCAAGTAACCACGGTCGCGCTGGTGTTTGACATTCCGCTCGGCACATCATTGGCTTCGCTGGAGCTGCATGACTCGCCGTGGTCAGACGGCGTAAAGATGCCGGTAGCCCACTCGCCTGACTCGTGAATCTCACTTCGGTACCGTTTACGCGCTCTCTAGCTCGGTGGCTCTTCGCCGATGTCCTCAGCCCAAATCTGCGGGTATCGCTGCTGGAAAGTTGACATTAACTCTACGCATTGCTGGTCATCAAGCAGCTCAACGGCTACGCCGCGATCGGCAAGAAAGCCGAGATCTCCGGCGAATGTGGTGGCCTCGGCGACTACTACACGTGGAATCTTGAACAGCAAAATCGCACCCGAACACATAGCGCATGGCGAAAGCGTTGTGTACAACGTTGTTCCGGCGTAGCTTGCCTGTCGCCCAGCGTTACGAAGGCAAGCGATTTCGCCATGGGCGATCGGATCGCCCCGTTGCACCCGCTCGTTGTGGCCAGTACCTAGCAGCTGATCGCCTCGAGCTAGCGTGGCCGCGATGGGAATTGCCCCAGCTGTCAGACTGGCTTCTGCTTCCGCGATTGCGGTGGACATCATGTGTCGGTCAGTGTCAGTGATCACGACTTCAGCCTAGCTGATGGGGTAGGGCTAGAGTGCTGAATATGTTGCGATCGGCAATTTTGGCTGCGGCCGACAGTACGTGTATTGAGCGCATGGTTTCCACTACACCGCTGGCTCAGGCTGTGGTGCGACGCTTCGTCGCTGGGGTTACCACAGACAACGCGGTTCAGGTCGCTCGCGCACTGCATGCCGATGGGTGTAATACCAGCATCGACTATTTGGGCGAAGAAGTCATAGACGCGGCTGGCGTCGCCGCGGTAACAGCTACCTACTGTCAGCTCTTGGCCACCCTTGGTGAGGTTGACGCGGCGCCATTTGCTGAGGTGAGCGTGAAACTATCCGCGCTCGGTCAGGGCTTCGACCCACAGCGCGCCGCCGCCAGCGCTGCCATGATCTGCCAGACCGCCAAAGATGTTGGCACAGTGGTCACGTTAGATGCTGAAGATTACGCCAGCATCGATGCCACGCTGGAAACGTTGAGCGTGCTCCGTGCGGACTACCCTGAAACCGGTGCGGTTGTGCAAGCATATTTGCGCCGAGCTGAGGCAGACTGCAAAGACCTGGCTGTAGCGGGTTCACGAGTTCGGTTGTGCAAAGGGGCGTACGGGTCACCGGAATCGGTTGCTTACCAGCGGACCCATGACGTGAATCGCTCATTTGTTCGCTGCCTAAATGTGCTGCTAGCTGGGGATGGCCGTCCGATGATCGCGAGTCACGACGCGACTTTAATCGCGATCGCCACCGAGCGTGCCTATTACTACCGCCGAAACACTGAAAGCTTCGAATTTCAAATGCTGCTTGGGGTTAACTCTAAACAGCGTCGCGACCTGCTCAACGCTGGCAACACAGTTCGGATATACCTGCCGTATGGCACGGCTTGGTATCGATATTTGATGCGGCGGCTTGCCGAGCGCCCGGCAAATCTGGCGTTCTTTCTCCGTGCGCTAGCTCGAAGATGAGGAGAAGTTGTGACCGCTGTTGCCATCCTCGGCGTGGGAACCGTCGGCGAGTTGCTGCTCGGCGGTTTGCTGCGATCCGGTTGGACCGCTGAGCGGATTGTCGTGGTCGCCCGCCGCCAAGAGCGGGCGCGAGAGATCGAGCAGCGCTACGGGGTGCGCGCAGTAGACGTCGCCGAGGCTACCCAGATTGCTAACACGCTACTCATCGCAGTTAAGCCACAAGACATTGCTGGGTTACTCAACCAGCTCGTAGGCCAAGTTGGCGCCTCGCATCTGGTAATCTCGGTCGCCGCTGGTGTTCCCACAAGTTTTATTGAACGCCAGTTGGACGCGGATGTACCTGTGGTGCGCGCTATGCCGAACACTCCAGCTTTGGTCGACGAAGCAATGAGTGCTATTAGTCCGGGAACGTATGCCGATAACCCACATCTGGCCGCCGCTGAGCAGATCTTGCTCCCGGTAGGGAAAGTGCTCCGGGTGCCGCAGCAGCAGCTTGACGCTGTCACGGCTTTGTCTGGTTCGGGGCCGGCCTACTTTTTCTACGTAGTAGAGGCGATGATCGACGCGGGCATCTTGCTTGGGCTGCCGCGCGGTATAGCCGCTGATTTAGTCGTGCAGACCGCGCTGGGCGCTGCCACGATGCTGCGGGATTCTGGCGAGCATCCAGTACAGCTTCGAGAAGCTGTCACGTCGCCGGGCGGCACGACCATTAACGCGATTGTTGAGCTAGAAAAACATAGCGTGCGCGCCGCTTTCATCAGCGCTATATCTGCGGCATGTGACCGGTCGGCCGAGCTAGCAGCCGGGTTTCGCCCAGACGTTCACTAAGAGGGTGCACCCGGCTGGTGTCGTACCGGTGCGCGGACCGACGGCTACGGGCATTACGCTGTGTACGTCGTGCGAGCATACTTTGTACCGGCATCCGTGGGCGGTTACAGTCAGCTCGGTAGGTTAGCT
>QHCE01000039.1 GCA_003243955.1 Acidimicrobiales bacterium | reverse complement strand
TCACCTATCCGCGCAATCTCTTACTTGCTTGGCAGCTTTCTTGTGCTCACGCACTTGACGCAGTGTGGCCTCATCGGTGATGTCAGCAACTGACATCACGCTATCCGCAGACCCATACGGCACGCATGCCTCTTGCCAACCAGGAGGCCGCACTCCACGCTGCTTAGCAAGTAACGCCAGAAAAATTCGAGCCTTACCGTCGCCGAAACCTGGCAGCTCACGCAGTCGAGCCAGTAGCAAACCTCCTGTAGCAGCTTCGCACCACAACCGCTCCGCTTGACCACCGTAGCGCTCACACACCAATGTACTGAGCTGATGCGCTCGCTGAGCCATCGCCTTTGGAAAGCGATGCAGTGCGGGCCTAGCCCTAAAAATTTCTACCACATCATCCACAGACATATCCGCTATCAGCGCGGCGCTCAGCTGGTTCAGGTCGCTCAACCTGCCGGCCGCATTCAGGCGCCGCGCCAGTTCGTACGGTGCGGCAAACGCGCGCTCCATAGGGATTTGCTGGTCAAGCTGCATGCCCAGCAGGAGCGCAAAGCTATTACAAGTGAGTAGCCGATCGCCGGCTGGGGTTTGCGCCAAAACGATTGTGTTCGTCACGGCTATACAGCTTGACATGCTCTGATCCGGGCCGCATGACCAATCCCTACGCATTGCAAGGCTACCGCTAGCCTTGCAATAATCAGCCGCCATAGATAGAAGGAGAAACACGTGGAGGTCAAAATCGGTGTTCAGTTCGCGCCACGCGAGTTGGTGCTAGAGAGCGAGCAAAGCCCCGAAGCGGTCGAGAAGGCTGTGGCCGACGCTTTTGTCGCCAAGTCCGGTCTGCTGACTCTGCTCGATGAGCGCGGTCGCCGGATCGTCGTACCGACCGATAAACTGGCGTACGTAGAAATTGCCGAATCGCAGACGCGCCGCGTGGGCTTCAGTGCCTCCTAAATTCGGTGCCTCTTAGCTACAGCTAATTGGGTTCCCCAGCTGCCTTTCTAAACTCATGTGCGACAACACGCACGTGCCTGACTTCAATGTTGAGTAAATATGTTTGTAGATATCTGCAGCCTGTTGATCGTCGGTGCGGTCATCGGCGCGCTCGCCCGTCTCGTGGTACCGGGGTACCAACCCGTTGGGCTCTTGTTCACCGTGTTACTGGGCATCCTAGGAACGATAGGCGGAAACTTTATTGCGCAAGAGGCCCATCTGCACAGTGTGGGCAGATGGGCACTGGCGGTCGGAATTTCGGCTGTACTCGTGGCGATCGTAGCCGCAATGATGCGGCGAGGTTCACATCGAAACCATCACTTGCCGCGGTAAGCTTGATGTCCATGCTCGGCAAGGAAAACAGAAAGTGCGGTCGCGCCCTACTCGGTAAACGGGTCGGCTATACTATTAGGTGTGAGCTGCTAACCATCGGCCCACTTCGTAGCTTCTAGCCGCTAACAATGTGGCACTACGCTAAGTCCCTTTATGGGCAGCTGAAAGGCTTTTAGCCCTGAGTAAAGCATCGCAACATCTCATAGACGGCTCACTTACAGCGGACCTTCTTCCCGCCATCGAGCCAACTGAGCCGGCAGTCGCAGAGCTTGCAGCACGAGCGCCGGTTTCCGAGCAAGCGCCACTCTTTGCTGATCTCGGCGTATGCGAGCCCATCGTGAGCGCGCTGAATGCGGTCGGTATCACCCGAGCGTTCGCGATCCAAGAAATGACCCTACCTATCGCTTTAGCTGGCAGCGACCTGATTGGTCAAGCCCGAACTGGTACCGGAAAAACACTGGGTTTTGGGATTCCGCTTTTGCAGCGGATCATGTCAACCTCCGAGGGCGCAAACGGCACTCCCCAGGCGCTGGTGATCGTGCCCACTCGGGAGTTGTGCGTGCAGGTCACCCGTGATGTCGCTACTGCCGGCGCCACTAAGGGAATTCGGGTTCAGTCGGTGTATGGCGGACGTGCGTACGAACCGCAGATCGAAGGTTTGAACCGTGGTGCGGATGTAGTCATCGGCACGCCTGGACGGTTGATGGATCTAGCCGGCCAGGGACACCTCAATCTCAGCGAGATCAGCATTTTAGTACTGGATGAAGCCGATGAGATGCTAGACCTTGGCTTTCTACCCGACATCGAGCGCATCTTGACGATGCTGCCTGATGAGGCTGATCGCGCCGCCGGAAGTGGCCGCCAAACTATGCTCTTCAGTGCCACCATGCCCGGACCGATCGTGGCGCTGGCCCGGCGTTTCATGCGTAAACCGGTGCATATTCGAGCCGAAAGCGCCGACGCAAGTCACACCGTCCCGACCACCGATCAGCACGTGTACCGCGCGCACCCGATGGACAAAATTGAAGTGCTGGCCCGAATCTTACAAGCGGACGAACGTGGGCTCACGATGGTGTTCTGCCGCACAAAACGTACCGCGCAGAAGGTCAGCGACGAGCTGGCCAGCCGTGGTTTCTCCGCTGCCGCGATCCATGGCGACTTGGGGCAAGGTGCGCGCGAGCAGGGTTTGTGCGCTTTCCGATCTGGCAAAGTTGACGTATTGGTAGCCACCGATGTGGCTGCGCGCGGCATCGATGTCAGCGGTGTCACTCACGTGATCAACTACCAGTGCCCCGATGATGAGAAGAACTACGTGCACCGGATTGGTCGAACCGGGCGTGCCGGAGCAAGTGGTATAGCGGTGACGTTTGTGGACTGGGACGAGCTGTACCGGTGGCAGCTCATAAACACCGCGCTCGGTTTGCCGTTCGCTGAACCCACCGAGACGTACTCAACTTCCGCGCATCTGTACAAGGACTTGAAAATTTCTGCCGCGATCACTGGCGTACTCCCTCGCCGGAATCGTGTCCGTGCCGGCTTAACGGCAGAAATCGTTGAAGACATCGAGCAGCCCCGTAAAGACCAAGGTCGACCGGAACGGCGAGGAAGCCGCGGTGGCCGTGCCCGAACCCATGCAAGCAGCGCCCGACCGGTAGGTAGCTCGGAGGAAGTTCGAGCCGGTGAGGTACGACAGGATCGAAACCGACGGCGGCGGCGAACCCGCAGCGGTCAAGTCGCCCAGTCGAGTAGCGCGCCTGAGGGCCAAGCGTCGGCTGCGTCCGAAAGCTAATTACCGCAACTGAAGCACGGAAGAACCCTTTCCCGTTAATCGAACAGGTCAATAACGACCGGCTACCTGTTGAGATCATGTCCTGTCGCGGCGATGCCGTTCTCCGTCTTCAACTCATGGAAGGCAGCGGCTAGCGTCTGCACCGCCGAGTGCCGCATGTCACGAATTTCCGTCATCATGCAGGCGTCCCAGTCAGAATGTCAAACCTAGCAAAGCCACGGCCTGCAAGGCTCTAATCCACCCAGACCATCTCCGCGCCGGAATGGCCGGTCAAAATCACGTAGGTGACTGTGACCGCAGCTAAACCCAGCAGAGCCACACACAGCAGCGCAGAGGTGACTCGCCACATCGTGTGGTTGTGTTGAGGCGCTACGGCGTCAGCATGGGCCCCGCGAACACGGCGGTGCTCAACCAAAAGCAGCGCGATCGCGGCGATCAGCAGAGCCAATGACCACCAGAACGTCCTCGTACCAAACTCCTGATGCCGTTCGATGTTTACTGCCGAGCCTAGGGATCTTTCAAGCCGCTCGCCGGTTTGCGTAGCAAACCAGGCACTGGCGCTGCTAACGGCTGCGCCCGCCAATAACCACCATCGAAAAGATCTACGCCAACGTGGCAGCAGCACATACAGCAGCGCGATCAGTGCGGTAAGCGGAATCATCACTACAGGAACATGTACAGCCAACGGATGAGCCGGCAATCCGGCAATGTGATCGAACACGGCTCCATCTTTACGCATTCAACCTCGATATCGGTATAGCCGCGCTCCGGACCCCCTGGATTACTAAAGGAAACTTTGACCAAGCGGCACCACGGCGAGGGACTGCCCCCACTTTGGTTGACTCGTGGGGTCTGTGTATTTAAGGGTGT
>QHCE01000088.1 GCA_003243955.1 Acidimicrobiales bacterium | reverse complement strand
AACGCCGATCTTGGACACCCTTCGCGTATCAACCGGTCACGACACGCCCGACCACCTCATACCCCTTGGAATAGATCATCTAGTGAGCGCGGTGAGATAGGCCAGCAGCGTCCGCCACCTAGGAGGGCGGTAGGTGGCTACCCAGCTCTTTGGTCGAACCGCCGTGAGTAGCGTTTCCAGTGGCGGAATTTTTGCCAGCTCGGCCGCGCCCATCGCGGGCTCACCGAGCACAAAATCCACCTCAGATTTCGCACTACTGGAGGGCAATAGGTCTGCCGGCGGTAGTAGTGCGACGTTGCCGTAGACATCGGTCTGCGCCAGTGGGATCAGCACCGACGTCACTGATTCGACCGGCCCGGCTTGCAGGACGCGTCCGGCTACGCGAACCAAGTGCGATCCGTCGCCAAGCACCGCGTCCACAAAGGACGGTGCGGCGATGTCGGCGGGTGAGAGCAAGGTGCATTCGTCGAAAAGGCTCTCGATGCGTTCGGCCAAACGCCGCCGGTACATGCGCATGACCAGTCGTAGCTGCGGGTTGAGCTCTTGTGCCGTGAGCGCGGTGTGCACGTTGCCAACGTCATCGGAGTCAGCCAGCGCGAGTGACTGGGCGTGCTGCACGCCTGCTTCTTGTAGCGTTTCTATATCGCGCTTGGAGCCGTAGACGATCCGGACGCCCGTGCGGGCGATGCGACGTGCGAATGGGTTCTCCGGATTTCCCACGATCACTGTCACAGCATCGTCGAGCCGTTGTAGCTCCCGAACCAGACGGAGTGCCAGGCTGCCAGAACCACAGACGACGAACGTAGGACGTGGTGGCGTGGAATCGGGCTGCATGGAGCTATGTTAGGGGAGGTTAGGGAACTTGTGTCTACGATTTGAGTTAGAGCGCCCGGCAATAGGTCCCTGCCGGCGTTCTCGTCGCCTTGCCTACGCCCGGCGTAGCTTGCGAGCCGACCATAGGTAGAGCGTAGGCGGCGGCTCCTGCGGCCTTGGCAGATGCCCTATTGTCGGTCGCTCTTATGGACACTTTTTACCTGCCTTGGTGCACTGCAGCTATGAACCGGTGTTGTAGGTGTCGGCTCGTTGTTGGCCGGAGAGCGCAGCTATCGCATCCATAATATCGGCGGTGACTGTTCGTCGTGCCTGCGGTGAGTCCGCGGTGCCGTGTAACGGCCCAAAATGTAGCGGGGGACCGAAGCGGACAGCCGCTGGACGGATGCGGGTAGTCGCGCACCGACGGGTTGAATCCGGTCCGTGCCGACAAGGGCGACGGGTATAACTGGCGCCCGCGTGGTCAGTGCCAGCCAGGCGACGCCGGTGTGCCCCCGATAGAGTCTTCCGTCTATGGAGCGGGTTCCCTCGGGATAGATGCCGAACGCATGGCCGGCGTTGAGGACGTCTAGCGCCTGGTCTAATGACGCCTGCGCCGAACGGTGTTTGCCGCGTTCCACTGGTATGGCGCCCATGGCGGTGAACAACCAGCGCGAAACTATGGCTCGTAACCCGGATGCTTGGAAGTATTCGGCTTTGGTGAGGAAGGCGACCGGCCGGGGCGCTACGAGAGTGAGGATAACGCTGTCTATAAAGGATCGGTGGTTAGCGGCCAGTATGACGGGCCCTTTCTGGGGCACGTTCTCACGCCCTTGCGCGACTGGTCGGAATACCAGTTGCGCAACCGGGACGATGCCGCCCTTGAGAAGCTGCGCGATAGAGACATTTCGCATTTGTGCCCTTCAGCGGTGTTGGCGTACCCGTTCCATAACGAACGATCGTTCGTTCTTTATATAATGTGGGAATGACTCCACGCAACTCCTTGGCCGGTGCCCGAAGAACTCGCTCAATGATCATCACTCGCGGTGTTGAAGTCGCCTCGGCTGAAGGTCTAGCGGGGTTGACGATTGGTCGTCTCGCCGCTGACCTAGGAATAAGTAAGTCCGGACTACTTGGCCACTTCGGATCCAAGGAGGTTTTGCAGATTGCCGTCATCGACGCAGCCGCACAGATTTTTGCTAGTGAGGTGGCCGACCGCGCCGTCGACACTGCTTACGGTGTGCCACAGTTGCCAGCCTTGTGCGAGGCGTGGATTTCCTATCACGAACGTAATGTGTTTCCTGGCGGCTGCTTTTTTGCCGCGGCGGCTACCGAGTTCGACGGCCGCGTCGGACCTGTTCGCGATGCGCTTGTGGGGCTTTTAACGCTGTGGCGCAATGACCTACGACGCCAGATCCACGCAGCTGTCGTAGCCGCGGAGCTACCAATGCACACCGACCCCGACCAGGTCGTTTTCGAGCTGATCGGGATCATGCTGGCGCTCAATCATGCATTGCAAGTTTACGGTGATTCGAATGCGCCAGATCGTGCGCGCCAGGCTGTCAATCGGCTCTTGTCAATGGGGTTATGTAAAGGCATCGCTTAATCTGTGTATGCCAACGACGATGGCTAGCTCACTATCCCGCTGGTTCAACCTGTCCAGTTAGGTAGTCTTAAATTCTCTTTATTTCGGTTGATGCTATTATCTACAGGGCTCTGAGCTGCCTAAACGCTGCTGAGGATACCTAGCTAGCTACACCTAGAGAAGGTTTGATGCTCGCTTGGCTTCGCAGTTTGATCCGAGGAGGGGTAGCGAACAGGACCGGAATCACCGATCCCACAGGTGCCTACGCTGGCGCGGCTAAGCCGGAGTACCACAACTCCGCGTGGCGCTCGCTGAATTTACCTTACGACTGGGTACTCGGAGTTCTCTAGTCGAGAAGGACGGATGCCGGCATTGTCGATTTCAGTGGCATGGGTGTGGCTCGCAGGGGTCGTCATGCATCCGTGGGAATGCAGCTGTTCTGGCTCTGAAATAATTTAGCTATACTAATAGAATGGCTCAACCTGTGTATGCCGACGACGATGGCGATCTCGAACTGAGCGCTCCATGGGAGCGCGCTATTGATACCGCGCGCCACGGCAAGATCGCATGGTTGTCTGAGCATCACAGGAGAAAGTTTGCGCTCTTACCTGCTGGTCTAGCAGAATCGGCGCTGGAGGCTCTCGAAGATGCTGAAGACCGGTCTGCCGTTGCACAAGCCCGAGCTCGCCGGGCAGCTGGCGAGCTCGCTATTCCATTGGAGCAGATCGAGGCTGAGATCACTGCTGATGAGCAGGCAGCCAAGGCGTGAACAATGGGTCCTATCGAGTGAGTTTTGACTCAATAGCTAGAAAGCAATTCCGCAGGCTTGACACAACAGTACGCCGCAAAATCACCGAGGCACTGCGTCGCCTTGCTATCGACCCTCGCATGGCTAACCCCAATGTGATTCCAATGGAAGGTGAGGATCTGACGTACCGCCTTCGCATCGGTGGGTACCGTGTTGTCTATGAAATTTACGATGATGAGCTTTTGATTCTGGTGGTTGGAACTGGGAGCCGAGGTCAGATTTACAAAAAACGTCGTTGATGCCGCCAGCGCGGCTCCACGGTGCGCTATTGATAACCGCCTCATGGTCACCCGCGGCCACCCACGGCATTGGCAGGAAGACCGAACCCCTAAAATTACTTTCGTGTTTGACACGTTGTCTTCTCGTCTGTCTAAGGCCCTGGATTCTTTGCGATCTAAAGGCCGCCTCAGCGATGCCGATATCGAGGCCACCACGCGCGAGATTCGCATTGCGCTACTAGATGCCGATGTCGCGTTATCCGTGGTCAAGGCGTTCATATTCGAGGTGAAGCAGCGCTCCCAGGAAGCGCAAGTCAACAAAGCCCTTAACCCGGCGCAGCAGGTTATCAAAATCGTGCACGAAGAGCTCGTCAAGATCTTGGGTGGTCAGACTCGGAGGCTGCAGTTCGCCAAGCAGCCCCCGACGGTGATCATGCTTGCCGGTCTGCAAGGTTCGGGTAAGACCACTCTGGCCGGTAAGTTGGGCCGTTGGCTTCACGCGCAGGGCCATGCTCCGCTGCTAGTTGCCGCGGATTTGCAGCGCCCCAACGCGGTGCAACAGCTGCAAGTGGTGGGTGAGCAAGCCGGGGTTGCGGTCTTCGCGCCCGAGCCAGGTAACGGTGTGGGGAATCCGGTTGTGGTGGCGAGCGCTGCGGTGGATTTTGCCCGCGACAAACTGTATGACGTCGTCATTGTCGACACAGCCGGCCGGTTAGGTATCGACGCCGAGCTAATGACACAGGCCGCATCGATTCGAGACGCCGTGCAGCCTGATGAAACGCTGTTCGTGGTAGACGCGATGATCGGCCAGGACGCCGTCGCCACCGCGCACGCCTTCGCCCAGGGTGTCGGCTTCACCGGTGTGGTGCTCTCCAAACTCGACGGTGACGCGCGAGGGGGAGCGGCGTTGTCGGTGCGCCATGTCACGGGCGCGCCCATCATGTTCGCGTCCACCGGTGAACAGCTCACCGACTTTGATGTGTTTCACCCGGATCGAATGGCCTCTCGCATCCTGGACATGGGCGACGTGCTCACCCTGATCGAGCAGGCACAGCAGCACTTCGACGCCGACGCGCAGCAACGCATGACAGACAAGCTGCTGGGCTCCGGAGACTTCACACTGGAAGACTTCCTGGAGCAGATGCTCGCGATCCGGAAGATGGGCCCGATCGGCAATTTGCTGAAGATGATGCCGGGCATGGGGGGAATGAAGGATCAGCTCGCCCAGCTCGATGATGCCCACATTGATCGGGCCACAGCCACCATCCGCGGCATGACTCCGGCGGAGCGCGAAGATCCTAAGATCATCAACGGCTCGCGGCGTGCGCGCATCGCGACCGGTTCCGGGGTCAGTGTGACCGAGGTCAACCAGCTGGTGGATCGCTTCTTCGAAGCCCGCAAGATGATGAAGAACATGGGCGGCGCGTTCGGTATGCCTGGTGCTCGCCGTAGCAAGAAAGCGTCGGGCAAGGCTGCCGCTGCCGCTAAGAAGGGGAAGGGCGGCGGCAAGAAAGGGCGCCCTGCAGGGATGCCGAACCGCACGAACCCGACGACATCGGCGTTCGGTGACTTGTCCGGCCTCGGCCTGAGTGCGAGCGGCGGCATGCCGGAGGGTTTCCCCACACCGAATATCGACTTCTCCCAGCTTGGCAAGGGTGATCGAGAGTAGGCTCTCGCCGAGGTTCGGTGGGTTCTCGCCTGGCAACCATTAGTCATCTTCTGAGTAATAGAGACCTACCTAATTCGCCCTACCTGGATGATCGGGACTTTTTAACTAGGTCATACCCCAGTGGTTCCCGCCCTGACTGGCAGGAAATACACCACGGTCTCAATGTGCACGCGGCCAGTATGGGTAGGTCCGTGTGGCTGATGGGCAAAATACGGGAAGGTCTTGAGCAGGTTGGGGGTAAACCCAGGGCCGGTAACGACGAACGCTTCAACGGTAACGAGTTGCCACGTTGGTCCGATACAAATAGCTCCAGGACGGGCCGCGAGCTCCTTGACCCCGAGCTCCTTGACCCCGAGCTTAAGCCGGTGTTGCCTCACGTTTCACGACAGTGTTTGAATGGAGTATTCCAGCGGATAAATCAGGTGGCTTATGACCTTGAGCACCTCGTGCCTGGTAGGGACGGGGTGCTTTTCTCGGGACCCGCCGGACTCCTGAGCGGTATTACTGAGATGAACCCGGCGCCGCACCTCGATCAGCTGTGCGAGCTCTGCGGGCTTAACCGTGAGGAATTTGAGCGGATACCGCCGTTGCATGATGATCCAGGTCTAGCTCGACTGTTATCGCCTCGCCCGACTACGCGGGGTTCTGCGGTGGGGCCACCAGGCCCAGGCCCCGCGCCGGGGCAGCCTGACTACAAAGGACGACGACCCCCACGGGCTTAACACCGCTGCTGACTACCAGTCTGCTCGTGGGAGCCTCGCCGAGTAGCTCTGCCGCCGCAGTCGACCCGGTGGATGCTGTCCCCACACGTTCTATCTGCCAGAGGGTTTCCCCGTCCCGAATATCGACTTCTCCCAGCTCCGCGGGGGTGAGCGCGAGTAAGCTCAGCATTGATTCTGGCCAGCAACGAGGGTCGGAGGCACCCATAGCACGCGGAGGAGCTCGATTCCACTGTGTCGCCTAGCCGGAAAGCGCCACGCGGGGGAAAATAGCAATAATGTCCCCTTTAGGTAACCTTGCTACTGACTCAGAAAAATATAGTGATTTATAAGCATATTGGTGGTTAACTAGCGCCTGTGCGTTATCGACTAGGGCTTGCGGCTTTCCTCATAACAGGATTAACGGCGCTGCCTATCACGCCGATTGCCGCATTCGATCACCAAAACGTTGTTCCAGAGGAGCACATAACTGGTTCGGCCGCTCACACGTTCGCGGTGGCGCAGTCTAGCTCTGACTATTGGACGTCTACCCGTATGCAAGCGGCAACGCCGGTACCCGCGCCCTCGACCTACCGCGGCCTAAACCCCAATAAATCACTGCTTTTAGCTGGAGCGAAAGCCTCCCGCTGGACAGCTGATGGTGCGGTGACGAAAACCATCGGGCGAGTTTTCTTTAGCATTGGCAGTGATGACGTCACTTGTAGCGCGTCTGTGGTCACCGCCGCCATTGCTGACCTTGTGGTGACGGCCGCACATTGTGTAGCCCCCGAGGGGCGCACCCGCGTGCGCAACTGGACTTTCGTTCCAGGCTACAAAGATGGTGTCACGCCGTATGGCAAGTGGGCAGCCCGCGAGCTGACTGCGACTCCAGGCTGGATGAATAGTCGAGGTGAAGATCTTAGTGAAGATGTGGGATTCGCGCGGCTTCGCACGCTGGGTGGTAGACACATTGCCGACGTCGTAGGAAGCAACGGGATTGCCTTTAATGGCGAGGTAGGTAACTCGGTCAGCGCATTCGGCTACCCGGCGGCTTCGCCATTTGACGGGAGTTCGCTGTACTTTTGTTCGGGTCAAATTAGGTCCGACAGTGTGGAACCTACTCGTACAGACCTGGGGCTGGGTTGCACGATGAATCAAGGCTCCTCGGGAGGCCCGTGGATGGTAAATGTATCCCCGGAGCTCGGCGGAGTCATAGTGTCGGTAAACAGTTTCGGATACGACGAGCTGCCCAATGTACTGTTTGGTCCTCGCTTTGGAGCCAACATCGCAGCCCTATACGCGTCTATGCAGGTGCCTGCAGCGCCCGCTGTCAATCCGGCTACTTAAATGCCCGGCTGTGTCTATTTCCTTCCCGTAACGTGATCCTGCGCTGCGGGAGTTAAGGCCCCGCAGGGGCCGAAGTCTATGGCGGGCGTTTTAGTGCAGAGTGGGTGGCGTGAAGATGGTAGCCGCTATCGATCCGGAGGCTCAGGTAGTTCCCTAGCGCTAGCCGAGGCGAGCTCGACGGCAGGGCAGAGGCGACGGCTGGCAGAATGGAACTGTGCTGACTGATTCCACGCCGCCGCTGCATGTTCGGGGGGTGGTGCTGCCTGAAGAAGTAGAGCGCGATATCTGGATCACTGGCGACCATCTCAGCTTTGAACGGGTTCCTGACGCAATCACGATTGCCGATCGCGGTTGGATCATTCCCGGTCTGGTAGACGCGCACTGTCACATCGGGATCGGCCCTAACGGCCCGATCAGCGATATCGCCAGTGCTCGCGAGCTAGCGATCCAAGACCGGGACGCGGGCGTGCTTGCCATCCGGGACGCGGGCTCACCGATCGAATACGCCGAGCTAGACCACGACCCGCGGCTACCCCGGCTGGTACGAGCCGGCCAGCATTTAGCCCCGCCGAAGCGATATCTGCCCAAGCTGGCCATCGAGTGCGAACCGGCGGAGCTTGCCGTGCAAGCCACACGGCAAGCCCGTGCTGGTAACGGGTGGATCAAGCTAGTGGGGGACTGGATCGACCGGTCACTTGGCGATTTAGCGCCCACCTATGACGACGCCACATTCGCGGCCGCGGTGGACGCCGCCCACGCCGCCTGCGCGCGGGTCGCGGTGCACACGTTCTCGCAAGCCGCACTCCCCGGTTTGATTGCCGCGGGCGTAGATTCCATCGAGCACGGCACGGGGCTGTCTGAGGACCTCATCGGCCTCATGGCGCAGCGGCAAATCGCCCTAGTGCCCACGCTGACCAACATCGATAACTTTCCGCACTACGCGCAGGAAGGCCAGGCGAAATTCCCCCGCTACGCCGAGCACATGCGGGCACTGCACCAGCGGTTTCCGGACGTGGTTGCATCGGCTTATGCGGCGGGTGTGCCCATCTTTGTTGGTACTGACGCCGGCAGCGTTGTTAGCCATGGGCTGGCCGCCGCGGAGATCCTTCGACTACATGAAGTGGGAATGTCGACGGCCGACGCGCTGGCCGCCGGGTCGTGGAAAGCTCGGCAGTGGCTTGGCTTTTCTGGCATCGCCGAAGGTGGTTTGGCGGACCTGGTGGTATACGGCTGTGATCCTCGGCTTGACCTACGAGTGCTGCGCGCCCCCGAACGGATCGTGCTGCGTGGCCGAGTAGTGCGGTGATGGTTACTGATCGAGTTACTCACTGAGAAGGCTAGAAACTTCCCGTCTAAATGTCACGTTGCATGTATGACGCGCGCTTCCGCTAGAACTGTCGGCTTGAGCATGAAATGCAATGACCGGCGAGATATTAAATCGACAGGGCGACCAAATATCACTGAAAGCTCGACTGAAAGCTCTTCAAATTTCCCAGCCGAGCCGTTTCCCTGGCTTCAATGTGTACAGCAGGTCGACATCACTACCTGATCGGGCCTCACCTCGGGCCGCTGATCCAAACACCGCCAGCTCAGCAATGCCATATCTTTCGCATACGGCGGCTAAGGACTCCTCGTCAATCTCGGCCTTTGCGATAGTGAGCATAAGTACAGGTTACTCGCTTAGTAAATGGGGAAATGCGTTAGCTGGGGCGAACCGCTCAGCTAGACGCGCCTTGAGTGCTGCTGGGTCTGTGATAGGCAGGTCGCAGACGAACCTCCGACACACGTAGGCCGCTGGGCTTCCATCGACGAGCGGGCGGTTGGCCAACATCGGCACGCCTTGCGCGTCAGGCTCACCGGCAGCTACTACCGCGCCGCCTACCTTAGCCCGCCAGGCTGTTGCGCGCAGTTGTTCCGCCAGCGGTCCGCTACCGACGATCGCGATCTGTAATGGTCCGCTCAGCAGCGCCAGTGCCGCGGCAGCCCCCCATCCGGTAAAGCGAGGCGCTCGGGTGATCAAGTCTCGGTATCCAGACAGGGCCGCTACCGCGTGGTTCTGGTAGCTGGGCTTTCCCGAGAGCGCGGAGTAGTTGATCAATGCGCTGATCATGGCCGAAGTACCCGAGGGCGTGGCGGTGTCGGGAAGTTCTTTAGGGTGCTGAAACAACGGCTCAGCTTCGTTGGAGGTGTCGAAGAAGCCGCCGCGGGGATCACCGAAGTGCGCAAGGGCCGCATCGAGAATCTCGCCGGCGGCGCTGAGCCACCTGCCTTGCCCGGTGGCTTGATGGAGTACGCAGAGCGCCTCGGCGAGGCAGCCGTAGTCTTCGAGCACCCCCGGTGGTCCGACTACCCCGGCCAGCGACGTTCGCGCCAGCACTCCGGCGCGCCAATGCTTGGCCAGGACCAGCTCGGCCGCTCCAATCGCGGCGTCGAGGGTTGTCGGGTTTTCGGTCAATACTCCATGCTCGGCCAGTGCCGCTATCGTCAACCCATTCCATGCTGTGATCACTTTGTCGTCCCGGGCCGGCTGCGGCCGCTGCGCACGGGCAGTTGACAGCATCGCCCGCAGCCGGGCCCAGCGCTGCTCGTCGTCGGGGTCCCGGCGTAGCTGCAGCACACTTGTGCCGTGCTCGAAGCTTCCCTCCGCTGTTACCTGGCACAGGTTGGCCACCCACTCCCCGTCCGCTGGGCCGAGTAAGTCTCGCAGCTGCTGCGGAGTCCAGGCGTAGGTGGCGCCTTCGACTCCGTCAGTGTCGGCATCCAGCGAGGAAGCGAAACCGCCCTCGCTGGTTCGCAGCTCAGCGAGCAGAAAGTCAGCCGTCTGGTCGGCCACTCGGCGGGCGAGCTTGCTCCCGGTGATCTGCCACAGGTTGAGGTAGAGGCCAAGCAGTAGCGCGTTGTCGTACAGCATCTTTTCAAAGTGCGGCACCGTCCAGGTTTCGTCGACGCTGTAACGGGCGAATCCACCGCCCAACTGGTCATACATTCCGCCCCGGGCCATTGCCTCGCAGGTGCGGCGAACCATTTCCAGCGAGCTGGAGTCGCCGGTATGAGTGTGATAGCGGAGCAGGAACTGCCCCACCATGGACGGCGGAAACTTGGGTGCGCCCCCGAAACCGCCGTTAACTTGATCGTGCTCTGCGGCAAGGTTTTGTGCCGCGGTCGCCAGGTCGGCGGGGGTCAGCTGCGAATCGAGCGAGGAGTTGCGTGCGGATTCACGTTCTAGTGCTTGCCGCAAGCTCTCGCCTTGGCTCAGTACGGCTTCTCGCTGTTCACGCCATGCTTGGGCGGCTGCCACAACGAGCTGGCTGAAATGCTCGCGGGGAAAGTACGTGCCGCAGTAGAACGGCTCCCCGCCCGGCGTGCACCACACGGTCATCGGCCAGCCACCGCGGCCGGTCACCAGCTGCGTGGCCGCCATGTACACAGAATCGATATCCGGGCGCTCCTCGCGATCCACTTTGATCGGCACGCAGTGGGCATTGACTAGCTCCGCGGTGGCCGGATCCTCGAAGGATTCGTGCGCCATCACGTGACACCAGTGGCAGGCCGCATATCCCACGCTTAGCAGCACCGGCACGTCACGTTCCCGCGCCTGGTCGAACGCTTCGGTGCACCACGGCCACCAGTCCACCGGATTATCAGCGTGTTGCCGCAGATACGGCGAAGTGGCTGTTGCTAGTCGATTAGCCATATCGCCACGCTACGCCCAGCGTGCGGCCGGTTTGTAGCGGCCAAACCGCAAGGCACCTGGTTTACGAGGTGGTGCACGATAGAAATTTTTGCCAAGTTCTCTTAACTTGGCAAAAATGCGCTGCCACTGACCTGGTCGCTTCATCGACGATGATGGCAGTAGCTTGCAGTCGTGCACCAGCTGCGCGCACGCCGGGCACCTGAGAGGCATCTGTTCTAGAGGTCTAAAAACAGCGCGATGATCCGCTTTATCGACAGGACTGTCTCATGGTTGGCGCTGCCAAGTATTTTCGTCAATCTGGCGGTGGACACGGCGCGAACCTGTTCGCACAACGCCCAGGTGGGTGAGTCAAGACCGGTGTCATCGCCCCTAATGGACACATGATGGCTCAAGCCTCGATCGCGAGTGGTCAGCGGTACGGCAATTACGAGGTCAGGGATGTGCTGAGCGAACGCGATACCGGACACGATCATGACGGGACGCCTCTCGGCCTGCTCGTGTCCTACCACCGTGGGGTCAGGCCTGGCGTAGACAATCGTTCCCGGTTTCACTGCTGTTCGCCGGCCATCGGTACGTCAACCCAAGCGTTACGCTCGGCCGCGTAGTCACGCCATGCTTGCCGATCTGACTGTAGCTGTGCGTACTCTTTGCTTACCGAAGTCCAAAAGTCGCGCCGGTCTAACGTCTCTAGGGCTTCAGCGAGGACTTCAGCCTGGGATACATGTCGGGCCTTGGCGCGAGCGGCAAGCTTATTCCGTAATGTAGTAGGTAACTTTACAGTAGTAGTTTCTGGCATGGTGTTAAGGATACTCCATAGTAGGAAATTATGGATATGTATTAATGCGGTCGCGATAGTGCCGGCTCTGTGACGGATCGAATTGTATGTTCCGACTTAGAGATCGCGCGGATAGGTT
>QHCE01000030.1 GCA_003243955.1 Acidimicrobiales bacterium | reverse complement strand
CACCCACCACTTGAGACCAACCTGGGTTTTTAGTTGGTGTTGCTGTATTTGCTGTGGCGATAGGGGCTTTCCTGGGCGCTTCTCCGGCCTATGCGGCGCCCTATGGAAGAGTGTTGGTTGACGGATGCCACTTGGGTTACGACTATGACAGACCAGTTGCTAGGGGGTACTGTGACAACCTAGGGCCTGGCGGTCAAGGGCATATTCTTACTGTCAGATGCGCTGGCCATGCACCCATAACTCGTCACATAACGAGCCCTGCTGAACGCGAACCCGAGTACTACTTTGCAGAAGTCAATTGTGGATCAAGGCAACTTTATAGCAGCGAAATATTAAGCTGAGTAGCGGTTATAGTTACGGTCGCTGGAAGCGGCCCCGGCAAAGTCATGTGAGTGATCTGTTGGGTCGCGGGCGGTCCGGCGTAGGGGCCGAGGCGATATTGGGGTGACCGGCTAGGCGAAGGATTTGATGGCGAGGTTATGTGGGTTGGCCATGATTTGTGGCCGCTGCCGGTGCGGATTTAGGAACAGTCTTCGTCGTAGGTGACTACATGCAGGGCTGGCTGCACTGCGATCATTTCAACCGCACGCAATTTAGATGCTGACCGCTCAGTGCGCCAATGAAATCGCGGTCCAGACACTCGTAGCAGCCGGATCGTGTCCTGATTTTGCCGCAAGTATCGATTTCAAGCACTGCGGGGAGTCTTACGAAACCAGCTGGTTCCGAGATTCATGTACGTACATGTGTTGCCGGTCGAGCGGCGGTGGTGAATGAACCTCGTCTGGTCGGTTCAGTTGCTGTAGCGATGAAGTTCTGCTCAAGTCGTTATCGCGGTCTACAAGGTCAAGAGGTGCCCATTGTGCACGGAGCTTTGCCGTGGAGCGGGTGACGAGAATCGAACTCGCACTATCAGCTTGGGAAGCTGATGTTCTGCCATTGAACTACACCCGCATGTTCCGGTCGCCGCGGCGCGATGCGTTTAGCCCACGCGGTCTACCTAACGCTGGCCCACTCTACTAGTGTCGGCAGCCATGTTGCTCAGCGACGGCGATTTAACCGCCGAAATTCAAGCCGACCGGTTACGTATTGAACCCTACGAACCCAGCCTTATTCAGCCTTCCAGCATTGATGTGCGCCTCGACCGCTGGTTTCGGGTGTTCAACAACTCCCGATACACACACATCGATCCCTCGCTCCAGCAAGACGACCTCACAGCTCCGATCGAGGCCAAGGACGGCGAACCGTTCGTGCTGCACCCGGGAGAATTCGTGCTGGGTTCCACGTTAGAGCTGCTCACCCTCCCCACCGACTTAGCTGGTCGGCTGGAAGGGAAGTCGTCCCTAGGTCGGCTTGGCCTGCTCACGCACTCCACCGCAGGTTTCATAGACCCAGGTTTTTCCGGTCATGTCACGCTGGAGCTATCCAACGTGGCGAACCTGCCAATCACGCTCTGGCCAGGGATGCGGATTGGGCAGCTCTGCCTGTTTAGGCTCTCCTCGCCCGCCACGCACCCCTATGGCTCGCAGATCTACGGATCGCGGTACCAAGGCCAGCGCGGTCCCACCCCCAGCCGATCATGGAAAAACTGGAAAATCTGGCCCACCAGCTAGCCGACAGATGAAGATGTGCGAGGCGGAAACGAGGCTATTCGTCGCTGCCTGGAAGCACGCTGCGCCGCAGCAACTGGGCCACATCGAGTACTTCGACTCCATCGGCGGCCCCCTCAGCGGTTCTAGAGCCCACCCCATCGCCGAGCATTGTTCGACAAAACGGGCAACCAGTAACAATCGCGTCGGGCCGCTGAGCCAGCGCCTCATCGACACGCTCGGTGTTGATGCGCTTGCCAATGGTCTCCTCCATCCACATCCGAGCACCCCCGGCGCCACAGCAGAACGAGCGCTCGGAGTTGCGCGGCATTTCAGTAAAGTGCGCGCCGGGCATCGACTGCAAGATCTCACGTGGCGCATCGAAGACCTGGTTATGTCTGCCCAGATAGCAAGGGTCATGGTAGGTAATGTTGTGGTCAAGCGGCTGCTGTGGAACAAGTTTGCGCTGCTGGACCAGATCGGCCAGTAACTGCGTGTGATGCACCACCTTAAATTCTCCACCCAGCTGCGGATACTCATTGGCAATCGTGTTGAAGCAATGCGCACAGCTTGCGATCACTGTGCGTTGAGCTGGGTCGGGGCGGTTGACAAAAACTTCCTCTAGCGTGGCGATGTTGTGTCGCGCCAAACCCTCATACACAAACTCGTTGCCGATCCTGCGCGCCGGATCTCCGGTACACGTTTCCCGTTTGCCCAGGATCGCGAAACTCACATGTGCCGCGTGCAGTAGCTGTGCGATAGCGCGAGTGGTCTGCTTGGCGGAGGCGTCTAGTGCTCCAGCACAACCCACCCAAAATAGGAACTCCACGGCTTCGCCAATGGCCTGGCCTGGGGCGATCCGGGGGACCTCAAAACCCAGCCCCGTCGTCCAATCCTCTCGGCTACCTGGCGGCGCGCCCCACGGATTACCTTTGCTCTCCAGGTTGCGCAGCATCGATCCAGCCTCGCTGGGAAACTCCGAATCGACCATCACTTTGTGACGGCGCAGATTGACGATGTGATCTACGTGTTCGATGTCTACTGGGCATTCCTGCACGCACGCGCCGCAGGTGGTGCAGGACCACAACACGTCAGGGTCGATCACTCCGCCGACGGTCTCGTCGCCGACTAGCGGCCGTCCCGCCGCGGCGAGCACATCGGTGTGCACCGCGGCGGCCGAAATAGCGGAAACGGACGAAGCGGCAGAAGTGGCATAGACGTGATCGCGTAGACCAGTGATGAGTAGCTTCGGCGATAGTGGCTTACCTGTCTGCCATGCCGGGCACACGTCCTGACAGCGACCGCACTCGGTGCACGTACTGAAGTCCAGCAAGTTCTTCCAACTGAACTGCTCAACCGTGCCAATACCGAAGGCGTTGGATTCTGGATCGGCGCGCTCGAAATTCAGTGGGGTGCCGTCGGCGGCGCGCAAACGCGGTAGCGCTCCTAGCGCGGGTTTACCATCGGCATTGCGTTTAAACCAGATGTTGAAGAATGCGCTGAACCGATGCCAGGCAACGCCCATCGTGATGTTTTTAGCAATTACCGCAAACCATGCCATAGAGATGAGCACTTTCAGCGTAGCCAATACCGTTACCGCAGCTGGTGTACTGGGCGCGACTCCGGCTAACGCGTGGCTAATCGGCGTTGCCCACTCCGGATAGGGGAAGGTACCCAGGTTGATTTTGGTGGCCCTAATCGCGAACACGCACGCAAGAACACCGACGATGGTCCACTCCACGTAATAGCCCTGCCACATAGAAGAACCGGCAAAGCGAGAGCGTCGAGCCGTTCGCCTAGGATGATTGACCAGTCGAATACCGATTAACACCAATATTCCCAGACCGCCGGCGGCAGCCACTATCTCGGTGAGTAGGCCATACCCCGCCCAGCCGCCCAGCAGTGGCAGCTCAAAGCCTGGATCAAAAAGCTCGCCGTATGCCTCAGCGAGAGTGAACAATAAAGCGCCAAAAGCAGCGAAAACGAACCAATGTGCGACGCCGGCAATCCGGGAGCGCAGCATGCGGGTGTGTCCGAACGTTTCGCGTAGCATCGTTGCCCAGCGCATGGCGGGATTGTTTCGCCGAGTGGGATCGAGCGCGCCGGCTGAAATGATTCGCACCATTGCGCGCGCAGTCCACGCCACCCAGATAACCGCCACCGCGCTCGCGGCTAACGACACGCAAGCCGCGGTGATTTCTACGCCTGTCATCGTGCAAGCTTACGAGGAGCCGCGTCGTCGTGGCGCATTTTGTGGGACAGACACGTCACTGGGTGTTCCATCAATGCCCACAGTGTCTATTTTCGTCGCGCTAACTCATAAGCTGCCATATAGAGGCTGCAGCGAGTAATACGATCGCAACAATTGCCGCCGCGACACGCAGGAGTATCCAGCGTGATCGTGAGGTTCCTGCGCCGCGGCCTGTTGCGCTGTGGCGGGGCCGAAAACTTGACTCGCCTTGCTCCGGCGCACGCTGCGTGAAAGAGGGCGCTAAAACATCCGAATGGTTAGCTGCGGCAAGAGGAAATACGTGGGATGCGGAACCACCTTCGGCGGCGCGCTGCAGCGCTGCGATAGTGCGATCTATGTCCCAGCGCAGGACCGGGTCTTTGTCCAGCAGCCCGCGCAGTAACGCGGTTAGCGCTCCAGCGTGTTGCGGCTGCGGAATAGGCGTCGACGTGATGGCGCAGATAACCACGAAAGGATCATCACCGTAAAACGGTGGATGGCCTTCGGTGGCTGCATACAACGTGCACCCCAGCGCCCAAAGGTCCGCGGCGGCGTCACAGCTGCTGCCTGTTACTAGCCGCTCAGGCGCGAGGTAAGAAGGCGACCCCACCAGTTGCCCAGTGCGGGTCAGGGAGGGGTCACCAGCAATCGAAGCGATTCCGAAATCGGTGAGTACCACACGCGCTTGCGTAACCTGCGTGGCGATGTCTACATTTGAGTCGGCGCCGCCCGGCAAACAGACCAGAACATTTGCCGGCTTGACGTCACGATGCAGCACGTCGGCTTCATGCGCTGCCGATAGCGCTGTGGCTAGCTGTAGCCCGAGCTGCGCTACAACTTTAGGCGCTAGTCGTCGGTGCTGCCTGATGATCGCCGCTAGGTCACGGGCGGCTACCAACTCCATCACCGTCCAAACGATGCCGCCATTAGTTTCGTTAACGTCTGGGGGCGCGGCGATCATGTCGTACACCGCCACCACATTGGCGTGACGCAGTCGGGCCGCCGCTCGAGCTTCCCGCACGTAACGATCTCGAAGTCGTTGTGCATCGGCAGCGGGCACCCCGGAAGGGATAACAACTTCTTTAATGGCTACTGGACGCTGCAGCGCCGTGTCCCAGCCACGCCAGACTGTGCCCATTCCACCTGAACCCAGTTTGTCATCGATGCGGTACCTTTGGGCAATAATGCGTCCTTGATCAGCAATAACGGGCATGTATAGAGGTTACCGCTCGCAGCCGGCGCATGCGGGCCGGTTGGCTGCCGCAGATCTAAAATAAGAAAGTTGCGTGGACGAGACTCAAGTTCTGCGGTACTGTCGCACTCATAGCGTCGGCGCCATGCGTCTGACGGTCGTTTCCCTCAACGAGTATTTCGGAGGCATCACATGGCTCGAGCGGTCGGTATTGACCTAGGCACTACCAATTCCGTCGTCTGCGTTCTAGAGGGTGGCGAGCCCACGGTGATCGCAAACTCCGAGGGAGCTCGGACCACGCCCTCTGTTGTGGCGTTTGCCAAAAATGGCGAGGTATTGGTAGGTCAGCCAGCCAAAAACCAGGCTGTCACCAACCCCGACCGAACGATTCGTTCGGTGAAGCGCCATATGGGTACCGACTGGTCTACTGAAATTGATGGGAAGTCCTACACCCCGCAAGAAATCAGCGCTCGTGTGTTGCAAAAGCTTAAACGGGACGCCGAAGCATATCTGGGCGACACTGTTGCCGACGCGGTGATCACTGTGCCGGCGTACTTCTCCGATCACCAGCGGCAAGCAACCAAAGAGGCGGGCCAAATTGCCGGTCTCAACGTGCTCCGGATCATCAACGAGCCTACCGCGGCCGCTCTGGCTTACGGCCTAGACAAGGGCGAAAAAGAGCAAACGATTGTGGTCTTTGACCTCGGAGGTGGCACCTTCGACGTGTCGCTACTAGAAATTGGCGACGGCGTTGTGGAAGTCAAGGCCACCTCTGGTGACACTAAACTAGGGGGCGACGATTGGGATCAGCGTATCGTCGACTGGCTGGCCGAGAAGTTCAAGTCAGCTCACAGCATCGACCTGTCTAAGAACAAGATGGCGATGCAACGGCTCCGAGAGGCAGCTGAAAAAGCCAAGATTGAGCTTTCGCAGACCTCGCAGGCCTCCATCAATCTGCCATACATCACGGCAGATTCCGAAAACAACCCACTGTTTTTAGATGAGACGCTCACCCGCTCAGAGTTTCAACGGCTCACCGTTGACCTGCTCGAGCGGTGCAAGAAGCCGTTCCATCAAGCCGTCAAGGACGCGGGCATCAAGGTAGGCGACATAGACCACGTCATCTTGGTGGGTGGTTCCACCCGCATGCCGGCGGTGACTGAACTGGTTAAGGAGTTGACCAAAGGCAAGGACCCAAACAAAGGAGTCAACCCCGACGAGGTAGTCGCCGTAGGTGCGGCGCTACAGGCGGGTGTACTCCGGGGCGAGGTCAAAGACGTTTTGCTCCTTGATGTCACTCCGCTGTCGCTGGGTATTGAGACCAAGGGCGGCATCATGACCAAGCTCATCGAGCGCAATACCACGATCCCGACCAAGCGGTCCGAGATCTTCTCCACAGCTGACGACAACCAACCATCGGTGCAGATTCAGGTGTACCAAGGCGAGCGCGACATTGCCGCGTACAACAAACGTTTGGGCATGTTTGAGCTCACCGGTCTGCCACCTGCACCGCGTGGCGTGCCGCAGGTTGAAGTGGCGTTCGACATCGACGCCAACGGCATCGTGAATGTCTTCGCTAAAGATCTAGCCACCAACCGTGAGCAGTCTATGACCATCACCGGTGGATCCGCACTGCCCAGCGATGAGATTGAGCGCATGATGGCCGACGCGGAGTCCCATGCCGAAGAAGACCGTCGCCGCCGAGAAGAGGCCGAAGTTCGCAACAGCGGAGATAGCGTGCTCTATCACACCGAAAAGTTCCTCAGCGACAACGAGGAAAAGATTCCGGCTGAAAAGAAGACCGAGATCTCCGATGCGCTAACCGAGCTCAAGACCGCGTTGGGTGGCTCAGATATTGCCGCCATCTCCGCGGCACACGAAAAGGTAGCCAAAATCTCGCAAGAGGCCGGGACCGCAATGTATGCGGAATCGCAGGCCGCCGCCGAAGCGTCATCCGCACAACCTCCCGGTGAACAAGCCGACTCGGCAGGCGCGAGTTCCAGCGACGATGTGGTCGATGCCGAAATTGTGGACAATGATGCGACTGAGGGTAAAAAGAAGTGAGTGCTGTAGGTAATCCAGAACGTCCTCCCGCTCCGGATGCGGAGCGGGAGCCAAAGATTGTGGTACGGGATCGCCGCCGGGTTGATCCAGCGACAGGATCACCACGGGCGGCCTCTTCGAGCGGTTCCGGTAGTGGCAGCGCTGAAACCGCTCAGTCTGGCGCTGCGCCTACAACAGGATCGGGTTCCAGCTCAATCAACAATTCTGATCTCACCGCGCTGCACACCCAGCTTGCTGAGCGCACCAATGACCTGCAGCGCATTACGGCCGAGTACGCCAACTATCGCAAACGGATGGAGCGAGAGCGGGTGGCGGTGGTTGAGCACGCCACTGCCACGCTGCTCACTACCTTGCTTCCGGTGCTCGATGACATTGAACGTGCGCGCTCCCACGGTGATCTCGAGGGCGCTTTCGGTTCAGTAGCTGAGCAGCTGTTCGCAACGCTGCACAAGAGTGGTCTACGTGCGTTTGGTGAGGTCGGGGAGCCGTTTGATCCTTCGCGGCACGAAGCTGTAACGCATAGCTTCAGTGAAGACGTGACTGAACCCACCTGCACTCAAGTGCCGCGCCGAGGATATGCACTGGGCGAGCTGTTGCTGCGGACCGCACTGGTTGCGGTCACTGAGCCGCCTGCTAGCTCTGGTGAAGATTCACCCTCGGCAGCTCAGCCCCTCGAGACAGTTAGCGAACCAGGACAGTCCTGAGGTCGTAGAGCAGGAGGTCGCGGCCTCCTGGTCCCCAGGATGGCGTTGCGGCGGAGTCGGGCAACGGAGAGGAGGCGCTGGCATGAGTACCAAAGATTGGCTCGAAAAGGACTACTACGCGGTACTCGAGGTAGCTAAAGACGCCAGCGCCGAGCAGATCAAGAAGTCTTATCGTAGGTTGGCGCGTGCACTACATCCGGACAAGAATCCAGACAACAAGAGCGCCGAAGAGCGCTTCAAGCAGGTAGCCGAGGCCTATGACGTTCTCTCCAGTATAGAGAAACGTCGCGAGTACGACGAGGCGCGGGCACTGTTTAGCGGCAGTGCGTTTCGCCGACAGAGCCGGCACGGTGGCTCGGATGCCACGTTTGACCTATCGGACTTATTTGGCACGCCGGGAGGCCGGACCACATCTGGTGCCGCTGCGGGCGCGGCTCCCGGCGAATTTGGAGACATTTTTGGCGCCATGTTTGGGCAGGCTTCTCGAGCTACGCCGGGGCCTCGCCGAGGTGGTGACATTGAGACCGAGGCGAAGCTGGATTTTTCCGAGGCGGCACTAGGTGTGACGCTACCGCTACGGCTACGCGCTCCGGGTGTGTGCGAAACATGTCATGGCAGCGGGGCGAAGCCTGGCACCGTTCCCACTACCTGCGGAATATGTCACGGTAGTGGTTTTGTTAGTCAGAACCAGGGAGCATTCGCTTTTAGTGAGCCATGCCGACAGTGCCAGGGCACCGGAACGTTGATTAGCGATCCATGCCCAGACTGCCGAGGCTCTGGTGGCGTTACCAAAACCAGAACGCTCAAGGTTCGAATCCCAGCGGGGGTCAGCGACGGGCAGCGGATCCGGATCAAAGGTAAAGGCCAACCGGGACAACGCGGCGGCCCCCCTGGGGACTTATACGTAATTGCCCATGTGGCCCAAGACCAGGTATTCGACCGGCAAGGCGACAACTTAGTGATCACAGTGCCACTCACGTTTCCCGAGGTGGCGCTAGGCACCGAAATAGAGGTGCCTACGCTGAACGGCTCGGTGACGCTACGAGTCCCCCCGGGAACCCCGAGTGGTCGCACACTTCGGGTGCGGGGTAAGGGCATCAACCGTTCGGACGGTCGTGTCGGTGATCTGCTGGTCACTATTGATGTCGCTGTGCCCAAAAAGCTCAGTCACGAGGCCCGCGAGGCTCTGCAGGCTTACGCGACAGTTGCTCCGGAGAATCCACGTACGCCACAAACCGGAGGGGCGCACCATGGGTGACGAAGTTTTTGGTAGCGGTATCAGCGACCTTGGCTCAACCACCGATCACCTGCTGAGAAGTGGTTCATTCGACGGGCCAGTGTTCGTGATCTCCATTGCGGCCGAGCTTGCAGGCATGCATCCGCAAACGTTACGGCAGTACGACCGGCTTGGTTTGGTGCAGCCAGGGCGCTCCGCGGGCGGCGGGCGCCGCTATAGCGCACGCGATGTCGTGCTGCTTCGTGAAATTGCTCGGCTTTCACATGACGAAGGTGTCAACCTGGCCGGGATTAAGCGCATCATGGAGCTGGAACAAGAAGTGGGCCAGTTGCGTGTGCATAGAGCCGCGCTGTTAGCCGAGTTGGAGCACGCGCACGATCGCTTGAACCGTACAGCACTGGTGGTGTGGCGGCCACAGCCTCGCTGAAGTAGGCGACCTATAAGGCCTCTGCTATGAACTGTATATCCGCTAGGGAAACCGCTGTCCACGTTCGCGTTGCAGGCGTTCCCGGTTAGATTTTCGCTTGACCGCAACGATGATTGCAATCACGATACCGATCACAATGCCCAGGCATGGCGCGCCCAGCAGCACGATAAAGCTGCCGGCCAAAACACCTGTGTTCGGCACACGACCAATAGCGAGTGTGAGGTCTTTCTTGGACGTGCACAGAATTTGGTGTTGGCCGCTGCTGCGAGCCTCGATAGTGAAGACATGACGCCAGTCCTTGCCGTCTTTACTGAAATGGAAGGCGGAGTCCGGTCTAGTGAGCTTGATATCACTGCTAGGGCTGCACTCAATACCAAGGTAGGAGTCTTCTTCGGTCTGACCCGCGTATAGCGCGGCTGTTTCTCCGGAGCTCAGCGAGAATGTTCGGGTCTCGTTGGATGTAAAGGTGGAGCTGAAGTCAGGAGCGTTTGTGGCCAGTCCGACAATTCCCAGCACAATACCGGCCACGGTGCTGATGACCGCGACCAGCGCGGCTCCTGCGTACCACCAGCGGCTAGGTGTGACTTCTGACGGTCGAACCGGTGGGGGGTACCCAGCCGGAGGATAAGTCGACTGCGGCGCGTATCCCTGCTGCGGAGGATATGACTGTTGAGGGTACTGCTGTTGCGGAAAGCCGGGTGGCTGCTCCGGGTTGCCGTAGGGGGGATATCCGGAGGGCGGCATAGACATGTGGCGAATTTATCGCATCTACCAAACCTGTGCACCTGAATTGGGAAGAATAGCCATAAGGTAGGCGAACCGCACAGCATGCGGGGCCGGCTGGGTTGAGCGAGGTAGACTCAAGTATATGAATCCAGAGCTTCTCACCACGAAGAGTCGCGAGGTAGTTAAGGCAGCCGTAACCTCAGCTATCGGAGCTAACCATGCCACCGTGGAACCGGCGCATCTACTAGCGGCGTTACTCGACACCGCGGGAAGCACCGCCGCTGATCTGCTGCGGGCTGTTGGCGCCGAACCCGTGACACTGCGTGAGCGTGCGCAACGTTGGCTCAACCAGCTTCCACATGTAGCTGGAGACACGGTGGCGCAGCCGCAGTTGTCCCGGGCGCTGGACAACACATTTGTGGCGGCTGAGCAGGTGGCTCGGCCGCTCGGAGACGAATACGTCTCCACCGAACATCTCCTCGCCGGATTAGCTAAGGCCGGTGGGCCGGCCGCGGAGTGGCTACGCGCTGTGGGCGCAAGCTCCGAGGCGCTGGTTGATGCTTTCGCTACTATTCGGGGCAGCAATGCTCGCGTCACTTCTGCCGATCCCGAAAGTACATATCAGGCGCTACAGAAATACGGCCTTGATCTCACCGAACAGGCCCGAGATGGAAAGCTCGACCCGGTGATCGGTCGGGACGTTGAGATCCGCCGGGTCATTCAGGTACTTTCTCGGCGGACCAAGAACAACCCGGTGCTCATTGGTGAACCCGGCGTAGGCAAGACCGCGGTGGTAGAGGGCCTGGCGCAGCGCATCGCCGCCGGTGACGTACCTGAATCGCTGCGCAACAAGCGGCTAGTCGCGTTGGATCTGGGTGCCATGGTGGCTGGAGCCAAGTACCGCGGTGAATTCGAGGAGCGTCTTACCTCGGTGCTCAATGAGATCAAAGCTTCTCACGGTCAAATCGTGACATTCATCGACGAACTGCACACTTTGGTCGGGGCCGGTTCCACCGGAGAGTCCAGCATGGACGCCGGCAACTTACTTAAGCCTATGCTGGCCCGAGGTGAGCTGCGGATGGTAGGCGCCACTACCTTGGATGAGTACCGCGAGCGGATTGAAAAAGATGCCGCGCTGGAGCGCCGATTCCAACAGGTCTTTGTGGGTGAGCCGAGCGTGGAAGACACTATCGCGATCCTGCGCGGACTCAAAGAACGATATGAAGCTCACCACGGTGTGCGCATTTCCGATGCCGCCCTGGTGGCGGCCGCGACACTGTCTGATCGCTATCTCACTCAGCGTTTCCTGCCGGACAAAGCCATAGATCTGATGGATGAAGCTGCCTCTAGTCAACGCATGGAGATCGACTCCCGACCGGTAGAAGTCGACGAGCTGCAGCGCGCGGTTGACCGTCTTCGGATGGAAGAGCTGGCGTTGGCAAAGGAGAGCGATCCAGCCAGTAAGGAACGGCTTGGCGCGTTACGGCGGGAGCTCGCCGACGCAGGCGAAAAGCTCACCGCTTTGAACTCGCGTTGGGAGCGCGAAAAAACTGGTCTCAACCGGGTGGGCGAGGTAAAGAAAGAACTCGACGAGTTGCGCATTCAGGCTGAGCGGGCGCAACGCGAAAATGACCTTGGACGGGCTTCTGAGCTGCTGTATGGCGCGATTCCAACCTTAGAGAAAGAGCTTGCCGGTGCTGTAGCAGTCGCTGAGTCCCTCGAGCCGATGGTAAAGGAAGAGGTGGGCCCTGAGGATATAGCGGATGTGGTCGCCTCTTGGACAGGTATTCCGGCCGGACGGTTACTGGAAGGCGAGACTGCGAAGCTGCTCCGGATGGAGGCCGAGCTGGAAAAACGGGTGGTCGGGCAACCTGAAGCCGTAATCGCGGTAGCCGACGCGGTGCGTCGGGCTCGTTCTGGCGTGGCCGACCCCGATCGCCCTCTCGGGTCATTCCTGTTTCTTGGTCCTACCGGGGTGGGCAAGACCGAGCTGGCTAAAACGCTAGCGGAGTTCCTGTTCGATGACGAGCGGGCTCTGCTCCGCATCGACATGAGCGAGTACAGCGAGAAGCATTCGGTCGCACGTTTGGTTGGGGCGCCACCTGGATACGTGGGATATGAAGAGGGCGGCCAGCTCACCGAGCTTGTGCGCCGCCGGCCCTACAGTGTGGTGCTGCTCGACGAGGTGGAAAAAGCACATCCCGACACTTTCGACGTGTTGTTACAGGTCCTAGACGACGGTCGGCTCACTGATGGCCAGGGGCGCACCGTCGACTTCCGCAACACCATCGTGATCCTCACCTCCAACCTCGCTTCTGCCGCGTTCGCCGACGACTTCATCGATGAGATGGCTGGGCGCCGCGCACAGAAGGAGACCGTGATGTCAGTGGTGCGGGCACACTTTAAGCCGGAGTTTTTGAACCGGCTCGATGACATCGTCATCTTCAACAAACTGAGCGGGCAACAACTGGAACGGATTGTTGATATCGCGGTCGCTGGGTTGACTCGGCGGCTCGCTCAGCGACGGCTCGCGCTGCGTGTAAGTCCAGCGGCTCGGGAATGGCTGGCGATCAACGGGTACGACCCTACATACGGGGCTCGGCCGCTGCGACGCCTGGTGCAATCGGCGATTGGGGACCCACTGGCACGCGAGCTGCTGGCAGGAAATATTCGCGACGGTGATGAAGTACTAGTTGATGTCGGCGACGACCCTCTGCTGCTTACGGTGCGCCGTGCGGATAGAACGTGACGTGTTTGATATTTCGACAGGATCCTGGTGTGGTACCTGAGCTAGTCATGCGTCAGACTCGACCGTGTGGTGAACTTCGCGCGATGGCGGCGGGACCCCGAGGCCGCGGTCAAGGAGTTTTGGGCTTGGTGGCCAAGTGTTTGTGGCCAAATCGCCGAGGGGCTATCGACCGAGGATGCTCAAACCGAGGGAGCGAACGTTGCTGCCGATGGTACGAAACGTGGTCGCCGCGCGTTGTCGAATCGAATGGTGCGCGCGCTTTCGGAGAAACTCGCCGCAATCCATCCCGATCTGACCTGGGAGCTGCTGGACGGAATTTTGGCCCGCCACGCTTTAGTGCTTACCTCAGAGGGTTCCCCGGAGCTGCGTCCGCTTACTGAGCGTTGGCGTCGGGCGGGACCTGGCGATGACGAATTCTGGGAGTATTACTCAGCTCGACCGCCCAACCCTGGCGCGCTGCGTCGCGAGATCGTTTGGGGCAATCGGTCCATCTCCCCCCAGCAAGCACGATTCGGCGTTGAAGTCGACCCCGACCGTGGGCGCCTGCACGTCGCGGTGTCACATGCTGCGCTGCCGTATTTAGAGGACGCCGAGCGGCTGCGGTTAGCATTCTTGCTGCTTGATTGGATTCTCGGCGAGGATGACACCGAGCGCTGGATTGGCGAGGTGCGTTTCAGTGACGCTATGCAGGATCTCGACGGGGCAGGTCTACGCGGCGCAGTGGCGGCGTTGGCTAAAGAGTTCAACGGTGTCCATTGGGCGCAGCTAGAAGGCGTGGATGAGCAGGGCCGTAGCGCTCGGCTTCACGTTCGGGTTCCGCTGCCTCGGCTGGACTATCCGCTGTTTGATTTTCTCGGCACGATTGAATTTCCGTACCAGCAGTCCGCGAGCGTCGCTGACTCAGGCGATCCATTCGTACCAGTTGAACCCGATACTGGCGAGCTGATCGAGCTGGAGGGTCTGACCCGGGGGTTGGTAGCGCTGTTGGGAGCTTCGGCGGTACTGGTGGCTTCAGCCATGTTGCCCGATCGCATGACGTTGCACTTCTACACCTATGCCCAGGGCGTGGTTCCTGACCAGGTGGAGGTGTGGAGTAAGCAGCAGCGGCGCCCCATCCGCGTTGCCTGGACTTCTGACCCTGGATGGGACACCGTTCGGCACTTCGTTTAGCGGCCCCCGCCAAAAAAGCCCCTGCCGGCGTTCCACGTGTTTTTGAGCCGCCTTGCTCCACTTTCTTCGTAGGCGGCGGCTCCTGCGGCCTTGGCAGATGACTTTTTGGCGGGGGCCGTTTAGCGAACACGGTGTCCATAGGCAGCTCCGCCGAGCGTGCGGTCGCCCAAAGCTCCAACGTGCGCGCTGCTCTGAAGTCGCAGCATGTGCTCGACCAACGTGATAAGGACTGCTTTCACCGAACCCCGGTCCCGCGCATCGCAGTTTTGGACCGGAACATCAGGACGGATGCTGAGTGCCTCACGCACGTCGTCTGTCCTATGTAGCGGGACTTTGGGAAATGAATTAGCGGCGACGACATACGGGAGCTGCTGGGCTTCGAAGAAGTCAATCGCAGCGAAGCAATCAGCTAGCCGACGGGTGTCTAGTACCACGATCCCGCCACACGCGCCGTGCGCGAGCTGATCCCACATGAACCAAAACCGGGATTGGCCGGGAGTGCCAAATAGGTACAGGACAAGGTCAGAGTCCAACGTAATCCGCCCGAAGTCCCATGCCACGGTGGTGGAGTGTTTATCGGGAGTGGCCGCGGCGTCATCAATGTCGCTGGCCACTGCCGTCATCGAGCCCTCGGTGGTAAGCGGCCGTATCTCGGAAATTGTGCTTACCAAAGTCGTTTTGCCAGCTCCGAAACCACCTGCAATCACGATTTTGGCTGCGTTGAACGCGGCCATGGCCATGGACTGCGGGGGCGTGGTATTTGACACTTCAGGCACCAGCTGATGTGCGCAGCTGCGGAGCGAGTACCTCGCCGACGCGCTCTACCAGCAGTGCCATCTCATAGCCAACCTGGCCGATGTCACAGCTTTGTGACGCTAGCACTGCCAGACAAGAACCACCGCTAGCTGCCATGACGATGAGAAACCCACTCTCCATCTCCACGACGGCTTGGCTGACCCTGCCACCATCAAACACGGTTGCCGCACCCTGAGTGAGGCTCGCCACTCCGGCGGCTATAGCAGCCAGCTGGTCGGCTCGATCTCTCGGCAGCGCTGCGGAGGAGGCCATGAGTAGGCCGTCGGCGGAGGCAACAACCGAATGCGCGACGCCGGGCACTTGTTGCACAAAGCTTTCGATTAACCAACTGACATCCGAGCTGTCCCCGTTGGGCGATGAATGGGTAATGGGTGCACTCATATCTATTCCTCCGAAAAGTTTTTCGTGGCAGGACTAGCTGGATGATCGGTATGCGCCATCTGCCGACCGTGCTCTACGCCGCTGCGGTAGCGGGCAAGTCCTGCGCCAATTACTTCGGGCGAGCGCTCTAGCGGCGCCGCGGCCGCGAGAGCCTGTTCCTGTGTCCAAGCGCTGCCCGGTACGTAATTGGCCATGGGCACACGTTTGGGTAGGCCCGCAGCTGTCAAACCTCCAGAGCGAGGTGCGACTGCCACAATCGCGCGTTGCCATCCCACGTCGGCTGCTGAGCGCCATTCAGGCCGTATCTGTGTTGGCGAGCTGGAATGTTCCACCGCCACGCCGCTGAGCTTAGGCATAGGAAAACGCGCGCGTATCAGCGGCGGCTTTGCGGTCGCTCCGACCGCCTTGAGCAACAAACGATCGCCAGCAGCGGATTTCACTCCAGCTTCAGCAGAAGATTCGGCGAGGATCGTTGATTGCTCCAGTTCGCTGGATGTTCTTGTCGAGCTTGGGTTGCGCGTTTGCGTAGCCCGCTCGAGGCGGGCCTTACTCCCAGCTGGTACTTCGCGGAACCATTCGGACTCGATAGATTCAAAAATTGTTAACGCGATGTCGGTTGGCCGATTGGCGAGCTCGCCATACCGCCAGTGTTTATGATCGTGGGGCTGACTTCGGTCGACAGTAGCTGGCGAAACAAATTCGGTGGACTGCTCGTCGTCTACGGACGCTCTCACCAGTTGAGTGGACTGCTCGTCGTCGCTGGTCGCTCGCACAAGCTCGGTGGGTTGCTCGTCAGCTGTTCCTGCCCAAGACGTTACTTTCTCTTGAGTAGCGCTGTGCGGCGGTGAAACTAGGGGCCGGGCTGGAGCCCAAGCGGTCGAGTCGAAAGGGGCAGCCGCCGGCGGTGGTTTATGCAACTCCGTGATCTCGCGTGTACCCCCACCTTCTGTACCACCAACTTCTGTGACCTGAAGCAACGTTGCTGGAAGCGTCACTATGGCAATTGTGCCAACAGGATTGATGGATTTTAGAGTCACCGATATCTTGTGTCGGGCCGCTAGCTTGGCCACCACGTGCAAGCCCATCATGCGAGAAGCGCCGGCATTCATTGCGCTTGGCGAGCGCAAACGCTCATTGAACTCTTCAAGTTGCTGGGGTGACATGCCAATTCCGCGGTCGGCGACCTCAAGCATGATCGTGCCGAGTGAGATGCGGGTTTGCAGGGTGACGTCAGTTTGAGGCGGAGAGAACGTCGTGGCGTTTTCGGCTAGCTCTGCCACTAAGTGCACGATATCGCTCACGGCGTGGGCAGAGACGTCGACTGGTACCACGCTGCTAATTTTCACTCGAGTGTATTGCTCAATCTCGCCGCTAGCGGCGTGCAGCACATCGCGCAACGACGCCGTATGTGTCCATCGACGGCCCCCCTCGGCTCCCACGAGCACCAGCAGGTTCTCGTCGTTGCGTCGCATGCGAGTGACTAAATGATCCAGCTGGGACAGCTCTGCCAAGCGGTCGGGATTGCGCTCGCCGTATTGTAAGTTGTCGATCAGGAGAATAAGCCGGTCCACTAGGAGCTGACTCCGGCGCGCAAGGTTAATGAAAGTAGCCGAAATTGAGAGCCGCAGCTGTGCCTGCTGTACGGCGATGTCGATAGCCTCGCGGTGCACCAGGTTTAACGCATATGCCACATCGCTTATCTCGTCTCCTGTGCGATCAGTCAGCTGCTGGTCCAATGTCGCGATCGCTGCCGCGTGCACCTGCGCGACTTTGGGTGCGTTGCCCCGTGCGCCGTCAATATTGCGTAGCTGCTCAACCAGCTCCGGTAGGCTTCGTTGAGCTACTTGCAGGGCGGAGCTGTGTAGTCTACTCAGCGATCGCGCCAGGGAGCGGGCAATTCGGAGTGGGATCAGTACGCTGAGCGCGGTCAGCCCTACCATCAGCAGCGCCACGCCCGCCATGTAGAGCAGCTGCCGGGTTCTCTCGGCCGAGCTGCTATCGGATAACCGGTCAGCTAGGCGCCGTTGCACCGTGCTGACGAGTTTGGCCTTGGTGCTGGCGGCGCTTAGCCACTCGTCAGAGTTGATGTTTAGCTCGCCGGATGGCCCACTGCCGACGGCGGCTGTTTGGGTCGCGATGAGGCCGCTTAGCTGGGATCGGTTCAGTTGCTGTTCTACCAGGCGTCGGTCTGCTGGGTTACTAATCTGTTCGAACTGCTCTAGATATGCCTGTTGATCACGCAAACTTGCAAGAAAATTCCGGTAAGTCTCTGGGTCGAAGCCGCTACTCACAGCGGCGGTGTAGAGCAGGTAGCCCTCGGAGGCACTGGCTTCGCCGTAATGAGAGAACAAGGCGGCGCTGCGTAACCGGTTGGCGAGCTCCGGGATAGCGGAGCTGTGAGCCGCACGGTCGGTAACGGCCAGCACCGCGCTGATTGCGCTGCTGTAGCGCGCGGCCGCTTGGTTGCTGTTTAAGCTGCGATGTTCCACCTCTTTGGCGAGTGAAACCACGGAGTCGCCCGCCCGCTGCGCTCTGGTTATAGCTCCTGAAAAGAGTGCTGTGTTGCTCAGGCCAGCAGCAGAGCTAGAGAAATTGCGGGCCGCGGTATCTGTGGCATTGCGTCGAGTGCTGAAATCGGCGTCGGACGGCGTGAGATTTCCGGCCAGGATGGTCGCCGCCGCGGCGCGCTCGGCTTGTAGTGCGCCGGCGAGTTCGTTGGCCCGCGCGCTTAATGCGGCAACTTGGTTCACCTGTGCGGCCGAATCGGCATCCCACCACAGTTGCACAAGGTGACCGCTGCCCAGCAGCGCGATGGTAAGTATGGGCAGCAGCAGGATTAGCACTATCTTGGTTCGGACGGACCGCCGCAACCGTAGCTTGTTCTTAGATGGGCGCCGACTCCAGCTGCGCCGGTGTGAGCCGAGCTCGGCGGTGTTTACGGGCACACCCCAATCACTCGCCTCGCCAGCGGCATAGCTGGTGAGTTCGCTGTCAGCGTCGTTACGATTTCCCGCATCGGCTGTAGTGTGAGGCATTTGAGGCACGGTCACACCATCAAAGCTTAGAGCAGTAGCAATGTTTCATACCTCTATGTATTCGGCAGGTTAATAAGGAGATCGAAAAGTAATCAGGCCAGTAAAGTCTTTGGTCTAGGAAAATACGTTACTTTTAACTACTTAGTAACAATCAGCTCAGTTGGGGTTTACGCGGTGTCGGATCTTTACATGGTGATGGTTCAGCTTCGGCGCGTCTGTACGGGAGTAAGACAGTGGGGTTAATAGTTCAAAAGTACGGCGGCTCCTCGGTGGCCGACGCCGAACGGATTAAAGCAGTAGCCGAGCGGATTGTTACAACGCGAAAAAACGGCGATGACGTTGCGGTTGTGGTCTCGGCGATGGGTGACACCACAGACTCCCTCGCCGAGCTTGCTAGGCAAATCACACCGGTTCCACCGGGTCGCGAGCTCGACATGTTGCTTACTGCTGGCGAGCGTATTTCCATGGCGCTACTAGCGATGGCTATTCACACGCTCGGATTTGACGCCCGGTCGTTTACCGGTTCCCAGGCCGGGATGATCACCACATCTTCGCATGGTAAGGCGCGCATCATCGATGTAACTCCCGGCCGAATTCGAGGAGCTTTAGATGAAGGCGCTGTCGCGATCGTGGCGGGCTTTCAAGGAGTAGCGCAAGACACTAAGGACATTACGACGTTAGGGCGTGGCGGCTCCGACACCACCGCTGTCGCGCTGGCCACTGCGCTTAGGGCCGATGTCTGTGAGATCTACACCGATGTAGATGGGGTATACAGCGCGGACCCGCGTATTGTGCCGCGCGCTCGACGTCTGAACACGGTGACGTATGAGGAAATGCTGGAGTTTGCCGCGTGCGGGGCGAAGGTGCTCCACCTGCGGTCAGTGGAATATGCCCGTCGCAACGGTATGCCCATTCGCGTCCGATCGTCGTATTCTAACAAGCCGGGCACTCTTGTGACTGGTTCTATTGAGGAGCTTGCTGTGGAACAAGCAATCATTGTCGGGGTCGCCCATGACCGCAGCGAAGCCAAGATCTCCGTCGGCGGAGTGCCGGATTCACCAGGTTCGGCAGCGGTAATTTTTCGCGCCGTTGCTGCTGCCGATATCAACATCGACATGATCGTGCAAAATGCCTCGGCGCCCGAGACTGCTCGCACCGATATCTCTTTTACGCTGCCGATCGCCGATGGCCCCGCGGCTTTGCAAGCACTGCGGCGAGTGCAAGCCACGGTCGGATTTACCCAGCTGACTTTCGATGAGCGGATTGGCAAGCTGTCTCTGATAGGCGCCGGGATGCGGGCTGATCCCGGCGTGACAGCCACTTTTTGTGAAGCGCTAGCTGGCGCGGGTGTGAACATTGAGATCATCTCCACTTCTGAGATCCGCATCTCGGCGGTGTGTCGAGAGTGCGATCTCGATGTGGCTGTGCGTGCGCTGCACGACGCATTTGAACTGGGCGCGGCCGAAGAAGCGCCAGTGTATGCCGGAACAGGGAGATAAGCATGGCTGCCCGCAAACCGACGTTGGCGCTAATAGGTGCTACTGGCGCCGTGGGTGCGGTGATGCTTCAGGTGCTCTCGTCCCGGCAAGACTGCTGGGGTGACATTCGCCTGGTCGCATCACGTCGTTCGGCCGGTCGTAATCTCACGCTCCGCGGCAAGCAGGTAGAAGTGCAGTTGCTAGAGCCAGCGGTTTTTGACGGTGTTGATGTGGCCATGTTCGATGTTCCTGACGAGCTTGCCGCGAAGTGGGCACCGGTTGCTGTAGCGGCGGGCGCCGTGGTGGTGGACAATTCGGCGGCATTTCGCATGGAGCCGGATGTACCGCTTGTTGTACCTGAAATAAATCCGGAGCAGGCACGTAACCGTCCACGCGGCATCATTGCTAACCCCAACTGCACCACGCTGTCGATGATCGTGGTGGTGGGTGCGCTGCATCGAGAGTTTGGGTTACAGGAGCTCGTGTTGGCGTCGTATCAGGCGGCCTCAGGAGCTGGAAAAGCGGGCGTGGACGCGCTACGGGATCAGTTGGTTAAGGTCGCGGGCAACCTCGAGCTTGGTACCCGAGCTGGAGATCTACGCGCAACTATCGGAGACACCGACGGGCCGTTTCCGGCCCCGCTAGCGCTTAACGTCGTGCCGTGGGCCGGCTCTTTGCAGGAGAATGGGTGGTCCAGCGAAGAGCTCAAAGTACGTAATGAGACTCGGAAGATCTTGCAACTTCCGGAATTGAAAGTGACCGCCACCTGTGTTCGCGTGCCTGTAGTGACCGGTCATTCGTTAGCAATACATGCGGTGTTCGACCGTGAGGTAAGCCAGGCTCAAGCCCAACAGGTGCTTGCTGACGCATCCGGGGTGGTGCTCTACGACGATCCCGCGCTGGGAGATTTCCCGACCCCTGCAGACGTGGTGGGCACCGATCCAACATGGGTAGGTCGGTTGCGGAGACATTTGGATGATCCGCACGGTTTGGAGATGTTCGTGTGCGGAGACAATCTGCGGAAGGGGGCAGCTTTGAACACTGCTCAAATCGCTGAGCTGGTGGCCAAAGAGCTACGCTAGTGGTGGACCTTAACCATTGACGTTGACCCCCGCGGGGTCGAACAGCCACCGATAGCTGCGGCCGCGCCTCCGGCAGCCAGGGCGATCACTAAGACCACCACGCCGATTTTACGGATCCTGTCACTGCTCATCATGGCTATGCAGCTTATTGCGTACTCGAGCCGTGTCGTATAGCGGGTTGGGTACTTCTATATACGGTTCGCCGCCGGCTGGGAATCCGGCCGGCGTTAGGGCCGGAGTCACAAATGCGCGCTGGGCGGTGGTAGGAGTGAGCAGCGCCGCACGGTCAGAGGCCGCGTTTTTTGCGCTCAACGGGGTATGAGCCAGATAATCGAAAGCTTGTTCTAGCTGATGCCAGATCAGCTGCCAGCTCTCCTCAGGCGGCAGTTGGCATTCGGCGGCCAAGCCAAGAACCAACTGTGCCAAGTTCGCTTGTAGGCATGCGTAGTAGGCCTTGGTGCGCACATTATCGATCTGCCTATGCGCGGTAATCGAGCCGGGATGCAGGTGCAACGAGTAGCCAGCGGCTGCTAGCCGGGGCAGGTGCAGCCGTATACCGCCGAAGTCGCTCAGCAGCACCCGTGCGGGTGCTCCATCGCCACCAAGAACTAGCACGGTGTTTTGGAGATGACCTTCCAGCCCTACTCCGTAACGTGACAGCAGCACTAGCGCGCTGGTCGCGAAGTAGTCCGCGTATTGGGTCAGAAATGTCCCTGCGGCGGCTCTGGTTGTGCAGCCGCGGCACTGCGCCAAACGGCCGATGACGCTAGCCAGCAGCTGGTGCGGCGAGCTCGGTGGCCCCGACATCAGCGACGAACACCTGATCGCTAGCTGCCTCGGCTGTACGTAACGGCCTAGATCCTCGCGCAGTAGCGCCGCAAGTCCGCGAGCCCTCGCTGGATCTGTCTCGGGAGGTGTTGGATGCCAGCAACTTCCGGCGACTTCACGAACGATGCTGACTCGGCTTCGCAACCACGGGTCGGTTGCCACGATGGCGGCGAGCGTGCTGCTGACGCGGGGGCCGTTGGCGATAGTCGCCGCCGAGATATCGCGGCGGGTCGAGGTGAGGCGCATGTTGAGCGCGGTTTTGATCGCCCAGCGCCGCCCGGTTGCCCCCGGCACGGTCACGAGAGTGCGCATGGATGTAGTAGGTGTCGCGGGTAGTCGAATCGCAAGCACAGCGATCGTCCCCGAGCTCAGCTCCTCGGTGAAGCTGTGCCGCAGCACGTTGTCGTACTGCCACGGGTGAACGGGAATTAGCGCGTATCCCTGCGGTGCGCGTAGCTGCGCCAACTCGGTAGCAAGCGCGGGGAACTCGGCGAGTAGCAGCTCGTCGAGCCGCGCACTGTTTCCGGCGGTTCGACTTCGCAACACCCAGTCGTTTCTCACAGCTACAACGCGAAGCATCACCGGAGCCGATGGTTGACATTCCGCCGCGTAGGCCAGAGCGTCACTCGGACTACAGCCACGGCGTAGCCGTCCTAGCGGATGGATGTTGTGGCCGAGCAAATTTGCCTGGTCAGCTAGCAGATTCGCCACTGATGGCCCCGCCGCCAGGTAGTCAGAAAGTCCGACGTGTGCTGTGCCACTCAACGAAGAGTGCCGAGCCAAAGTGAGCCCGAGATGGGCAACGGCATTGGAGACGTCCGCGTGATAGTCAGGAGCTTCCCGCAGCGCCCGATGTTCGGCCAGTAGAGGGCCTGGATCGATGAGCGGCTTACCGCGCCAGCGGGCTTGAAGCAGCACAGCTCTGGCGAATCCAACGTCGTGTGCTGTGGAAAGCGACACGTTCTCGCCGAGCCCCTCCCGTTGTAGTGCCGCGGCTAGGTTAGTGGCGACGATGAGCCGCGCCTGGGTCAACACCGTTGGTAGTGCGGCTGCCAGTGGCGGCGCGTGCCGCGTGGCCCACGAGAGCAGCTCTGCCGATTCGTCGTTTGTTGCGCTTGGCGAGCGGGCTGCGCGCTGTGAGGTCACGCGTTCCCCCTTGAGGTGACGGCAAACGGATTATGCGTAGGGAGATAGCTGTAATCGGTGACTTCGCCGCGCAGCCACATCGAGAGCATGGCCTTGTATGGCCAGTGTTGTTCCAGCAGCGCTCGGGCGTCTTCCTGAGCGGCGCGCCGAATCCCGGGTTCAGTCGCGAGCTTGTCGAAGGTATGAGCGGCCGCGACGTGAAACGGCTGCCACAGTTGCGCAGTGGGCAGTCCCGAGAGCATTGACAGGCATGAGACCAGCTGGTTGAGCTCATTAGTAAACAGTGCGAAATACAGTTTATGACGTAGTTCGTGGTCGTCATTAGTGGTGATCACACTGCCGGCCCGTAGCTGTATGTGTAGCTGCTGTTTGGCCAGCCGCTGGGAATGAATCCGCACCCCGCCAAAATCGCGCACCATGCACCGGTGAGGCTCCCCACCCCGGATTCCCAGCAGCAAGTTCTCCCCGTGGGCTTCTAACGCTACGCCGTACCGGGTAAGCAGCGTTAGGAGCGGTGGAACACAGACTTGGGCATAACGATAAGCGAAGTACCTGGCCGCATCTGCCCGGTTGCCGAGCACAGCCGCGTTCGGTTCTGCGGCGCGTAGGGCATCGAGTAGCTCTGCCAGAATGGGCTGGTTCGACAACGGGGAGCGTGCGGTGAGCGCACCGGCGGGTAGTAGCAGCTCATCCTCGCCAAGGTCGAGCTCGGGATTGTGCCGTGCCAGCGCCGCCAGTTCGCAACTACGGGGCAAGGCCTGTGCGTTGGTGGCTGTCTGAGGTTCATCGAACTGAAAGTGTGCTGCCGCTGGTTCGGTCAGTACCTGTAAGCGACCGCTGAAATAGTGCTCGCGCCGCAGGATTTCCTCGAGTAGTCGTGAGACTTGCGGCCCGTTGTGGGCGGCGGACGGTGAGACGCCCCGCAGCGCGTTGGTGAGCTGAACGCTCAGCGCGGTCTTAAGGTGGCTCGGATGAGGCGCGGTCGGCGTGGCCACCGGGATGAGCGTCCGATAGGACACCAGCGGCCGTGCGGGAATGCGTACCGGCAGAAACCGCAGCGTGCCATCACTGAGTTCGCAACCGAAGCGCTGCGGTAACACATGGTCGGCCTGCCAAGGATGCACCGGTAGGAGCGTAACGCTGTCTTGGAAACGTTGTTGGGCTCCGTACTCGGCAACAACGGCAGCTTGCAGCTGTGGATGTTCGCGCAACAGTAGGTCGGTCAACGGTCGCTGTTGTGCGGGTGATTGCGTTATAGCGCTGCCGTACTCCTGCGCGGCGGCGTGATGCAGTGCCACAACGCGGAGCTCGACAGTATTACCCCACTCCGGGCACGTCGCTAGAACTTCGGCAGGGTTCATGCCTACTCGGACTTTTGCGGCCGGATGCAGCGGATGGCCCTGGATGATCCATTGTTCAAACAGCGCCAGCATGCTGTGCTTCGGATCTTGTCGCCGTTGCTGTGCCCACTCGACCAGCGTGGTGACACCGCTATGTGCGACCTGCTGGCGAAGCGCGGTCTCGCGGTGACGTGCGCCAAGTAGCGCGAGCGCGTAGTTGGCTACGCAGTCAGCCAGCTGGAGTTGGGCACGCTGTCTGAGGTCGGTGATCGCTACCGATTCGCGACGCATCGCGACGCCAAGCCTGCGCTCTATGTCCCGCTGTGCCGCAATGAGGCAGCCGGCGTAGGCAAATGCCAGCTTCGAGTCGCGTTCGGCTAGTACGCTACGAACGACGTGGGCCGCGCTTCGTACCAAATTGGCGCTAATCAACACCTGACTATTTTAGGACTCCCCGCTCGAAGTGCTTAGCAGCTGCGTCGGCTTCAATAGGTACTTTATGCAGCAGCTGGTCGAGAAGGTCACTCAGCGCTGAAGCCAGGCCGGGATCGGCTAGATCGTTGTCTTCGGTGAAGGCATCATGGGCTTGGCCAACGGGTAGCTCTCCCTCGACTACATCCGCTCCGATAGTGGTGAGTATTTTTCGCAGTTCGGCCTGCGCCCAGACAGCACCGAACAAACCTGTAGAGGCACCTATGACCGCTACAGGCTTGTTGCGCAGTGAGTTGTCCGGGAAGGGCCGCGATGCCCAATCCAGGGCATTTTTTAGTTGCCCAGGAACGGAGGAGTTGTACTCCGGGGTGGCAATCAAGACCGCATCGGCTGCGATGATCGCCTCACGCAGCGCCTTCACGGCTTGGGGTGCCGCACTGTCGGCGTTATACGGCGGGATCTGGGTGAGACCCTCGAACACATCGAGAGTCTCACCCAGGGGCAGCTTTGCTTCAGCCACTTGAAGTAGCCGCCGGTTGTAGGAACCCTGCCGCAGGCTTCCGCACAGGCCTAAAATGACCATGGCTAGCTTTCCTTAACCAGCTCAACGTGTGCGCTCAGCTGCACGTGATAGCCGAGCGCGTCTCCGCCTTTGGGTAGCGGCGCTTGCCAGCTCAGGTCCCAATCGCGGCGGTCGACTGCCGCGCTGAACTCGATCGCGGTGCGTGTTCTCCCGTAAGGATCCTCGACTAGGGGCTGGTAGGTACCAGTCGCGGTGATCGGCTTGGTGATCCCTTTGATAGTCAGCTCGCCCTGCAGAGTCGCGGTGCCATCTTCGTCTAGCTGTACATCCTTGGAACGGAAGGTGATCTCCGGGTAGTTAGTTGCATCCAAGAAGTCGGCGCCGTAAAGGACGTGCTGGCGGAATTCTGGCGGGTTCTTGATTGAGATTGACTCCACGCGAGCCGCACCTTCAAATCGAGTGCCCTGCTCATCGGCGACAGCGCGAGCGCTGACGTCTTCAAATGAAGCACGAAAAAGGGAAACCTTCATGTGCTTAACGGCGAATACAAACGATGAGTGCACCGGATCTGCGACGAACACGCCGGTAAATGGTTGTGTGGCAACAGGCATCTGAGTACCTCTCCCTGAGATAGTCGAAGCGGATGCTTCTCCGTTTAGAGTAACCGGAAGAATCTCCGTTTGCAACGGTAATCTGATGTTTTTTCTGGTACTTTCGACATCTACAATGAGCGGCCGCAGGAGGTGCGACAGCCGTGGAAACTTACAACGATCAGCTTTCAGGTCGGGTGATGCTGCCCGTGCTTGGGCAGCCGGCTGCTGAGCGGTCGGATGCGGCGCGTAATCGGCAGGCTCTTCTGGCAGTGGCTCAGACGATTGTGGCCTCCAGCGGAGTAGCTGCTCTGTCCATGGACGGACTTGCCGCACAGGCGGGCGTTGGCGTCGGCACGGTGTATCGGCGCTTCAAAGATCGCGCTGGTCTCGCCTACGCCCTTCTCGACCATGGGGAGCGGCGTTTTCAGGAGGAGTTTCTCTTTGGGTCACCGCCGTTAGGCCCTGGAGCCCCGCCGATCGCACGGATCCGGGCTTTTTTGCACGCCTACATTGATCGGCTCGACACCCAGGCCGAGCTGCATCTTTTCGCTGAATGCCACGCCCCTACAGCCCGTTTTCGCAGCGGTGCTTACCAGACGCATCGTGCGCATCTCGCCTTGCTGCTTACTCAGGCTCGCCCCGATATTTCCGCGAATTACCTGGCCGACGCGCTACTGGCTCTTCTCGGTGCTGGGCTTTTCCTGCACCAGCGCCGGGAGCTTCACCTTACTACCAACCAGATGAAAGCCGGCCTCGATCAGCTGCTGAACTGCCTGGACGCGGCTACTGAGCCGAACGCTACAAGGACCTTGGACGCAGAGCGCCATTGACTGGGCTGATAGGCAGTCCTGATCACACGTCGCAGGGAGCGAAGCCCAGGAAGTCGCAGGGATCTTGACCAGCCGCTTTATGAAGGGCCGTGTCGACTGGACGCTCAGTATTCCTCCTCACGGCCGTTCCCCAGGCGTTACTCATATGCCTGCACGGGAAAGGTGAGAATCATCGATACGCGTTCGACACCCTCCAACTGCCTGATATTGCTGCGAGCGTCGGCCTGCCGCTGGTAGTGGCCGCCGTCGATGGCGGACATGACAGCTATTGGCACCGGCGCGCTGACGGGACCGACGCGATGGCTATGCCGCTCCACGAATTTCTGCCACTGATTAGCAACAAAGTGGGAGACTTACCCCGAGCTGTCATGGGCTGGTCAATGGGGGGTTAAAACGCCACGATTAAACCATGTCAGTGGTGCCACACAACCCTAATCCCTTGGCCGCGGCGGCACGCCAGCATTCCAGCACCTTGCTCGTCATCTGATCGGCATCGCGGTGGGCGTTGCCAACCTCAGTCAGCCAGAAGTTTATTCGAGCTAGCGTCTGCGACCATTGCGGTTGAGAGGGCGCAAGGATGGTTTCGATATCGGCGAGTGCTGCCTGACATTCGGCCGGTGTGGGGAGAAAATTGCCGCACCAGCCCGGAATTTTGGCGGCGCGTTCAGGGCCAAGGCCGTGGAAAAGCGCCAGCACGGGGCCGGCTTTACGGGCCGTGATGCAAGCCGGATCTACCTGTTGGGAGGCGCTATTCCAGCAGTCGTGGATCAGGCTCCCGGCCTGCGCGATGGGTATGTCGTCTAGCTCGAGGAACGACAGTGACGCCTCGTCCAGCACTTGATGTAGAGAATTTGGCGATTCTGGTCGATACCCGGTCACCAACTCCGGTGCATCCGCCCACCGCTGCCAACGTTCCCGGACTTCGGGATCGCTACTGTGAGCTGCCAGTGCAGCACAAAACCGTGATGTGAGGCGGGTTACGTCCTGCCCTTCCAGGGCCACTACAACCCACACACCCGATGTACTCATTGGCTGTCTCCATTCCGCGCCCTGCTGTGGAGCTCTCAACTCGTGGTGATCTTGCCCAACTGATTAGTGAGGGCGTCGATGGTTTGGCGCCGCATGGTCATGATCGAGGTCGACGAGCCATCCACAAAGTGTAGGCGGAACTTGGCCATCAGCTGCATGCGTGGCCGCCGCTGGATCCCCGCTATCGCCGATCGAGGAGCCACCCATTGACCCTGGGCTTGACTAGTGGCCGACACCGTATGGACCAGTACTCGTCGGTTCGTGACCCACAGCAGCATTCGTTGGCCGGTCGGTGCCGAGGCGGGAAACCCAGAGGCCAAGCTGCCTTCTTCCCCATGCACTGCTCCGATTCTCGCGAGCCTAGTGCCCATTCGGCCGGCTATGCCGACGCCAGCGCCGGTTACACCGGCGGTGGGTTGGATAACGGCCACATCCAGCAGCTGCTCATCCGGCTCGAGATAAGGACTCAGCACGGCCCCGAACTGCTGCAGTTGCTTTTCTGTCATGGTGGCGAACTATACGCTGCCGTTCAACTATCGCCGAGGAAGTTCTATGCACCGCCGCTGTTCGTTCCAGCCGTCCGGCACCTCAAGGTCGGGCGATTTCTGACAGACTTCAATACTTAGTTCTGTAGAATCATCCGGTTCGGCCACCTGGACAGAGAAGATACGTTCAGGATATTCCCAACGTAGCCGAGCCTGCCACGTTTGAACCAAGAAATGACTCAGTTCTTTCGCTGCTCTAGAAATCAGGCTACTTGGCTCACGACAAACATAAAATAGGTGCGCAACCTCGAACCTGTTGTAACTGTTTACCGCATGTTTCCAAGGCATAGCGGGCCATTCAGGATGAGCATCACCGAACGCCGTGTGTAAACGCTTGTCGATCTCTCGCTCATCATTTCCATCCAGCGCGAAGAACACCGCTCCATATAATTCTACGAGCTTAGGCCAAAAAAGCCAGGCAAAGCTTAGAGCGTCGAAGATGTCACTCGCGCGCCCAAAATAAGAAACCGGATCGTCGAAATCCGCCTTCGAGAAAGCGCTTCGCAAAATCCTCCCCGATTCTAATTCTGAATACATGAATCTATTCTCTCATCATTTACGTCGATTTGTTCTTGCGGAGGCTCAGCTGCCCCATCGGCGCGGCGTAGGTTGTGACTGTGACATCCTGTTCTCCATACCCAGCTGCTATCAGTGCCTAAAGGCGGACCCTTTCCTTATGGTCTTGGTTTCGTCCAGTATATCAGTCGTCAACTCCAAGACATCGAAAGCTGGAAACAGCCTGTGGGGATACCCCAGTACCTTGACCTATCGCTGATACTTCGATCAGAAAAAGAGCGCTTTATTTGAAGGAAGGTCTATTTAGGAAGTTCTATTCTCGAGTTCTCGTAAAGCTCGGCATATATTCCAACTGGTCGTATTTCGACTATCGCCATTTCCTTTCGGGTCGGGGACTTGCTTACGCTCTACTTTCTTGCGGCCTGTTCGACAGAGGGTCACCACGGCACGCGTCTACCTCGCCCTTCCGATTTCAGAATTCGGGATAATAGTTTTGTGTCAGTACCTGAAAGTTGCCGAAAGTAGGGCCTGGCGAGCATGTATGATTTTGCGTGCTGGGCTCGTGTGGCATTCCCTTGGCAGGAGTAGCTCCTGGGAAGGTTGTCAGGAGGGCGCATTGGTTCCATTACCAATGGTGTGCGGTGCTACCAGCAGTGTGTGCGTAACGGTGGGACCACCACGAGCCGGTCTTGCCGCTGCATGAGGGAGAGGTCGGCTTCCCACTGAAAATCAGGTCAAAACACTGTGTATGCGGCACAAGGCTATTGACTAGTGTCGAGAGAGGCACGCATGATCAGACTCCGGGGCCACTGCCGAACCGCCGCAGCCGGCGTAATACTTGCCGCGGCACTCTTGTCGGCCGCAGTTACCGTCCCGGTGAGCGCGGCAGAGGACGCTTCACCTCCCGGCGGCCTGCCCGGTATCCAGGTTCCCTCCTTGTCATGGAAGGACTGTACTAATAGAGATAAGGGATTCCAGTGCGCGACCGCACAGGTTCCCCGCGACTACCGGAATCTGGGCCGAGGCTCTCTTTCGTTGAACCTCAAACGCCACCTCGCCACCGACTCCAAGCACCGGATCGGTTCGTTATTCGTCAACCCCGGTGGGCCGGGCGACTCTGCCGCCGAATTTGTCAACATCGTGGTCAGTAAATTTCCGGCGGAGTTGGCTAGCCGCTTCGATATCGTCGGCTTCGATCCCCGAGGTGTCGCCGACAGCGGGCACGTCACGTGCATGACCGCGGAGGAGACCCAGCAGGCGTGGGCGGGAGTATCCGCGAGCGTCCAGCCGGGAGCCTTTGAGCGCGGGCAGCGGGCCGCCGAGCGGTTCAACGCCGCTTGCCAAAAGCGCAGTGGTGATCTCCTGCCTTATATCGGAACCGAGTATGTCGCCCGCGATATGGATCTATTACGAGCTGCCGTCGGCGACAAGAAGCTTAATTACTTCGGGGTATCATTCGGGACGTTCATCGGCACCGTTTACGCTAACCTCTTTCCCACTCGGATTCGAGTGATGGCCCTTGACGGTGCCTACGATCCCGAGGCATACGCCAATAATCCGTACAAATACGATTATGGGCAGTACGTCGCGCTTGAGGGGGCGTTGCGCCGCTTCCTCCACTGGTGTGCAGACAGCTCGGGTTGCCCGTTCGGGCACGGCGATCCAGTGGCTGCCTACGACACGTTGGTGTCGGGTTTAGATAACAACCCAGTTCGTGACGCCCACGGTAAAGTCGTCACGAACGGAGCAACGCTGACCTACCGCGTCATGTTCGCCCTTGATGGTGGCAGATCCGGCTGGCTAGGAATCGCCAAGAACTTGAGCGCTGCGGAACAGCGCGGCGGATCGTACGTCGACTCCATAGGTTCCAAGTCGGATTTCTTCGCCGCCAACGTTTCGGTAGAGTGCGCCGACCGAGTCTACCCATCCAGCAAACCGCTCTTGCGTCACCGTCTGGCGCTTTCGGCCGCTGCGGCACCTCGGATGGGGCCGATGGCCGCATATGGCCCACCTGGCTACGACCACTCCCACGCTAACGCTTGCCAGCAATGGCCGGCAAAACGAGCCAGCCGCTACGCCGGGCCCTGGAGCGCGCACGGCTCAGCTCCAATTCTCGTGGTCGGCACCACCGGCGACCCGGACACCCCATACCAGGACGCCGTCACCCTTGCTGCCACTCTAGAAAACGGCCACCTGCTCACCTTCGTCGGTGAGGGTCACCCCGCTGCTGCTCACAGCCCCTGCTCACTGGCTGCGGAGGTCGCATACCTCATCGACCGGACCCTGCCGCCGCGCGGAACCCATTGCACCGATGACCCACCACCGGCGGCATCGATGCACTAGTGATGATTTATCAGCATGCCACTACGGTCGAGGATCGGGTGATCGCGGATCGACCCAGCGGCCTAGTCGACGCACACCGCCGCCACCGTACAACTCCTACGCGAACTCACCCTCAGCTCCTACCGCGACTACCAACCCCGCACCAAGAAAAACTCCTGAACCCGCGGGTTCAGGAGTTTCCTATGTCCCAAGACATCACAGAGTCGGGGTGGCGGGATTCGAACC